>NZ_JBQKFQ010000002.1:0-417200 GCF_052119225.1 Paraeggerthella sp. LCP19S3_G8
GTGCCCCCCCGCCCATCGGGCCGGGCGCAACCGGGCACGGGGCTGTGGGGGGGGCTGCTCGGTTATTTGACAAACAAAAAACAGGTATGGCCCCCCAAAACGGTTTTTTTGGATCGACAATGAAAGCGGGCGCGCCTTGCGACCGCGAACGATAGCGAGCACCCGTTGCGCCGCGCCGTCAGCCAAGCGGCACGGCTACCGGAACGTCGCCCACCGCGTCCACCTTGAAGCCCACGTCGTACGTGGCCGACAGAGCCTCGTCGGTCACCGCCTCGCGGTCGCCGTACGCCACCACGCAGCCATCGCGCACCAGTAAAAAACGATCGCAGAATCGCAATGCCAGGTTGATGTCGTGGATCACCAGCACCGAAGCGATGGACTCCGAAGCGGTCACGTCGCGCACGATGCCCAAAACCTCCAGCTGGTTCTTCGGATCGAGCGCGCTCGTGGGCTCGTCGAGCAGCAAAACCTTCGGCTCCTGCGCAAGCGCACGGGCGATGAACACCTTCTGACGCTCGCCTCCGGACAGCTCGTCAAGATAGCGCGCGGCGAATCGCTCAAGCCCCAGACGCTCGATCATAGCGGACACCACCCGGCGATCGCGATCGGACAACGACCACGAAACATGCGGCTTTCGCCCCAACAGCACCTGGTCGTACACGCTCAAGTGAGGGATACGCTGCTGCTGCGCAACCAAGGCAATGCGGCGGGCGACGTCGCGGCGGCCGAGCGACGCGACGTCGCGACCATCGACCTTCACCGACCCCTCGCTCGGGCGAACGATGCCCGCCAAAACGTTGAGCAGCGTAGACTTCCCTGCTCCGTTGTTTCCCAGGATGGCCAGCATCGACCCCGCGGTCGCCTGCACGTCGATGCCGCGAAACACCGGCTTTTCGGCAGCGGGGTACGCATACGCCACCGCCTCGGCGGACAGCACGGGGCGCTCGGGGATTCGCGAATCGGCCGCAGGAGCGTCGAACACCTCCTGGAGCAGTGCCCGCGCCTCCTCGACGCTCACGGCAGGATCGCCCTTCCCCAACTGCTCGCACCTCATCGCTTGCACCCCTTGTACAGCAGGTACAAAAACAGCGGCGCGCCCAGAAACGACGTGATGGCGCCAATGGGGAGCACCACGGGCGATATGACCATGCGCGCCGCAAGGTCGCTGGCCAGCATGATGATCGACCCCAGGACAAGCGATGCCGGCAGCAGGAAGCGGTAGTCGTTGCCCACAAGACGGCGAGCAATATGAGGGGCAATGAGCCCGATGAAGTTGACAAGCCCCACGAACGACACCATCGCCGCCGCCATGACCGTAGACGCCACAACGCCCAGCACGCGGCAACGCACCACGTTCACGCCCAAGCCGCCCGCAACCTGGCCGCCGTTTTGCAACGCATTGTAGTTCCAGCGATTCGCGAAAAAGTACAGCGCGCACGCAGCACCCACCAGGGCCATGAAGCCGATTTGAGACCACGTTGCACGGCCCAGATCGCCGAACTGCCAAAAGATCACTTTCGTCAGGGCAAGATCGTCCGAAAAATACTGGATGATGGTCGACGCGCCCGCCCACAAAGCCGAAAGCGCAACACCCACCAGCACGATGCTCTCCGGGCTGGAAGACCCCAGCCGCGAGAACAGCAGCACCACCGCGCTCGACGCCAAGGCGCCAGCGAACGCGAACAGGGCGACGGCACCCATGCCGATCCCCGTGGAAGCGCCCGCCACAACAGGAGCCACCACAAGAAGGGCCAACGTGGCGCCGAAGGCAGCTCCCTGGGAAATCCCCACGGTCGATGCGGATGCGAGCGGATTCTCCAGAACGCTTTGCAGCACGGCTCCTGCCAGCGCCAGGCCGGCGCCGGAAACGATAGCGCACAGCACGCGCGGCAGACGAATGGATCGCACGGTCATGACGTCCTGCGCAGACCCGATCCCCAACAGCGCCTGCGCGCTGGCAAGCGGGTTCATGTCGGAAGCGCCGCTTGCGAGCGCGCACAGAGAAACCGCGACGCACACGGCAACGAGCACGGCGACAACCAGCCAGTTCCGTCGCTCGATGCGCGCCTGAGCATGCGCCGCCCTTCCCGAACCGCGCGCCGAGGCCGCCGAAGCCGAAGCTGCCGAAGCCGAAGCCGAAACGCCCGCATCGCCTTCGGCAGCCATCAGGGACCGAATCACCAGATTCCCTCCCGCGCGTACGCGTCGTAGCAATCGCGGCACACCAAAGCGCCCTGCTGCACGCGCAGGCCGTACTCGGCCGTCGATTCGCCGCACACCGCGCACTCCTGCGACGCGAACAGCCGCGCAGGCTCCGGAAGACCGTACGAGGGCAGCCCCACGTCGAACAGCTGGTCGTACGGCGTGCTCAGGATGTACGATTGAAATTCGTCGCGGCTTCTCTCGCCGGATCGGGCCGTGAACACAAGGCGCACGGCGCGGTCGGTGCCGCGCACGAAGAACGAGAACGCCATCTTGCCGCGCAATCGCGGAATCAGGTTCGACTTGCCGTACGTGCAGCCCAGAACAACCTGCACGGCATCCACGCCGCACGCATCGTTCTCGGTCACGCACACGATCTCCTCGTCAACGGCGGGAAGCTTCGCCGCATCGAGCCCCAGCTCCGCAATGGCCCCTTCGCACGCTTTGAATCCTATAGCGAGCCCCGGGCACGTGTGCCCATGAAACGACGCCGCCCGCGTCCACCACGTTTCGTCCAGCATGGCATATTCCTTCCGTACGATGTGCAACCGTTTCGTCGCGCATCGTAACACGGAATTCAATTTCGTAACACTCTCAATCTGCGGACGGTAGAGAAGCGGACCCGTGCTGCTACGAATGCGGCCTTTCGGAGCACTTCAGGCCAATGCTGTCAGCGTAGGCGACCCAACGCTCGAAGGACTCGTCGCTAATGGCATGCTCCATCTTGCAGGCTTCCTCGTCTGCGACGTCCTCATCGATGCCGATGACCTTTGTCAAGAACGCCAGAAGAAGCTTATGGCGGTCGAGCACGGAGGTGCCGTACGCCATCCCCTTCTCGGTCAGGGTGATGCCGCCGTAAGGCTGCTGGTCGACATAGCCTTCACGTTTGAGCACGATCACCGCCTTGCTCACCGACGCTTTGGAAACCGATAGCGCGTCGGCTAGGTCAACCGAGCGCACGACGGCCCGCTCGGGACCGCTCAGCTCGACGATAGCCTCCAGGTAATCTTCGCCGGACATGGACATTCGCTCCACGACCCGCCTCCTTCCCCTCCCCCTATGCCCGAATCCAGTCGAAACAAGAAAAGCGGAGGGAAGAAGGGGGGATCTTCCCTCCGCTTGCATGATGCGGCAGTCGGCCAGACGAGAGGAGCCTCTGCCGCCGGGTCAGCGGATTCACAATCGATAAGGCAGCGCCTCGTTCGATGTGAGTTATCTTAGGTGAACTTATACGTGCCGACAAGGGGAGTTAACCTAGGTATACAATTTCTTCACATCTGGATTCGGAGGCTCTTCGGGAAGGTTCGCGCGTTGCCGTTCGCGGTCGCATCAGCGCGCGCGGTACACGGCGCAGTTGTTCGGAGTCTCGTACATGTCCACCTGCGAAACGGGCAGGCCCTGCTCAGTCAAGCGTTCGCAAACGTAGCGCGCCAGGTTCTCGGCCGTAGTGCGAAACGGCAGCACAGTCAAGCTGAAGCCCTCTGCGGCGAGCGCGGCCAACGTGGCCTCGCCAAGCGAGCCCTCCTCCACGAGGAAGGTGTGGTCGAGCTCTTCCGCCAGATCGCGCACCGCGCGTTTGAACACGCCGAAGTCCAGCACCATGTCGCGCATGGTCCCTTCGGTTTGGAGCTCGCCGGTTTCCAGGTAGACCACCGTGCGCCACCGATGGCCGTGCAGGTTCTCGCACTTGCCATAGTAATCGGTCAGGAAATGGGCGGAATCGAAACTCGCCTCCGTTTTGAGTCCGTACATAGCACGCTCCTCGTCTCATGCAGCCGTCGCCCTTCGATCGGGCGCGGCGAATCATCGTTTTTCGCCATCATAGCAAAGCGCGCGGCGAATCGGCCCCCGCGGCGCGCAAGTACGTCATCGCCGCTCGAAACGTACAGGTTTCGAGCGGTCCGCGCAACCGCCCCCTCGCCCGCCGTCGCCCGCGCCCGCACCCGGCCGCCCGTGCGGATTCGGCCGGGCAAGCGCGGGCGAAGGCGAAGGCTGGCGGGTGCATTCCGGGCGACGATGCGCCGCAGCGATGTGTCGGCTTCGCTCCGAAAGGCCCCGCGCGCGAAGCTTGTGCTACGATGCTCAGACGAACCGACGCGGCGCGCCGCCGCGCCGCCCGATCCGCGCCAACCGCGCCGGGCGGCACCGTCTCCGCGAAAGGACGACGAACCATGCCCATGAACAAGGCCATCCTGGCAGCCTATCGAGCCGCCACGCGGATCAGGCCCGACATCAAAGAGTTCTACAAGGCGCAGCGCGCCGCCGAGGACCTCAGCGCCAAGCTGGCCATACCCAATCCCCGCTGCCGCGTCGACGACGCCTTCGCCGTCATGCCGGACGGCTACCGCGTGCCCCTGCGCATCTTCACGCCGCTCGACATCGACTTCTCGCTTGCTTCGGGCTTCAAGGTGTCCGAAGACTGGCGCGGCACCATCCTGTTCTTCCATGGAGGCGGCTGGGTCAACGGCGACGTGGACTTCTACGCCGACGCTTGCTCCACCATGGCGCTCAAACTCGAGCGGCGCGTGGTGTCGGTGGACTACCGGCGCGCGCCCGAGCACCGATTCCCGCAGGCCTCCGAGGACTGCTACGAAGTGACGCGCCAGCTGTTCGCGGGAAAGCTGCTGCCCGACGTCGATCCCCGTCGCATCGTGCTGCTCGGCGACAGCGCAGGGGGAAATCTAGCCGCCGTCGTATCGCTCATGGCGCGCGACCGCGGCGCGTTTCGCCCGCCTACGCAGGTGCTGCTCTACCCCGTCACCTACGACGATCACGACCCGCGAACCTCATGGTTCGACTCGGTGCGCGAAAACGGCGAGGACTACCTGCTCACCTGGCGCGACATACGCGGGTACATGGAGCTGTACCGTTCGTCGCCGACCGATTACGCCAACCCCTACTTCGCGCCGCTGCTCGATCCCGACCTTTCGGACCAGCCGCGCACCCTGGTGGTCACAGCCGAGTACTGCCCGCTGCGCGACGAGGGCGAGGCATACGCGGCGCGCTTGGAGCTGGAGGGCGGCAGCGTGCAGTGCTACCGCGTGCTCGACGCCGTGCACGGGTACCTGCTGTATCCTTCGGTGGTCGGCGCGGTCAGAGACACCTACCGGATCATCGGGCACTTCCTTGACGGCACCGACCTGAAGCGAGAGGACAAACCGGCGTGGCTCGGAATACTTGGTACCGACTAGACAACGTAGGCAAGTTCTACTCATCCCAAGCCGGCAGCTCCGCGCAAACGGTGTTCCGCTACGCAGCCGAGCTGGTCGACGACGTCGACCCGCAGGCGCTGCAGCGCGCGCTCGACAAGACGGTCGACACGTTCCCCGGGTTCAACGTGTGCCTGCGCAGCGGCATGTTTTGGCACTACCTGGAGCAAGCGCCGAAGCCGCCCGAAATCAGCCGCGAGAACCTTCCGATTTGCTTCGGCCTGCACGTCGACGCGAAAAGCGTCCTGTTCCGCGTCAGCTATTATCGAAACCGCATCAACTTGGAGGTTTCCCACATCGTCTCCGACGGGCGCGGCTCCTTGAGCTTCTTCAAGATGCTGCTGCACGTCTACATTCAAAAGCGCTACGGCGTGGAGGGGGTGCCGTTCGAATACGACGGATCTGACCACCAAAAGCACGAGGACAGCTTCGACAAGTACTTTGAGCGGGACAAGGCCGCGGGCACGCGCGCGCCGAAGATCTACCGGCTGTCCGGCTGGCGCGACAAGGCCGACCCCACGTTCATGGAATACCACCTGCCCATGCAGCGCGTGCTCGACCTGGCGCGCTCGCACGGAGTGAGCCTGACGTCGCTTGTGATCGCAGCGGTGATGTGCGCCATTCGCGCGGAGATGCCGCGTCGCGACCGCCATCGCGCCATTCGCATCGACGTGCCCGTGGACCTTCGGAGAATCTTCGAATCGGCCACCACCAAGAACTTCTTCGGCTTGGCTTTCGTGTCCTACACGCCCGGCGATCAGGACGAACCCGTGGAAGTCGTAGCCGCCCGCGTGCAGGACCAGCTGAAGGTGGCGACCGAGGCAGAAAACCTCAAACCGCGGATGAACCGCATGATCGCGCTCGAAAAGCACCCGGCCCTGCGCTTCGCCCCGCTGTTCGTGAAGGACATCGCGCTCGAACTGGCAGACCGCATGGTTGAGCGCGAAACCACGACGACCGTATCAAGCCTGGGAGCTATCGGCGTCGACGAGCGCCTGGCCCCGTTCATCCGCAACGTCAACGTGCTGACCTCCACCGTCGGGCTCAACTTCATGGTGTGCTCGTTCGGAGACGATCTGAGCATCGGCATATCCACCACGTACTCGAACCCCGACGTGATCAAGAACTTCTGCCGGTACTTCTCGGACCAGGGCATCGAAGGGTACGTCAACATCAACAAAACAAGCGAAGAAGTAGCCGAGGACCGCCTGGAAACCAAACTGGAGACTTCGGTCAAACGATGGGGCGGCCAGGTTCCCGCACATGAAGAAGGCGCCGACGACGGCGCACCCGAAGGAGAAAGGGAACGACCGTGAGACGTTGCGAGAAGTGCCGCGTCGAATTCACCGGCGACCTCGATCGCTGTCCCTTGTGCCAAGCCGAGCTTGCCGGAACGGCAACGCCGTCGGCGTTTCCGCGAAACGAAGTGCGCAAGTCGGGAGCCATGGCCCTTGGCGTCTTGGCCTTCGTGAGCGGAGCATGCCTTTTGGTGATGGCGTTTCTGGGACGAATGCTGTCGCTTCCGGGCGACATCGTGGTTTCGGTGTGCGTGGCGTTGGTGGTGAACTACCTGTTCGTACGCAACATCCTTGCGCATTCGCCGGACTTTTTGCGCGTGGTGGTACGCTACTTCCTCATTTTGCTGGGCATTGCGGCAGCATGGTTTCTGGTCACGGGAAACACGCTGGTCACCACGTTCGTCATACCGGGAATATGCCTGGTGGCGCTGGTGTTCGACACGGTGCTCGTGGCCGTGTTCAAAGACACGTTCGTGGCCGGGTACGCGAAGTACCTGCTCTTCGACGTGGTGCTGGGGCTGGTTCCCCTTGCGCTCATCGCGCTGGGGCTTACCACCTGGGAGATCCCCGCGCTTTCGAGCGCACTCGCAGCAAGCGTGTTCTTGCTGGGACTGCTCGTGTTCATGCGAAAGCAGCTGATGGACGAGGTTCGCAAGCTGTTCCTGGCATAGCGCGGCGACAAGCCGCGCTTCCGGGCGTCGGCGAACATCGGCGCCCGGCGAACGTCGGGCAAACCCTCCCGAAAGCCAGTGCGCGCCCTACAGGGAAAGCAGCCCCTGCGATGCCAGCAGCCAAACCAGCGAAGCCACCCACAGAACCCCCACGGCCACCCGCGCGACGGTGGGCACGCGCAGGCTTTTCGCCGGCACCATGAACATGGCCACCAGGCCGCCCAGCGCGCCGCCCAAGTGTCCGCTCACGGAGATTCCCGGCACCAAGAACGTGTACGCGACGTTCACCGCGATGATGCCCAACATGCCCTTGCTGTACTGCGCGAACATCGAGCGATTCCCCTTGTGCAGCAAACCCAGCAGGGCTACGGCCACGAACAGGCCGAACACGCTGGTGGAAGCGCCGGCGCTCACTGTCGAGCCACCGCCTAGGAACACGTCGGCGGCGTAGGACACCGCGTTGCCCGTGATGCCGCCGATGAAGTACAGCGCCAGGAAGTTCCCTTTGCCCAGCACGCGTTCGAGCACTTCGCCCACGCTGTAGAGCGCAACCATGTTGAACCCCAGGTGCATGAGGTCCATGTGCAAGAACATCGGCGTCACGAACCGGTACAGGTCGGCCGCCGACTGCATCCACGGCGCGTACATGGCGCCCATCTGCACGAGCACCGACGTCGACACGTTCACGCGGAACCCCGAAAGCACCGCCTCCACCGCGAACACGATCACGTTGAGGGCGATCAGGATAAGCGTGACCATGCGAAACCGGTTTCGCTCGAAAAAGGACGGCTCGCTTTGATTGAGCATCCGCTTCAACTGCTCGTCGTCGATCACGGTTTTGGTCGGGTTCGGCACGTTGTTCTGGTTTTCCGGCACTGGCTGCTCCTCGCATGCGGCAATTCGATCATGGTTCAGGGGAAATCCTACCACGTCGCTTGCGCGACAACGCAGCCTTCGCGTTTCCGTTGAGGCAAAAACACGGTTTCACCGCTGCGCGCCGCACGCGGTCCCCGCCCGACCCGCGCCGCCTCCCCGGCACGCGACGAAGCCCGCTCGATCGCACCGCCTTCCGAGCGCGCGGCCCGCAACCCGCCCGATCCTCGCCGACCTCCACCGCGCCGCAGAGCCCTCCTCGGCCGAGCAAGGCGCTGCGCGCGCCCGTATTCCCCCTTGTCGTTGTGTTTCCCTCTCCGTTGTGGTAAATGTTAGCCTTAGTAAACTTATAAGCCGCTCACGCGGGGAAACGAGAACCCATGTCCAACCAAGCAGCCTTCTTCCCCCCGAAGAAGCACGACCCCCACGAAAACCGCAAGGCGCAAGACGCCGACTCCGACGAACGCCGCGAACGCCCGGCGATCGACCCCGTCTTCCTGTCGGTCGACGGCCTTTGCAAGCACTACGGAGAAGGCGAAGCGCGCGCCACCGTGCTCTCGGACATTGCCACGACCATCGAACAGGGCGCCGTATGCGCGCTGCTCGGGCCTTCGGGCTCGGGAAAGTCCACGTTCCTCAACCTGGTAGGCGGGCTGGAGCCGGCCGACTCGGGCTCCATCCGCGTGGGAGGCGTTGAGCTGACCGGCCTTTCCGACAAGGAGCTTGGCGAGTACCGCCGACGCGAGCTGGGATTCGTGTTCCAGTTCTACAATCTGATCCCCGACCTGACCGTGCGCGAGAACATCGAGGTGTGCCGCCATCTCAGCGCAAACCCGCTTCCCCTTGACGACCTGCTGCATTCGCTGGGGCTATGGGACCATCGCGGAAAGTTCCCGCGCCAAATATCGGGCGGGCAGCAGCAGCGTTGCGCGATCGGGCGCGCGCTCGTGAAAAACCCTCGCCTGCTGCTGTGCGACGAGCCGACGGGCGCGTTGGACTATCAAACCTCGAAAGAGATACTTGAGTTGATGGAACGGGTCAACCGCGACTACGGCTGCACCATCGTCATCGTCACGCACAACGACGCCATCAGGCACATGGCCCATCGCGTCCTACGGCTGCGCGACGGGGTCCTGGCCGAAGACGCGCGCAACCAGCAGGTGCTCGCTGCGCGCGATCTGGAATGGTAGGCGCGCCATGGCAACCCCTCTTGTCCGCCGCCTTCCGCGCGAGCTCAGGCACAACTTCGGCAGGTATCTGGGCATCTTCCTGCTCATGACCATCTCCATCACGCTCGTGTCCGGCTTCCTTGCAGCAGCCAGCAGCATCGAGCGCATCACCGACGGCATGCGCGACGCCTACGCCGTCGAGGACGGGCGCTTCACGACAAGCCGGAAAGCGCCCGCCGAAGCGCTTGCGGCCGTCGAGGACCTGGGCGCGTCCGTGCACGAGAACTTCAGCTACGACCTGCCGCTCGAGCGCGACGACGCACCGGGCGCCACGGTGCGCGTGCACCTCAACCGCAACGGCTTCAACGAGGCCGCTTACGCGCAGGGCGAAGCCCCGCAGGGAGCCGACGAGATCGCGCTCGATCGGACCTTCGCGGAGCATGCCCGCATCGAAACGGGCGATACGGTGCGCGTGGGCGGGCGGGATCTGACCGTGTCGGGCATCATGACGCTTCCCGACTATGCGGCTCTTTTCGAAAAGAACTCCGATTTCGTCATGAACACGCTCACGTTCGGCACCGCCGTTGTGGACCGAGCCGCGTTCGCGTCCTTCGAAGGCGCGAGCGTCTCCCACGTCTACTCCTTCCTGTTCGACGACCGCGCCTTGCCCCTGCCCGAGCGCATCGACGCCGAGCAGGACATCGCCGATGCGCTGGCCAGCCACGGAGCCTTGCTGACCGATCTGGTGGACGCCGCGTCGAACCAAGGGATCACCTACGCCGCCGAAGACGTGGCGGGCGATCAGGTCACCTGGGAGACCATGCTGTTTCTGCTCATCGTCATCATGGCGTTCGTGTTCGTGGTGCTGACCTCGGCCGCCATCGACGAAGAGAGCGCCGTCATCGGCACGCTTCTGGCTTCGGGATACCGCAAACGCGAGCTGATCGCGCATTACCTGGCGCTGCCTTGCTTGGTAGGCCTGGCGGCGGCCGTGGCGGGCAACGTACTGGGATACACCGTCATGGTCGACCCCATGAAAGGCCTGTACTACAACAGCTACAGCCTGCCGCCCTACGTTGCCGCCTGGAGCTGGCGCGCCTTCGGATTGACCACCGTCATCCCGTTTTTCCTGCTCATGGCAATCACGTCCGTCGGGCTGGCGCGCAAGATGCGCTGCACGCCGCTCATGTTCCTACGGCGCGAAACGGCGAAGGCCGGCATGCGCGCAACCCTGAAGCTTCCCGAGCGCCTTGGCTTTTCGGCGCGGTTCAGGCTGCGCGTGTTCCTGCGCAACCTTTCGCACTTCGCCACGCTGTTCGTGGGGATCGCGTTCGCCAGCATGCTGCTGTTGTTCGGGCTGTGCATGATGCCCACCATCGAGCACTACGCCGATTCCCTGCGCAACGATCTGGTGGCCGAGCACCAGTACCTGCTCAAGGCGCCGCTCGAAATCGACGCGACCGACGACGAGCGCGAGGCGTTCGCAGCCGCGACCGCGCTGGCCGCAACCGAGCAGTCCCAACTTGAAGCCATGGACCCGATCGAGCTTGCCGCGCTCGCGCAAAAAGCTTCGACGGTGCAGGAAGGAGCCCACCCCGTCAACGTGAAGCCGAACGACCGCAGCGTCATCGAGCAGGCCGAGAAGTTCGCCGCAGGGCGCCTGGAAACCGCCCGCTTGGCACAGGGGAACGAAGAGGTCGTCGTGTACGGCATCGCGGAAGGATCCCGCTACTGGAACGACGTCGACGTCGGCGAGGGAAAGGTGGCCGTAGGACGCGGATTGGCGCAGAAATGCGGGCTGAAACCCGGAGAGCCGCAAACGTTCTCGAACAAGTTCGACGGCGCAGCCTACGAGCTGACCCCCAGCTCGCTTTGGGGCAGCTCCTCGTGCATGGCGGTGTTCTTGAGCATCGAGGACTTCAACGAGCTGTTCGGCAACGATGCCGGCTATTTCAACGGATACGTGTCGAACGAAAGCCTCAACCTGGACGAACGCTATCTGGCAAGCGATCTTGCCCCTGCCGACATGGACAAGATCAGCGCCCAGATGCAAGACTCGATGGGCCATGTGATGGACATGATGACGGCAGCGGCCACGCTTGTCTACCTGGTGCTCATGTACCTGCTCACGAAAACGGTACTGGATCGAAGCGCGCGCAGCATTTCGTACATGAAGGTGTTCGGCTACCGAAACCGCGAGATCAACAAGCTGTACCTGCATTCCATCACAACCGTGGTGATCGCCTCGCTCCTTGCATCCCTGCCCCTGGTTGTCCTGGGTATATCGACGCTGATCAGAGCTGCCCTCGCGGGATACGGGGGCAACATGGAGGCGTACGCGCCCGCCGACCGCCTGGCGCTTATCGCGGCAATCGGCGTTGCCACGTACGCCGTCGTGGCGTTTCTGCACACCAGGCGCATCAAGCGCGTCCCGCTTGCCCTGGCGCTCAAAGCGCAGGAGTAAGCCCCGACCGGCGGCGGGGCCTGGATCCCGCCGCCGGTCGCAGGACTGCGGTCAGCCCGGGAAGCCGCGCGTTTCGCAGCCGCTCCTCACACGTAGTAGAGAAACGACCGCAAGCGCTCGTCGATGCCCTGGTCGAGCGCGCCGTCGAACGACACGTGCAGCACGGGAGCCGCAAGGTCGTCGGCATCGTCGAGCAGCTTGAGCACGATGCCGGTGTTCTCGTACATCGACGACACCGCTATCACGCCGTCCGCCTCGCGCGCCGCCAAGCGCGCCTTAGCCGCTCGGTACCTTCCGTTCGCGCCCCGATAGCCCCCCAGCGCCTCGTCAGCCGCAATCCGCAGGTCGTCCAAGCTGGCGCAAAACGGCGAGGCGCAGCCTAACGAACGGTGCACTTCGGCCATCTGCGCGGCGAAGGCCGCCAGCAGCTCGTCGGGCTGACGCGCATCGCGCCACAGAAACCACAGGTACTCGGACAGCGGCATGCGCACCAGGCGGTACCCTGCGCGCTCAAGGCCCTCCCAGCGTCCGCCCGTCAGCTGGTCGGCGTACACCAAAGGCCACTCGCCCACCAGCGCAAGCGTCTTGCGGGCGCGGCGCGAACCCCCTTCGGCCGCATCCCCCGCTCGGCGGGCCGCGGCGCATACGCGCTCGAACGTCACGCCATCGCGCAGGAACCCGTCCAGCACCTCTTGACGATCGTCCTGGTCGGCCGCGTAGGCTACGTCGCCGGCCAAAAGATGCAGGAAGAAGCCCTCGGGATCGGGCATCGACCAAGGCAGCTGATCGAGGATCGGCGCAACCAGCTTCGCGTCGGCCGCCCCTTCCTCGTCCAAGACGGCGCGGATCACGCGGTCGTACTGCCCGTCGGCCTCGGCGCCTTCCGTCGAAGGCAGCAGCAGCTGCAAGCCGCTCGCACCGGCACGTTCCGCCGAGGCTTTCGCAGCCGCCCGCAACGACATTCCCAGCAGCGCCGTGAACGACAGGTACTCCTTCGAAGCGCTGCGCGCACGTCCGGCGGCCACAGCCGCGTCGTCGGGTTCCAGCAATTCCACGCGCAGGCCGCGCCCCTCCAGCCAGCCGCCCACCAAGGGCCCCCACGCCCCGAACGACGGCAGCGCCACAACCCGCCGCGCATCGAGCGTCGCGTGCGGCGCCTCGTACGGACGGCCCGCCAGGGGCAGCGCGCGCTCGTCGCGCGGCTCGTAGTGGTCGATCGCGTTCAAAAACGCCTCGATGCGCGTCACGACCCCCACCTGCGAAGAATGCTCGTCGGTCTCGATATGCAGGTAGGGCTTGTCGCCCATCTCCTCGCGAAACAGGTGGCTCACCATGGTGTCCGGGCCGCACCCGTGATTGGTCAGGTACACCGCGAACAGGCGCGGATCGCGGCGCACCAGCTTCGCGCCCGACACGATATGCTGCCCGAACGGCCAGTACAGCCCCGGATGATCCTGCGACACGTCCACGTCATGCGCATGCAGATGGCTCACCGTGATCACCTTCCGGCCACGGTCCAGGAGCGCATCGGGAATGCCCATGTTGAGCGCCGGATCGACAATGCCGTAGTTGCGGGTGATCAGCACGAGCACGCGCTCGTCGGGGCCGAGCGAACCCAGCAGCTGCTCTCCCAGCTCTTCGGTCTTACGCGTGAACTCCTGCACCGCGAAACCGCCCGCCAGCATGGCGCGGGCGGTTTCACGCGGCTCCTTTCCCAGCTGCGCGCCCACGCCCAGCAGCGCTTCGGCAACGGCCTGCTGCCCGAAATCCATGTCCAGTACCGGGCTCAAAAGGCGAATGCCGCGGCCCTCGAAGTCAAGCTCCTTGGCCGCCAGCATCGGCGCCGACTGCATGTAGGGGCACGCGTAGTTGTGCGCGACCTTGGAAGAGACGTGGCGAATCGTGCGCACCGCCGGCATGAACACGTAGTCCACGCCGCGCCGCGCCAACTGCTCCAGATGACCGTGGACGAGCTTCACGGGATAGCATGTCTCACCTTGAGCCGTCTGCTGGGAGAGGCGCACCGTTTCCTCGTCGGTCGCATCGGACAGCAGCACGTTGTAGCCCAACTGCTTGAAGAACGCGTTTGCCAGGGGAAACAGCTTGTGCAGCATAAGGCAGCGCGGAATGCCCACCGTTTGCTTGGACGGATCGATGCGGGCGTCGTACCCCTCCAAGAACAACTCGTCGACCTTGCGAAAGAACCGACGATTCTCCTCGACGGACGCGCGGTCGACGGCCCTCGAAGCCTGCTGCGCGCGCGTCAGGTCGAACCCGCGAAACGCCGTGGCCTCCGCCCCGGCCTCCTGCGCGAGCAAGGCCGCGCCCACCGCGCCCGACACGGCAAACCACGGCGACACCGAAAGGGCGTCGCCCAGGTGCGCCTTGAACGCGGCCACGATGCCGGGGTTGTAGGCCACGCCGCCCTGCAGCACCACATGGGCGCCCACCGGCTTGGTTCCCACCACGCGATGCAGGTAGTTGCGCACCACCGACAAGCACAGGCCCGCCGCCACATCGGCCGTCGACGCGCCTTTCGCCAAAGCCGCGTTGATGGCTGTTTCCACGAACACCGTACAGCGTTCCCCCAGGTCAATAGGTGCCTTCGAGGACAGCGCCAGCGGCCCGTAGTCGGCAAGCTCGATGCCCAGGCGCGCAGCCTGCTCCTCGACGAACGACCCGGTGCCCGCCGCGCATATCTTGTTCATTTGGAAATCGGCCACCCGCCCGTCCTTCAAGCTGACGTACTTGGAGTCCTGGCCCCCTATCTCGAACACGGTGTCGACCCGCGCGTCGGCAGCCACGGCGGCGCGCGCTTGCGCAGTGATCTCGTCGCGTACCGCATCGGCGCCAACCATCTTCCCGATCATGCTGCGCCCCGAACCCGTCACGCCCACGGCCGTCACGCGAACGGCGGAGCCCAGGCGCTTCGCAAGCGAGTCCAAGCCCTCGCGCACCGCCCGTCGCGCGTCGCCGCGCGTGCGCAGGTATTGCGCGTCCAGCAACGCGCCCCGTGCGTCCAGCAGCACCAGGTTCGTCGACGTGGACCCCACGTCGATTCCCAGCGCGCAGTCCACCGGCTCGCCCGTCGAAGCCGACCAGGGCCGCGGGCGCAGCCGAAACCCGGGCCTCGCCTCGACCGGCACGGACGGCAGCGCGCGCAGCCGGGGCAGGTCGTCGACGACCGTATGCTCAGCCAACCGCACGGCAAGGTCGCCTATCGCAAGGGGGCGGCAGCCGTCTTTGCCGGAAAGCGTGCGCCCGCCTTGCGCCCGGGCCTCGCGCGCCGCGCCCGCCGCTTGGAAAAACAGATGGTCGGGCGCGTGCAAAAGCTCGCCTTCTCCAAGCTCGAACACCTCGCGCACCGCCCGAACCACCCCGCGGTTCGCCAAAACGCCGCCGGAAAGCGCCACCGGGCGCGCCACGGGCAGCCCGCGCACGATGGTGGCCTTGTAGCTTTTCACCATGGCGAAGCACAGACCCAGCAGAATGTCCTGAACCGACGCGCCCTCCTGCTGGTGATGGATGATGTCGGTTTTTGCGAACACCGCGCAGCGCCCGGAGATGCGCGGCACCGAAACCGCGCCCTCCACCAGATCCGAGTACTCCTCCAGGGCAAGCCCCAATCGCTCCATCTGGTCCTCGAAAAACGACCCCGTGCCCGCCGCGCAGCTTTCGTTCATGGCGAACTGAGGCACCTGCCCCGACCCGACGCCCGTAACGAACAGCGCCGACTGCCCGCCTATCTCGATGACCGAGCGCGCCTCGGGCGCCAGAAGCTGCGCTCCTTGGCACACCGCCGGCACTTCTTCCAGCATAAGGCAAGCGGGATCGATGCCCCGCAGCGCCGCCGCCCCCGATCCGGCGGCGGCCCAGCCCGCGCACTCGCCCTCCGGCAGCTTGGACGCCAAAACGGCCAGCATATCGCGCAGGCACGCGAGCGCGGCCCCGCGATGCAGGCGGCTTTCGCGCCACGCAAGCTCCTCGGCGTCCGTAAGCGCCACGAGTTTCACCGACGATGCGCCGATATCGATGCCAACGGTGTACATGCCCGCCCCCTATTCCCCCTTCGCGCGCACGCGATACCGCTCGTACTCGGCTAGAAACGCGCGCTCGTCCAGCTGGCGCACCTGCACCACGTCGGCAAACGTCACCAGGTCGGCTATAGGGTTGTCCAGCGAAAACGGAAACCCCTTCGACACCAGGAACTCCCCGAACAAAGGCTCGTCCAACACCGTCTGCTTCATGGTCTTCGTCGCGTCTATCATCGCGCAGCCCCCTTCGTTATATCGGCTAACATGATTTTTCGGGCGCCCAGAAGCGCCACGTCCTCGTCGCTGTGCGTTGACGCCAAAAGCGTGCGTCCGCGTCGCTCGGCCAGCAAGAACTCGATGACCGCGCGCTTGGTTTGCCCATCAAGCCCGGTGAACGGCTCGTCCAGCACGATCGCGCTGCCGGGATAGGCAACCGCCCTTGCCAGCGAAACGCGTCGGCGCATGCCGCCCGAAAGCTGCATCACCGGGCGCTTCAGGCAATCCGCGGGAAGGATCTTCTCCAGCATGCAGCGGATCTGGCGTCGGCTGGCCCGCGCGGGCAGCACCAACGCCACGTTCTCCACGGCCGTCAGCGTCTCGCACAGGCGATCCTCCTGAAACATCGCCGAAACCGCGCCGGAAGGCGCGCCCTCGATGCGCCCCGCGTCGGCGCGCTCAAGGCCCAGAAGCACGCGCAGCAAGGTGGTCTTGCCCGCGCCCGAAGGCCCCATCAGGCAGTACACGCCGCCTTCGGAAAGCGTGCACGTCACGCCCGCCAGCACGCGCGCGTCTCCGAACGACTTGTCCACGCGCTCCATCACGATGTCCATGCGGCATCGCCCTTTCCCGCGTCGCTCGCGCCGCCCTCGTCGCGCCGCCCGCGTCGGGCGCGCCCTTCGCGCTCGTCGTCGCGCACGCCCAGAAAGCCGCCCAGCGGACGTCCGGCGCGTTTCAACAGCGCCATGAACGCCTTCTCGAACGCCAAGCTCAGCACCATGACCATCACCGTCCACGCGAACAGATCGGGCGTGTCCAGGTACGTGCGCGCCAGGCTCATCTCCTTGCCGATAGAGGGCTTGGGCACGGCCAGAACTTCGGCCATGATGCCGCTTTTCCAGCTCATTCCCAGCGATATGCGGGAACTTGCCACCAGAAACGGCATGAACGCAGGGCGGTACACGTACATGAACGTGCGCCATCTGGACAGCTTGAACACCCGCGCCATCTCCAGCAGGTGCCGGTCCACGCTCTCGAATCCGGCAAGCGTGGACGTGTAGGCCAGCGGCAGCACGATCAAGAACGCCAGGTACACGGTCAACGCCTGGTTGCCCACCCAGATAAGCAGCATGATGATGAACGAGATAACGGGAATAGTGCGCAGAAGCGACATCACGGGATCGATGAAGTCGCGTACGACGGCCACACGGTACGCCAATAAAGCCAACAGCAGCCCTACGGAAAACGACAGGAGAAACCCCGCGGCGATACGCGCCGTGGAAGCGCCGCAGATCAGCCAGAAGTCGGGCTTCGCCACCTGCTCCGCCAACGCCTCCAGCACCCGAACAGGACCGGCCAGAACCAGGCGGTTGTCCACCACCCGATCGAGCACTTCCCATACAACCAGCCAGAACAGCACGATCAGCGCCTTTTTCGCCCCTGCGATGCGCCTCGACGCGCCTCGGGCGGCAACGACGCGCTCCCGCCCGGCGCGTTCCTCCTCCAAAACAAGCTGCGCTTCCTCGTCGTCCATGAGGCTTTGCGCCTGCATGACGCGCACCACCTGCCGGTAAGAAACGCCCATGGAGGTCATCATCTGCATGATCTGATCTCTGCCGACGCCGCGGGACACGGCCGTTCTCATCATGAAGCCCATCTGGGAGTCGTCCATGCCGTTTTCCCTGACCATCTGCACAACCTGCGCAACCTTGTCCTCGGGCATACCCAGCTTCTGCGCTATCTGAGCCACCTGCATGCGCGGGGCCTCGCCCGTATCACGCATTTCGCGCGCCCGCCCGATGCGCACGCCCAGCCGCCTCAGCAGCTCTTTCGCTCGCCGTTCGCCCATGGCCTACGCGCCCGCGCTGCCCGCATCGTCAAGCTGGCCCACGGGAGGCAGGTAGTAGAACCCGTCGTCCGGAACCTTGCCGCCAATCGAGTCGGGGTTCGAGCGGTACAGCTCCTCGAGAAAGCCCGAAAGCGCCGTGCGCATGTCGGTTCCCGTCAAGCTCACCATGCTGATCTGGGGCATAGCGTCCAGCGCCACGGCGTTGTTCAGAAACGTCCCCAGCTCCTCTTGCAGGGCAGCCGCGGCCGACATGTTCTCGAGCGACCACGCCACCGATTGTCCCGCCATCCGCAGGTACTCGATCACGGCTTGCTCGTGCTCTTCGAGAAACTTCCGGTTCACGATCGTGGTCGTGGTAACGGCCTGGCTCCCCGTGTCGGCAAACGCCGCATCCCATTCCTTGGTGATGTCGATAGGCGCGTACAGGGGGTCCACCATGAGCTTCGAAAGCGACACGAACGGCTGCGGAAGGATGGCCGCGCAGTTCGGTTCGTCCTGCAAAAGATTCAGCACTTCGAACGGCGACGACTTGAACTCAAGGTTGAACGACCCCGCCTTGCCCATCTTGCCCAGCAACGCCTCGATCGTGTACTCGGGCGTGCCGCCTTCGCCGTAGCTGTACACCGTGCGACCCGCAAGGTCGTCCACGGCAGCCACCGACGGATCGGTGGTGATGCCGTAGAGCACGCCCAGGTTGTTGACGCTTATCACCTGGTAGTCGTTCTTCAGCTCCTTGTTGTTGTACAGGATGGGGCCGATATTGGACGGCAGCGTGCACATATCGTAGCTGCCCTGGTTGAACGCGGCGGAGAGGCCCACGTAGTCCACGCCGCTCAGCTCGAACTGGAAGTCGTTGAACGTCTTGCCGGCTCGCGCCGCCACGATGAACTGCGAAAGGCCCATGGATGGCGGGCCCATGATCAAGCCGACGCGCGCAGTGCACGCATCGGGGCTGCCCATGAGCTCGCGGCTTTCGGGCTGCGCAACCAGGTCGACCGTGCCGAGCGCCGTATCGCCTTGATCGGGGCCGCTCGACGAGCAGCCCGCCAAACCCACGGCCGCCGTTGCTACGGCCGTGCTCGCAAACGCGCAGAACGCGCGCCTTGTCAGATTCATGCCTACCTCGTTTCCGGGTCGTTCCTTCAAATAAAGAGCTGCGAGCCCGTCCGCACGACGCGACTGGCGGACGGGCTCGCATTCAGTCGTGCACGCTAGAAGCGGGCCTTAGCCTTCGAAGGCACGCGCTTCCTGCGGTAGGCGAACGTGCCCGCCGCCGCTCCGGCCACGGCCAACGTGGCCAGCGCGCCCAAACCGATCACAAGAGCCGGATCGCCGGTCGAAGCGCTGTCGGATTCGGCTTGCGCCGGGTTCGACTTCGTCGCAACGCCCTTGGCCTTGGCGCGCGCAGCCTTGTCCTCGGCCGCAGCCAGAGCTTCGGCGGTAGCCTTTTCGGCATTGGCCGCCGCATCGCCCGACGCCGAGCCGTTCATCACGGCCAGGGCCGCAGCGGGAATCGAGCCGCCGCCCGAAGCGGGCACGCCGGAGAGGTTCATTTGGAACGTAGCCGGATACGTATGGTTGCGCTCGCCGCCGAAGATGGACCCGCCGATAGCCATGGCCATATCCCCGATGGTAACGTCCACCGTGCACGATCGCGAGACCACCGAAGCGGCGTCTTCCAGCACGCCCAGGTCGACCGTGATCGAAGACAGGCCGCCACCATTCGAGCTGGAGTCCACGATACGCAAGCCGTTGATGGCGTTCACCGTCATGATCCTCGACTGAATGACGATGGGAACCTGCACCGCAGCGCGCCCGGCAGCATCGACGGTCAGGACGGCGTTGCGCGCCACCGGGTTCATGGGCGGGAAATCCCCGCTGGTCAGATGCGGATTCAACGGAAGCCCCGTGTCTTGCCTGCTCAGCCAGATATTGGCGGACACCGTGTAGGTGCCGGCGGCCAGCGTGCCGCGCCGAACGTCCTCGCCGCTGGCGGCGTTGCCCGAGCCGCTGCTCGCGCTGCCGGAGCCGCCCGCGCTTGCGGATCCGCCGCCATTGCCAGAGGATTCCCCGCCAGAGCCCGCCCCGCCGGAACCGCCTCCTGCAGAGCCTCCGTTGTCGCCCGGAACGGCCAGGTCGGTGCTGTCGGACAGCTTCACGGCGCTGGCGTAGTCCACGGCCAGCGACAGGCCCCACGTTTTATCCAGACGCAAGGGAGCTGCATACACGTGGCTCCCGGGAAACGTCAAGACGGGATCGTTGCCGTCCAGCTTGACAGCGGCTTTGACGATGCGGCCCTGTGCGTTGGCGCCGTACGGCTTGCCGTCGCGCTCGATGCCGAGCACCTGCGCGCCGCTCGCCGGCGTTCCGAAATCGATCAGGGTGAACGCCGGATTCGGCAGCTCCAGTTCGAGCAGCTTCGTACCGTCCTCCTTGACCACGAGCTTCGCGTTGTCGGACATCGGGTCGGTGGGAATCCCGAAGTTCGGGCTTCCCTCGGGCTCCATTGGATTCTTGGGATTGGTCATGTAGGCCGTCAGATGCAAAATGTCGTTTTCAGACGAGGGGACGAACAGGTTCGCCGTCACCGCGTACGTGCCGGGCGCAAGCGCCGGAGCCTGCGCTTCGGCAACCGTCAGCACGCCGCTGCGGTAGGAAAACGCGTAGTTCGCAGCCGCGCCGCCCACAGGCGTCAGGCTGTACGCTGCACCCGCCTCCAAAGACGTCGGGGCGGAAACCGTCGGCGCGGCGAAGCCCTTCGCCGAGGCCGCCGTCTCCCCGTTCACGAACCCGGACACGTCCACGGACAGTCGCGGAGCCTCGTTCGCAGCGACCGTTTCGCTGCGGTACGCGGCGGTCAGCTGCGCTTTCCCGATGGTCCATGCAAGCGTCGCAGCGCCCTTCGACCCGTCCGCCCACGTATAGCCGTCCTCGAGCGTGACCAGCGCGGTATAGGAGCCGGCATCAACGGCCGAACCCGTCAGGGAAACGCGATAGCCTTCGCCCGGAGCGACGCCTGTTTGCTCCTGCCCGTTGTACACCAGGCCCTGGGCAGGGGTCGGCTTCTCGATCTTCGCAGGAGCCTCGGCCACCGCCACGTAGTACGCCACGTTTTCCGAGTTCATCCAGTCCTTGTGCCCGTTCAGGAGGTACGCGCCGTTGAGCAGCCTGCCGTCCAGCCCGTCAAGGTTCGCAACGGCGTTGCCGTCAACGGGAAGGATGTCGAAGAACGCCGTGCCGCCGCCGATAGCCGCGTCGACCTTGGTCGCGCTGGTCAGCTTGTCCGCCGTTCCTTCCACCAGATAGATCGCCACGTTCTTGCCGCTTACCGGAAGCGTGCCGCTCAAGGCGCAGTTGCCGTTGCCGATCGTCGACACGAACCCGGCCGCCAGGGGCACTCGGTTGCTTCCCAAAGAGGTCATGTCGACATGGAGTCCCATCGCGTACAGACCCTCGATGGCGGGATCGCTGAAGCCGGACGACTCTTTCACCAGCTCCAACGCCTGATCGACCGCGGCTCCGTCATGCGCGCGAGCGCCCACGGCGCCCACGAAGGGCAAGTACAACCTTTCGTACAAATTCGACAAGACTTCTTCTTTGTCCATATCCAACGCGTCGTTGTTCACGGCTTCGTTGTAGCCGTTGGTCACCCACGTTGCCGACGTGCCCGAAGCACCGTCGGCGTACGTGTACGACCGAAGCCACCGAACGTTCGCCTCTCCCGGAGCCGAAGTCACCACGAACGATCCCAGCCGCGCGCTGTCGAACGTCAGGGAGCCGTCCGCCTGCGCAGCCGGAAGAGCAGTCAGGGATGCGCCCTTGTGCAAGAACACTTCGGAACCGCTTTCGCCCGGCAGCGAAACGGAGAACTTCACCTTGTCGTCAACCGCAATATCCGCGCCGCCCGAAATCAGGCGCACGTCCAGCAAGCTGAAGTCGGGAGCCTTCTGATACTGCCGACCGAGCGCGGGCTTCACCGCCGAGCGGCGTCCTTCGTCTTCGACGAGCTGCGCCGAAAGCTCGGCGGATTGGATCGATTCGAACGCCGACGAACCCTCCTCCACGCTCACCGTCACCGACACGCGCGCCTCGTCGTCGACGAACGTCTTCGAGAAATCTCCCTCGACAACGCGCACGGCATTGGCAAGATCAACCGTCAAGTCCAGGTCGATGTTGAACGACTTTCTCAACGTGGTGGCGTACTCCGTGCAGCCCTGGAGCGTATACGTTCCGCTCCAGTCCTTCAGCTCCACCGTAACCGTGGAAATGCGCGACGTGATGCCGGCGCTGGCCAGATCGTCGTTGTACTGGCTGTCGTCGCTTTTCAGCTCGATGGGAACCCGCGTGGCCTCCACCACGGAAGCACTAGGGGAAGACCCTGCGGCTTGCACCGTGAACACGGGGTTGATCAGCGTAAACGTGAGCGTTCTGGTTCCGTCGGCCGCCACGACCAACGTGCTGCCGTTCGTCACGGCCGCAGCAGGAACGCCCATCTGGCCGCCGATTCCTTCAGGGTTCGCGGGATTGGTCGCATACCCGCGAATGCCCATCGGCGTCATCATGGACACGTTGGCGGAAACCGTATAGGTTCCTGCGGCAAGCTCGGCGCTGCTCGCGCCCTGAGGGGCAACGTAGCCTTCGCCTTGCGCGCTGCCGAGCGCGGCCCGCGACGGTTCGGAGCCTTCGCCTTGCGGCCCCGCCTGCTCGCCGAAAGCACTGCCTCCGACGACGGCAAGGCTCGCACCCCCTTCACGGGATTCGCCTTCCGCGCTTGTCGATGCCGGCTTTTCGACGGCGTCCGGCGCGCGCTCTGCGGAGGAAGACGCAGCCTCCTTCGCAGATGCGTTCCCGTCCGGCGAGTCAACCCGGTCGAGCGACCTGCGCGCCGCATCGTCCGCTTCCCCGCTGCGCTCCGCAAGCGGCGCCGCAGCCGCGTCTTCGCCCTCGCCGCCAGGGGCGCCGCCTTCGGCAGCGTCGGCAGCCTCTGCGCCTTGCGCATGCGTCGGCGCGTCCGCCAGCCCGAGCGCAGATGCGTACGCAAAACCGGCCGGCGTCTGCGACAGAACCAACGCAGCGACCAAGAGCACGGCAAGAACGGCGCCCGCAAGCGAATCGCTTGCTCTGTTCACCTTGTTCTTCATGGTTTCATTCCTCGTTTCTGTTTCATGCAACGTGCGATCAACCGCGATGCAGGCCGTTCGCGCAGCGCCTCCAGCGCCAAGCGCACCTGTCACGGAACCTCGAAAAGCCGGCTGCCGCAGATGCAGCAGCCGGCTTCAGCGCATAGGGAACGTTACGCAGCGCCCAAATCGGCAACAAGATGCAGATCCCAAGTCTTGCATCCCTTGTACAGGGGAAACGATGCGTACTCGGCCGAAGGGCCGAACGTCGCGACCGCCGAGCCGCCGGCGAAGTTCGTCACGTCGAACGTCAGCGAGACAACACGCTCGTCGTAAGGAGAAGACCACAGGAAGTTCGGCATGACCCACTTCCCCATCTTCTTCTCGGTGATGCGCACCAGACCGTCTTGCGAGGCCGAGGCGATCTCCAATACGCCGAACGAGCTGTTCACAATGGGTACGGTCAAGAGCTTCGCACCGCCCTCGGCCACCACGAGCGTCGCATTGTTCGCAACGGGCGAAGTGGGCTTGTTGAAGGGCGGGTTTCCCGGATTCGTGACGTACGCGTTCTTGCCGATAGGCGAATCGCGCTTGTCCACGTACAAGTTCGCCGTCACCGTGTAAGTGCCCGGTGCCGCATAAGCGCCCGACAGCGGCGCCGCGCTTGCCGCAAACGCCTTGCTCGCGTTGATGTCCGGCAGCGCCACGCCCGCCGCCGCTGCGACAACGGCGGCGCCTGCTGCCGCCTTGAGGAAGTCGCGGCGTGACAAGGACGCATCCTGCATGCCCTCGCGTATCTCGGTCATGTTGCCTATCCTTTCACTGAACTGGCTCTATCGCTTCGCGTTCGCAAGCGGGCGGCATGCGCTCCGCCCGCTCCACGGGGGACCTTCATGCGCGGTTGCCGTATTTAATTAGCCAAGGCTAACTTCAGGGTATTTTAAAAGCTGCAAGTTCTCGCCCTGCAGCTCCATCGCACCGCCCGACCGGAACCATCCCTCGGCGCAGCACGTCAACCCTCGCCCACCTGTTGTTGGCAGGCATTCGGCAATCCGCATGAGCGCAGTATACGCAGTGCGAAATCCCCTTGTCAGTGATCTATGTTACCTTTGTATAACTTTTTTTGAGAAGGCATGCCCGCCAAGAATGGGCAAGGCGATTTGCAGCCGACGAGCTGGGGCCGCCACCCCCTCTAGCGAGCTTGCCGCAGCACGCGAACCGTGCGACCGTCCACCTCGATGACGCCGTCATCCTGCATGACCTTGAGCTCGCGGATCAGCGACTTGTCCGCCACGCGCAGGCACGCCGCCCATTCCCTGCGTCCGAACGGAACGGTCACGCTCCCGTCCGCATTGCGCGGCAGCGTGTCCAGATACGCCAGAACGCGATCGGACAGGCGCGGCTCGCTCAAGACCGCAAGGCTGCGACTGAGGACCAGCACCTTCTTCGACATCTCGCTCATGAGGTTTCCATGCAAAGTCGATGCCCACGCATGGGAACAGGCGCGAAGCCCGGCAGCGGGAATGCACAGCAGCACCGTGTCCTCAAGCGCGCGAATGTCAACGGGACAGCGCCGCAAAGACGAAGCGACGGCCTCGGCAAACGAATCGCCTGGGCCGAATAGGGACACGATGCGGTCCAGCCCGCCCTGCGGCAAAGAAGCTTGCACGCGGCCGGACACGACCACCGGGTAGAAATCAAGCCCGTCGCCCGCTCGGCGCACCAAACTGCCGCCAGGATACCGGCGCAGCATGCCCTTCGCATCCGCAATCAAAGACGCACGCTCTTCCATCGGTATGCCGGCAAACACGGGAGACTCGCTCAAAGGTCGCACGTCAATCGGATCCGCCATCTTTCGCCCTCCTTCACCACACGTTCAGCTTGCCTCGCCCCCCCATCCGTTCATCATGTCCATGCTCCATCATACCTCAATTGTTAGCTAAAGGTTACTATTTTCGAAACATGCCGAATCGCAGCCGAGCAACAAGGGGTTCCAGGATGCCAGCGAGCGCACCTTCCCGCCCGCAAAGGGGACTTGCGCGCGAAAACTCGCCCTCGCTGGCAGGTTTTGACGGTTTGGGGTCGTTTGATCCAACCGAGCGAGCACTCGCAAACGCACGGCGCAGCAGCCCAGCTTCGTGACCAGGCAAAACGAAAAGCAAGCGAAGCGACGCCCGAAACAACGCCCGACTCAACGACCCCTAAACGCAAAAACCTGCCAGCGAGGGCAGGTTTTTGCGCGCAAGTCATCTCTATCACTATCGGCCGCAGCAAAACTCGGTGCTCGTCGCACGACGCGCCGAATCTTCCGCGCCCGATCAAGCAGAGGCGCCGCGAAACAGCAACGACCGAAGCCGAGCGACGTTTTGTCCAACCAGAAGAAAGTCGTCGGTCACTTCCCCGTCGCGCACGTGGATGATCCGATCGCACGCTCCCGCCAAAAACTCGAGATCATGGGAGATTACGAACACGAGCCGCCCCCGAGAAGCAAGGTCGCGCACGATATCGCACACGCTGCGCATGCTGTGGCCGTCAAGCCCGCTTGTCGGTTCGTCGAAAAGCAGAACGCGCGCGGGGCTCACAGCGGCGGATGCAATGGTCACGCGCTGCTTCTGCCCGCCCGAAAGCGCCATCGGATGAACGCCTCGCAGCGACGCCATCCCCAACCGCTCAAGCACGTCGCGCACCCGTTCGTCAAGGGTCCCGTCGTCCTCGTTGCCAAGGCGCAACTCGTCCTCGACGCTTTCGGTGAACAATTGGTAATCCGCATCTTGCATGACGAAGTACATCGAGCGGGAGCGCGCCCGGCGACGAAGCATGCGCCCGTCAAGCTCTACAGTTCCGCGGCAGCGGCGCGAAAGACCGCAAAGGCAACGCGCGAGCGCGGTCTTTCCCGCCCCGTTGGGCCCGGTTATGCCGATAACCTCCGCCCGCTGCGCGCAGCGGGCGCCCGCATGCCCTCCTGCATCGAATTCCACGCCGCACAACACAGCGCGCTCGCCAAAAGACAGCCGCACGTCGCGCACGTGCAAAAGCGGCGACACGGGCACATCCGCCTGCACCCGTCGATCCGCAGATGCAGGCGCGGCGCCGTCATCGCCCGCCGCACGCCCCGCTCTGCCGTCCGCCGCTGCCGAATCAGCGCGCGCAGGCGCCACATCGTCAAGATCGAACAATCGAAGCCCACGACGCATCAGCTCGTCCCGCGAAAGGGAACGAGCCCGGGAGGGCGTCCATTGGTCCACGATCCTCCCATCCTCCATGAACACCACTCGATCGGCAAGCTCCATAAGGTAGTACAGGCGATGCTCAGACACCACGACGGTGCGCCCGCGCCTCTTCAGTTCCGCCAAAACGTCGGCCAACATGAGCGTAGCCCGAACGTCAAGATTGGCGGACGGCTCGTCAAGGACGAACAGGTTGGGCTCCATTGCGTACGTAGACGCAAGCGCCACCTTCTGCTTCTCGCCGCTTGAAAGATCGAAGATGCTCCGGTTCCTCAAATGCTCGATGGCGAAATCGGCGAAGGCACCCTCGACCTGCGATGCGATCCTGTCGGAAGGTAAGCCCAGGTTCTCGCAGCCAAACGCCACCTCGGACACCGTGTTCGTCGTAAAGAACTGCGATCGAGGATCCTGGAACACCGACCCTACCGTGGCGGCCAATTCGTACGTGGCAAGCTGGCGTACGTCCCTTCCCCCCACCAACACCTTGCCCGACAGGTTGCCCGGGAAGAAATGAGGGATCAAGCCGTTCATCAGCCGCGTAAGCGTGGTTTTTCCGCATCCGCTGCGTCCGGTGGCCAGCACGAACTCGCCTTCGCGAACCGATAGGGCAACATCGTGCAAGGCTGCGCCCTGCGCACCTTGATAGGAAAAGCTCACGTGCTCCATTTCAACGATGTTCATGAAATCATCCTGCTTTCGAAGCATGCTAGAAACGCAGCGCAACCCACCACCGCACCAAGGTACGCGAAATCCCTGAAACGCAGCCGCATCTCAAGCAGGGATCCCCTGACGCCCGGACGTTCGATACCGCGTACGCAAGCCGCGGCAGCAAGCTCCTCGGCCACCTTGACGAACCGCATCATAAGAGGAACCATAACGAACTCCATCATGGTCAAGGGAGCTTTGAGCACGTTGAGAACCGTCAAGGGAATGTTGCGTATCCTCATGGAGTCGCGCATGGCCCCCACTTCCTGCCCGATCGTGGGAAGGAAGCGAAGCGTCACGGCAAGCGTGATGGTAAGGGCGCGCGGCAGCCTGAGCCGTTCGAGCGCGTTCGCCAATTCGCTCGGGCTGACGCTTTTCGTCATCATGAAGTACACGCCGGCAAGGGGCGTGAACTTGAAGAATATGAAAACGGACATGCCCGCCGCAGCCGCAACCGCACCGGGAACGCTCGCAAGCAGAAGCGAAGCCGTCAGCAACGCGCCCGTAACGGCAATCAGCCTCGCGGCGCAGCCGTACAATCCGAAGAACAGCAGCGCGACGACCATGAACGCATCGCTGAGCAAGATTCCCCCGGTAGACCGCACCACGAACAGCAAAACACCGGCAATCGCAACGTGCACGAGCTTCACGCGCGGATCGATGTACCTGATGCAGGCGGGGCTCGCCAAGACGAAAGACTGATCCACCAAACGCTCCTATCTTCAGGATTCCGCAATCGCCCTTTTGGACGAGCGGCTACACCAAGCCGGCCTTTACGAAGTGCTTCCTCAGTATCTTGCGCCCGACAACCACTCCCGCCGCAGCGCCAACGACGCAAGCGATGACCGACGC
The DNA here is from genome assembly GCF_052119225.1 of Paraeggerthella sp. LCP19S3_G8. Classification (NCBI taxonomy): domain Bacteria; kingdom Bacillati; phylum Actinomycetota; class Coriobacteriia; order Eggerthellales; family Eggerthellaceae; genus Paraeggerthella; species Paraeggerthella sp. LCP19S3_G8. The sequence continues at coordinate 27,890 of NZ_JBQKFQ010000002.1, forward strand.
GATTCCCAACCAGCTTTTCGCGGTACCGATCAGTTCGTTGAGGTACGTCATGTCAACGCCGGCAGCTCCGCCGGTCGCCTGCTGGATGTACCAATCGGTGAATACGTAGATAGGAGCGATGTCCCCTGCGTAGAATCCCAGCATGAGCACGACGTACGCAATCGCTATGCGCTTGAAGTCGCGATACGAGCCGGAATTGGCTATGGCCTCGGCAATCAGGCCGAATACGATCACGGTAATCAGCAGCGTCTGAGCCCCCATGAGTCCCAGGAGAACCCCCATGACCGCCGACGGAACGAGAAACGCCCCGAACGTGCGCACCTTCACCGCGACAAGCATGAAAAGCGGGCCGCTTGCGAACGCGAACACGGCCGGGTAGAACAAGTACACGACAGGGGTCACGCCGGTCACCATCATAAGAACCATGGCCAGGGCGAACATGACCGCCCCGAAAATGCCCATGAGGGCGAAGTCCTTGATTCCAAGTTTTTTCTTTTCCTGCGTCGCGCTCTCCATCGCATTCTCCTATCGTCGATACGCGGACGTGCCGCTTGTTAGTTAACTAAAACTAACAATAACGAAAGGGCCTCCTCGTTTCTCCCCGAAAACGCTTTTTCCGTACTCCGAAACGCTTGAAACGACAGGTTATTCCCGGAAGCGCCGAGCGTACTCGCCCGGTGTCATGCCGCACCTTCGCTTGAACTGGTCGCCGAAGTGGCTGATGTTGCTGTATCCCGCCATCGCGGCGGAGTCCTTGACCCGGTAACCGCGTTCAAGCAGTTCGCACGCTCGAACCATGCGCCGGTCCAGCAGGTACTGATGGACGGACGTCCCGTAACGCAACTTGAACTCGCTGCGAAGCCGTGATTCGCTCATGAGCGACAGCTTGGCCAACTCGGCAACGGAAACATGCTCGAAGCACCGCTCGTCCAACGCGCGGCGCACGCGCTCCAAAGCGTCGACCTCGGCCAACGCCGGCCTGCACGCACCGCCGTCCGATCCTGATTCGGGCACAACCTCGCTCAGAAGCGCCGAAACGATCTCGAGCACCTTCCCCTCAAGATACAGCGCCTTCAGATCATGGGAGTACGAACAGCTCAGAAGATCGTGCACGAGAGGCTCGATCGAACGCGAAGGCCGAACCTTCTTCACGCAAGAAGACGGTTCTCGACAATCGGCGACGAAGCCTCTGTCCGCAAGGCGGCGCATCACCGACCCGAATCGACCGGGATGCAGGTCTATCCCCATGCCGAACGAACGCCTGCTCGCCTCGTAGCGGTTCTCGAACGCGAATGCGCCGTTGCGGTACACGCAGCAATCGCCGCGCTCGAGTCGCACCCCGCCGCGCTCGCCCACCTTCCGCCACTCGAGCTCGCCCGAAAGACAGAAGGTGAGCGAGAACGTCTCGCGCACTGCGCGCTCAACCAAGGCGACGTCTTCGCGAAACGTCACATCGCCCACGTACACGTTTATCCCCGAGCACGGGGATAGACGCCGATAGTAACCCGACCCTAGGTCGGGGGCTAAAGGCACGACAACGTCCACCGCGCTTCGAGCAAATTGCGAAGACAGCGTCTTCGCGCGGGCGTCCGCTGCGCCGTCTTCGCGCACAAGCCCGTATTCGGTAGCGAGCACGGCCGACCGCCTCCTGCCGTGCGCTACGAGCCCGAAGCAGTCGCAGGCACGCCGCTCGACGCGCCGCCCAGCTTCCAGCCGATCGCCTTCTCGCGCATGCCCACGAAGTCGGCGTAGATGCCCCGCTGGCGAATCAGCTCGTCGTGCGTACCGCGCTGCGCAACACGTCCCCGGTCAAGCACGATGATTTGATCGGCATTGCGAACGGTCTTCAACCGGTGGGCGATCATGATAACGGTCCTGTTGCGCGTGAGCGCTTCCACCGCCCGTTGCAAGTCGCGCTCGTTCTCCGGGTCCACGTTGGCCGTAGCCTCGTCCAAGATGACAATGGGAGCGTCCTTCAAGATGGCGCGCGCAATGGAGATGCGCTGCCGCTCGCCGCCCGACACGGTAGCGCCGCCCTCCCCCAAACGCGTCTCGTACCCCTGGGGCAGCCTCTCGATGAACTCGTGGCAGCATGCTTTCCGAGCAGCCTCCTCGACCTCCGCGCGCGAAGCGTTCGGGCGACCGAACCTGATATTGTTCTCGACGGTATCGTCGAACAGGTACACGCCCTGAAACACCATCGAGAAATTGGCAAGCAGGTCGTCCACCTTCCAATCGCGCACATCGGTGCCGCCAAGCGTGATGCGCCCCTGGTCAACATCCCAGAATCGTGCGATCAACTGGGTGAGCGTGGTCTTGCCCGACCCCGACGGCCCCACGATGGCGCACGTGGTGTTCTGAGGAATGGCCAGGGAGACCCGGTCGATCACCGTACGATCGCCGTACCCGAACGAAACGTCCTGCACCTCGATGTCAAGGTTGCGCGCGCACGAGACGCCCGCGCCTTCGCTCATGGCCGGCGTGGCTATCATGTCGTTCACCTTGTCCATGCAAATGTCGATCTGGCGCAGCAGGCTGGCGAACAAGCCCGAGGCTTCCAGCTTCCCGTACACCATGAACGACGCGACGATGGCCACCAGGCACACGCCTGCATCCATGGTCCCCTGAATCCAGAACCACGCGGATGCCAGGCACATCGCCACGCTTGACGTCTTCGTTACCAGCGCCTGCAAAATGGCGAACCCCATGAAGCGCAGCTCTATCGCCACGTTCATGCGCTCGCATTCGGAGATAGCCGCGTCAAGGCGCCGCTCCGCGTCCCCCGTCAGCGAAAACGCGCGCACCACGCTCATTCCCTGAACGTATTCCAAAACAGCGCCCACGATAGCGCTCTGAGCCGCCACGCGTCGGCCGGACACGTTGCGCGCCGCGCGCTGCATCCAGGCGTTGACCAGCAGAAAAACAGCAATCGTGGCCACGACCACCAGCCCAAGGCGCCAATCGAAGAACACCAGCATCACCGCGACGATCGCCGAGAACACAAATCCCGAAATGACGTTCATGTACACCTGGCCGCCCGCGTTCTGCACGTCGTCGAGCGTGTTGGTCATGGTCGACGCGATGTCGCCCAGGCTGTTCTCGTTGAAGTAGCCCATGGGAAGGTAGCGCATGCGATCGCCGATCTGCGTACGCTTCTCGCCCGTCATGGAGAAGTTCCCCTTGCAGAAATTCCTGCTCTTGAAATGCATCGTGACGAAGCATCCGACGATGCTCCCCAGCATGATGAGCAGCGACGTCCACAGCGTGGACTCCGTCACGGCTCCGTCCGCCAACGCGAGCAGCACCACGGCAAGCGCCATCATCTGCCATGCTTCGAAGAACGAGTTGAGCACCGACCACACCATTCCGCGCTTCAGGTAGGCAACGTAGCTGCCCCCGAAGGCGAAGTACTTCTTAAACGTTGACAACATGCTGATCTCCCTTGTCCGACTCGGCAAGCGTTGCGTCTTTGGCGTCGATATGCGCGTTGTACATGCCGGCGTACAGCGCACATGATTCCATGAGCTGGGCATGCGTTCCCTCGGCCTCGATGCGCCCATCGTTTACCACCACGATTTTGTCGGCGTCGACGATAGTCGAAAGCCGGTGCGCCACAACAACGAGAGTCTTGCCCGCCACAAGCTGGCCTACCGCTTGCTCGATGACGGCTTCGTTTTCGGGATCTGTATACGCCGTCGCTTCATCGAGAATGACCACCGGCGCATCCTTGAGCATCGCACGCGCAATGGCGATGCGCTGGCGTTCGCCGCCCGACAAGTGACCGCCCGCACCGCCGACCACGGTTTCGTAGCCGTTCTCAAGGCCTTCGATGAACTCGTGGCATCCGCTCGCTTTCGCCACGGCCACCACGTCCGCATCGGTCGCGCCCGGCCGTCCCCTGCGAATGTTGTTCATGACCGTATCGTCGAACAGGTAGCTGTCCTGCTCGACAAACGAAACGCACCCGCTCAACTGGGAAGCCGTCATGTCGTTGATCCGCGCGCCGCCTATTGCAACCCGTCCTTCGCCCGCATCCCAAAAGCCCGCAATCAGGCGCGCGAGCGTCGACTTCCCCGAACCCGACGGCCCAACGAGCGCCGTCACCTGCGCCGGTTCGATAACCAGGCTCGCTCCGCGTATCACCTCTTCGCGACCGTAGGAGAACCGCACGTCGTCAAGCTCGATACGGGAGCCCTCCACACGTGCGGGCGTGTCGCGACGACGCTGTTCGGGCTGGTAGACAACCGAGGAAATCTGTTCGACCACGGTGCCGATTTGCGCAAGCGTATCGATGAAGTTCATGGCCGCGTACAAAGGCGGGAAAATGGACAGCGACAGCACCGCCAGCACGACGAACGTCGCCGGATCGAGCGTGCCCTGCATAACGAACAGGCAACCCACCGGCAGAACCGTCACCAGCGTGGCCGGCCAAATGGAAAGGCCCAGGTCTTGGAATACCTGCACGTGGCTCATCCAATCGATGAACGAGCGAGAGTAGCGGTCCACCGCCTGGGAGAACTTCTCGTACGAGCTGGCCGATTGCCCGAAAGCCTTGATCACCTCGATGCCGTTAACGTACTCGACCGATGCCGAGTTCATATCCTCCCCCGCCTTGACCGTTTTGTTGTACCACACGGCATAATCCTTCATCATGCCCAGGTATCCCACAAGCCCGACCGGCAGCGTAATCAGCGCCACAAGCGCCATGCGCCAATCGAGCACGAACATGAACACGACCACCGCCAACGGAACAAGCAGGTTCGACGTCATCTCCGGGACAAGATGGGCAAGCGTGGGCTCTATGCTGTCGGTTTTCTCCACCATGATGTTCTTGAGCTTGCCCGAAGGAGTGTCCAACACGTAGCCCAACGGCACGCGCGTCAGCTTATCGGCTATCCGACGACGAATCATCGAGATGGTAGAGAACGCCGAAACGTGCGACACCGTGGTCGAGGCGTAGTGGAACACGATATGCAGCGCATAGCCCGCGGCGGCCACGCCGCACCAGCCAAGGTAGAAGCCGAACTCGCGCACGCCGCCCAGCACGCCCACGATCATCTGGCCGGCAGCGTAGTACGGCACGATGCTACCGGCCACGCCCACTACCGCCAACACCACCGATAGCGCAAAGCGCGCTCGATTCACGCCGCCAGCCCAGTCAAGCAGCAGGGAAATCGGGTTCGACCCCTGCAGGCCGCCCTTGCGCTCGCTCGACGCCTTCGAGGCATGATGCTCGGTCGAAACCGCACCGCCCGCTGCGGCCTCGTTCCCAACGTCCATACACAGCCCCTTTCCTAAAAGTTATCTATGGTTTACTTTCAGGAGTATAACACTGTTATATGGCAACGCTACTAGAATTTGAGCCTCTTCGTTCCGTCCGATCTTCGACCCTCGCTCGTTTTGCGGGCGCCCCGGCCAGCATGCACGCCGCAGCAGAAAGCCCGCCGTCCATCCCCGCTTCCTTTCGCGCGCAGCGCACTTGTGAAGAAACGGTGAATCCCTCGCCTATTGAAAGCCGCCGCTCGACTTTTCCTAAAAGTTAGCCTAAACTAACAAATGTCAAATGAAGGTGATGCCTTTCCTGATTCCCGAAAAAGCATCGACGCTCCCTTTGACGACTTCTCCTCTTTGCTTTACCGAGCGATGGTGGTTTTCTCTCGTCTGGCCAGCCATCGCAGCGAAGCCCGCAAGGTCCCCCCTCTTGCGGGCTTTCGTCTTTTCTGGATCTGGAGCCAACCCTCTACCCAAGTTCGCGCGTCGCAATGAGCTCGACGTAGCCCGCGTGGAAAAACCGCTCGAGCGACGCGATGAAGGCATGCGCTTCGTCGCGCTTCATGCCGCCGACAAGCGGTTCGAAATAGCCCCGGAAGAACATGCTTGCCAGAATGCGCGCCGTAGCAGGCTCGATGTCCGCGATGGTCTTCCCACGTGCGCGCATCATGCGAACGTAGCGATGGGTGCTCTCCCGCTCAAGCTCGACGAACCTGTCAAGATATCCCTCCCATGCCGTACCCGCCGCTTTTGTCAGAATCAGCACGAACTCATCTTGATGATCGTACACGTAGTCCAGCATGTCATGGATCAGGACCTGCTCGAACCCCTGCATGCCTTGAAGGGTCTGGCGGTCTTCGGGCAAGGTGTAAAACTGCTCCTGCATGGTTGCGTAGCGCCGATACAGCTCGTTTCCCGCAGGTCCAACCAGCGCGTCGAACAACGCCTCTTTGCTGGAAAAGTGCCCGTAGATGGCGCCCGTGGTCACGCTCGCCGCAGCAGCGATCGAGCGAAGCGACGCCTCGGCGAACCCTTTGTCCAAAAACTCCCTCACCGCGCAGTTCAGAATACGCGCGCGAGCAGGCGGTGCGGCATGCTCCGTCGCCTTCGCCGTTGCCCGTCCATCCATCGTCACCATCGGCAGCCCGTCCCATCTTTTCACGTGGCCACCATGATAGCGCATCCGAACCGAACGCACCCGACCGGAGCCGGCTGCCGTCCACGGCGCTCCCAAGCCAGCGCCTGCTTGCCGGGCGCGCCCGAACACCGCGGCAAATCTGCGGTTTTGGCGTGATGGACGCCTGGCGCTTGGGACAACGCCGGCTTTCCTCTATCATGGTCGGGTACCGAAACGAAGGAGCATTCACTATGTGCGGAATCTGCGGGTTCACCGGGGCGAACGAGGCTGACGCGCCCATCCTGAAAGCCATGTGCAACGTCATGGCGCATCGCGGTCCCGACGGCGAGGGCCAGTACCTCGACCAGGGCATCGCGCTCGGGCATCGGCGCTTGTCCCTCATCGACCTTGCGGGAGGCAACCAGCCCATGGTGCGCGCCACCGCCGAGCATGACGCCGCCGTCACGTCCCCCGCCCTTGCAAGCGACGGATCCCCCATCGCCGGGCCCGAAGCCGCCGCGGCGAAGGGCGACTTCGCCATCGTGTTCAACGGCGAGATCTACAACTACCGCGACCTGCGCGCCGAGCTGGAATCCGAAGGCTGGACGTTCAAGACGAACTCCGACACCGAGGTGCTGCTCACCGGCTACCTCGCCTGGGGCGAAAGCGTACTCGACCGCCTGCGCGGCATGTTCGCGTTCGCCATTTGGAACCGCACGACGCGCGAGCTGTTCTGCGCGCGCGATTTCTTCGGCATCAAGCCGCTTTACTACACCGTACAAGAAGGCCGGTTCGTCTTCGCGTCCGAGATCAAATGTATCCTCGAGCATCCCGCTTACCAGCGCGAGCTCAACGAGGAGGCGCTTGAGCAGTACCTGTGCTTCCAGTTCTCGGCTCTGGACGAGACGTTCTTCAAGGGAATCTTCAAGCTTCCGCCCGCGCACTGCATGACCGTGCGCGCGGACGGCTCCATCGCCATGCGCCGCTACTGGCGGCCCACCTACGAATTCGACGAGAACCGCAGCCGCCAGGACACCGTGGACGCCATCGACGCCGCCATGCGCGAGTCGGTGCGCTACCACAACGTGGCGGACGTGGAGGTGGGATCGTTTCTGTCCTCCGGCATCGATTCCAGCTACATGGCCGCGTGCCTGGCCAAGGAAAACCCGGACATCAAAACGTTCACCGTGGGCTTCGCCGAATACGAGGGCGAGCGCGACGAGATCACCTGGGCTCGCGAGCTGGCCGACGAGCTCAAGATCGAGAACAACTCGAAGCACATCTCCGAGGAGGAATACTGGGCAAGCCTTCCGCGCGTGCAATGGCACATGGACGAGCCTTCGGCCGATCCGAGCGCCGTGGCGCTCTACTTCGTCGATCAAGAGGCCGCTAAAAAGGTGAAGGCCGTGCTGTCGGGCGAAGGAGCCGACGAGTTCTTCGGCGGGTACCGCATCTACCAGACCCCGTTCGCCAACGCGAAGCTGTCCTGGGCGCCGAAGGGCCTGCTGCGCGGCGCGTCGAAAGCTGCACGGGCGCTGGGCGTCCGCGGCGCGAACTACCTGGAGCGCGCAAGCGAGACCGTCGAGGACTGGTACTACACCAACGCGAACGGTGTGGCCTTCAGCCCCGAGGAGCGCGAGCGCCTTCTGCGCCGGCCCGTGCAAGCGTGCTCGCCGCAGAAGCTGACCGCCCCGGTGTACGCCGAGGTCGAAAACCTTGACGAGACTACGCGTATGCAATACGTTGACCTGCACTTTTGGCTGGTAGGCGACATCTTGCTGAAAACGGACAAGATGTCGATGGCGCATTCGCTGGAAAGCCGCGTGCCCTTCCTGGACACGCAGGTGTTCGACGTATCGCGCACCATTCCCACGCGCCTGAAAGCAAACGGCGAGCAAACGAAGCTCACGCTGCGCGAAGCGTCCGAGCGCGCCATCCCGAAGGACTGGGCGCAGAAGGAGAAGCTGGGCTTTCCCGTGCCCGTGGTGAACTGGCTGCGCCAGGAGCGCTACTACAACCAGATCAAGGAATGGTTCACCGGCGAGCTTGCAAGCACGTTCTTCAACACCGACGAACTGGTGAAGCTGCTCGACGAGCACAAGGCCGGAGCCGACCGCTCCCGCAAGATCTGGATCGTCTACATGTTCCTCATGTGGTACAAGATCTACTTCGTGGATCGGAGCATCCCGGACAAGCCCGCCGCCTAGCGAGTCGAAAAAACGTAAGACCCGCCGAGCACAGCCGGCGGGCCTTACGTTTTACACCAGCTTGGACGCATCGACGGCCACCAGATGGCCGTGCTCGTCCTCGAACACGCACAGGCCGCCATCGCGGCTTTCGTACAGACGGCGAAACCGCGCGAACGCATCGTGCCGCGCAGCGGGATCGACCGCCCGGTGCGCCTTTCCCTCGTCGGCAGCGCGCGCCGCGGGCGAGGGCTTCTTGTTCTCGAACATGCTGCACCGCCTTGCGACTGAAAGGTTCCCGTACTTCCTTAGTAGATAACGCGCCAGAACACGAGGCCCTGAGCAGGGGCGTTCTCCCCCGCCGCACGCCGATCGCACGCCGCTAGAACCTCGCCCACCCAATCGGCATCGCGCTGGCCGCGCCCCACGGTTACCAGCGTGCCCACGATCGTGCGCACCATGGAATGGAGGAACGCGTTTCCCACCACCTTGATGGTGATGATGTTCTCGCCCATGAACGTTTCGGGATGAAACGAGATTTCGCGAACATTGCGATGCGTCTGCTTGTCCACCGCGGAAGCCGCCATGCAGAAGCTCTTGAAGTCGTGCTCCCCCAGCAAATGACGAGCGCCCGCCTCCATGGCGGACATGTCCAACCCGCCGGGCACGAACCACGAGAAATCCTTCATGAAGATGGGGGCCGTGCTGTCCACGCACAGATGGTAATGGTACTCGCGCGCTCGCGCGTCGAAGCGAGCCGAGAACCCAGGCTTTTTGGGCTCTACCTCGCGCACGGTGATGCCGTCGTGCGTAAGCGCGTTCAGCGACCGGCGCAGCGAGAAGAGCGACCGCCCGTTCAAATCCTCGTCGCTCACGTCGAAGCTCACCACCTGGCCCAGCGCGTGCACGCCCGAGTCGGTGCGCCCCGCACAGGTGGTTTCCACGTCGCGCCTGAACAGCAGGCACAACGCCTCCTCCAGATTGCCCTGCACCGTCAGCTTGCCCGGCTGGCGGGCAAACCCGCAAAACGGCGCGCCGTTGTACGACAGCGTCAGCGCCAGCGTATGGTCGAGCTGGGGCTTCACGAACGCACCGGGCACACCGCAGGTCTCTGAAGAACAAGATTGTTGGAAAGAAGTAGTCGTATTCATAGCACCCATCATAAACGAAGGCGGCCGCGCGACCAAGCGCAACCGCCCTCCCTTGCCAAATCGTCAATCACCGCCGAGCAGTCGGCCCACAGGGCACGCTGCACGTCAAGCGAGTTCCGCACGAGCCGGACGACCCAGCGGGCTGTCCGTGCGAGCCCAGGGCCGCCGAGCGACCGGGCAACGCGCTCTGCGGCCTTACGACGCCCTCCACACCTGCGCGCCGAACAGCTCTTGCAGCTCCGATTTCATGATGGGGCTGTTCGAGTCCACGGTTATGGGCAGTTCGGCACGGAACTTGTGCCCGTCGTTTTGCTGAACGAACAGCACCACGCCGTCGCGACCGGGATACGACTTCAAAATGCGGTTCAACCGCAAGGACTTCGACTGGTCGAAGTCGGCCATCGGCACGCGCAGTTCCAGGTGCGAGGGACGTGCGTCGTCCTCGCTCAGTTCCAGCGCCTCCACCTCGAACGCCATGATCTGGTTGCCGCGGTCGCTGTGCTCGAACTTGCCTTTTACCTTGACGATAGCGTCTTCCTGAATCGCCTCGGCGTTCTCGTCGTACTTGAAGCAGATGCACTCCACATGGCCCGTCGTATCCTCCAACGAGAACGTGGCCATCTTCGTTCCGCGCTTCGTCAGCTTCGTCACCACGGACGAGATCATGCCGATGAACACGGCCGACTTGATCTCCTTCGTGCGCTCGGCCAGATCGCCCAGTTGGAACTTCGTCATGCGGGCGATGTAGTTCTCGTACGGACGCAGCGGATGGTCCGAGACGTAGATCTTCATGATCTCCTTCTCGAACGTCAACAGCTGGCGCTTCGGCCACTCCACTCCGTCCGGAGCGGGAACCTCTTCCTCGAAGCCCGAATCGGGGTCGTCGCCGAACAGGTCGAACATCGACACCTGCCCGCGCTCGCGGTCCTTCTGACGCTTCGACGCGCTTTCCAGAAGCGGCGTCTCGTCCACGAAGTACATGAGCTGCTTGCGCGTGTAGCCCGTCGAATCGAACGCCCCGCCCTTGATGAGCGCTTCGAGCGTCTTTCGGTTGTAGCACTTCGCGTCCAAACGGTTCACGAAGTCGTGCAGCGACGTGTACGGGCCGTTCGCCTCGCGCTCGGCGATGATCTCGTCGGCAACGTTGCGCCCCACGCCGCGCACGCCGACCAGGCCGAAGCGAATGCCCTCTTCAACCGGCGTGAACTCGGCGTTCGACGAGTTGATGTCGGGAGGCAGCACCGGCGTGCCGTTGTGGTTGCAGCTGGAGATATAGCGAATCAAGCGATCGGTGTTGCCCATGTAGCTGGACAGAACGGCCGCCATGAAGTCGTTCGGATAGTGCGCCTTCAAATACGCGGTGCGCATAACCAAGATAGCGTATGCGGCCGAGTGCGATTTGTTGAACGCGTACTTAGCGAACTTCTCGGCGTCTTCCCAGATCTGCTTGGCGATCTCAAGCGAGTAGCCGTTCTCCACCGCGCCGTTGTTCCAGTCTTCCTGCAACCCGCGCATGACGTCGAGCTTCTTCTTGCCCATTGCCTTGCGCAGCTTGTCGGCTTTACCGGCGGAAAAGCCGCTCATGGCCATGGAGATCTGCATGATCTGCTCTTGGTAGACCATGGTGCCGTACGTTTCCTCCAAGATGGGGCGCAAACGCTCGTCGTAGTAGTGAATCTGCGTCTTGCCGCTTGCCACCTTCACGTAGTCGTCCACCATGCCGGATTCCAACGGGCCCGGACGGTTGAGCGCGATCGAGGCGACGATGTCCGAGAAGCGCTTCGGTGGGAGCCGCGCGAACAAGCCCACGTACAGCGCGCCCTCCACCTGGAACAAGCCGTCCATGTTGCCCGACTGCATGAGCACGAACGCGCGCTCGTCGTCGATGGGAATCTCCTCGGGGATCACCTTGGTCCCGAAGCGCGCCTCGATGTTGCGGCACGCGCGCGACAGCACGCCCAGGGTGCGCAGGCCCAAGAAGTCCATCTTCAGCAAGCCCAGGTCAGGCGTGTAATGGCCGTCGTACTGCGTGATGATGCCGCCGCCCTTGGTATCGCGCTTCATGGGCACGTGCTCGCTCATGGGGTCGCGGCAGATGATGGTGGCGCACGCGTGCACGCCCTCGCCGCGCACGTGGCCTTCGATGGACTTGGCCGCGTCGATAACGGCCTTCACGTCCTCTTCAGTCTCGTACGCCTTCTTGAGGTCGGGGTTCGTCTCGAGCGCCTTGTCGATGGTGATGCCCAGCTCGTCGCCGATCATCTTCGTGATCTTGTCGCCCGTGCTGTACGGGTAGTCCAGCACGCGCGCGGCGTCGCGCACGGCGTTTTTCGCCTGCAGCTTGCCGAAGGTGATAACGCCGGCTACGTGATCCTCACCGTACACTTCCTTGATGTGCTCGATGACCTCTTGGCGACGTTCATCCTCGAAGTCGACGTCGATATCGGGCATCTCCACGCGTTCGGGCGAAAGGAATCGCTCGAACAGCAGGCCGTTGGAAAGCGGGTCCAAGTCGGTGATGCCCATGGCATACGCCACGATGGCGCCTGCGGCCGATCCACGGCCCGGGCCAACGCCGATGCCCTGGCTACGAGCCCACTCGATGTACTCCTGCACGATCAGGAAGTACGCCGGGAATCCCTGCTGGATGATGATGCCCATCTCGTAGTCGGCGCGCTCTTGCGCCTCCTGCGGCACCGGATCCCCGTAGCGCTTGATCAGGCCTTCCTGGACGCGCGTGCGAAACCAGCTGTCCTCGGTTTCCCCTTCGGGCAGCGGGAAGCGCGGCAGAACCGAATCGCGCTCGAGCACCACGTCGCACTTGGCCGCCAGCTCCACCGTGTTGTCGCACGCCTCGGGGAAGTCCTTGAGCGCTTCGCGCATTTCCTCTTCGGTCTTCATGTAGAACTGATCGTTCTCGAAGCGCATGCGGTTCGCATCGTTCATGGCGCTGCCCGTACCGATGCACAGCATGATGTCCTGCGCGCGGGCGTCCTCGCGCGTCAAGTAGTGGAAGTCGTTCGTGGCGATGGTCTTGAGGCCCGCGGCCTGAGCCAGCTTCGTCAGCTGATGGTTGAGCTGCGTCTGCGTAAGGCCGGCGTCGGTCATGATGCCCTGGTTCTGCAGCTCGATGTAGAAGTCGCCCGGATCGAAGCAGCTGGCCAGCTTGTGCGCCCACTCCAGCGCCTCGTCGAACTGGTTGTTGTCGAGCAGCTTGGGGATGATGCCCGCGATACAGGCGGACGAGCCGATGATGCCCTTGCCGTACTTCTGCAACATGCTGAAGGTCGTGCGCGGCTTGTAGTAGAAGTTGTCGACGTGCGACTCGCTGACCAGACGAAGCAGGTTGTGGTAGCCCTCGTTGGTCTTGGACAGCAGCAGCAGGTGGTAGAGCTTCGGCTTGACGTCTTTGCGCAGCTCTTCGTCGGTTGTGAAGTACACCTCGCAGCCGTAGATGGGCTTGACGCGGATGCCCGTTTCCTTCTCGACCGCGTCGCACGCGTCGCACAGCTCGGGCACGCCGGACATCACGCCGTGGTCGGAGATCGCCACGGCAGGCATACCCAGCTCAGCTGCGCGTTTGACCATGTCCTTCACATGCGTCGCGCCGTCAAGCAGCGAGTATTCGGTGTGGTTGTGCAAGTGGACGAATGCCATAGCTTATGCCTCAAATCAGATAGGGATGCGCTGGATTTATTGGTAGCCATGATACCAGCATTGCGCGAAAAGATGTTCGAACAAACCATGGATTTTCGCAAGGGGCAAGCCGAAGAGGACCCTCGCATCGCACGGGCGCGGCCCACCCCGCATGCAAAAGCCCCCGACCCTAACGGATCGGGGGCTTGCGTCTTGCTTCGATGGCGGCTTTCAGCCGTTGCGTTGCCAAGCGACCTCAAGCCGCACGTCGCAGGTTCGCCTTGAGCGACCTAGCTGACAGCTTTCAGCTGCACGTCGCACCACGCCTTGTCGGCATGAAGCGTCGTTTTGGCGGCATCCCCTTCGGCCAAGCCCGCAAGCTCGGCCTCGATGGCTGCCAGCTGCTCGCGCACCTGCGCGGCATCGATCTCGGCAACAGGAAGCGCACGGTCGGCCAAGACGATAACCTTATCGTCCGTAACCTCCACGTAGCCGCCCTGCAGCGCGTAGTGCCTAACCTCTTTGTCAGAGGCTCCCGTCACGCGCGCCACGCCGTCGGCGAGCACCGACACGAGCGGCGCATGTCCGCGCAGAAAGCCCATCTCGCCTTCGACGCCGGGCACGACGACGAACTCGGCCTCTTCAGAGACCAGCTTCGCCACCGGCGTCACGATGTCGCACATGAATCCAGCCATTTACGCGTCCTTCTTCATCGCTTCGTACGCAGCGTACACGTCCTCGATGGAGCCCTTCATGCGGAAGCACTGCTCGGGAATCTCGTCGCATTCGCCGTCGAGAATGGCGGCGAAGGAGCGGATGGTGTCCTCAAGCTTGACGTACTTGCCCGGCAGGCCCGTGAACTGCTCGGCCACGTGGAAGCACTGGCCGAAGAACTGCTGCGCCTTACGAGCGCGGTTCACGATCTTCTTCTGGTCCTCGGACAGCTCGTCCATACCAAGGATGGCGATGATGTCCTGCAGGTCCTTGTAGTTCTGCAGCAGCTCCTGGATGCCGACGGCTACGCGGTAGTGCTCGTCGCCGACGATCTGCGGGTCGAGCGCGCGGGAGGTGGACTCCAGCGGGTCGACAGCCGGGTAGATGCCCAGCTCGGAGATCGAACGGGACAGAACCGTCTTGGCATCGAGGTGCGTGAACGTCGTGGCCGGCGCGGGGTCGGTCAAGTCGTCAGCGGGCACGTACACGGCCTGCACCGACGTGATGGAGCCGGTGGACGTGGACGTGATGCGCTCCTGCAGGTCGCCCATCTCGGTAGCCAGCGTGGGCTGGTAACCAACGGCGGACGGCATGCGGCCCAGAAGTGCGGACACTTCGGAACCGGCCTGCGTGAAGCGGAAGATGTTGTCCACGAACAGCAGAACGTCCTGACCCTGGTCGCGGAAGTACTCGGCCTCGGTCAGGCCGGCCAGACCGACGCGCAGACGCGCTCCCGGGGGCTCGTTCATCTGACCGTACACCAGGCAGGTCTTGTTGATAACGCCCGAGTCGCTCATCTCGAGGTACAGGTCGGTACCCTCGCGAGTACGCTCGCCTACGCCCGTGAAGACCGACGTGCCGCCGTGCTCCTGGGCCAGGTTGTTGATGAGCTCCTGGATGATAACGGTCTTGCCGACGCCAGCGCCGCCGAACAGACCCGTCTTGCCGCCCTTGACGAAGGGCTCGACCAGGTCGATGGCCTTGATGCCGGTCTCGAAGATCTCGGTCGTCGTGGAAAGCTCGTCGTAGTCCGGAGCCGGACGGTGAATCGGCATGTAGCCGGACACCTCGGGCATCGGCTTCTCGTCGACGGGCTCGCCCATGACGTTCCAAATGCGACCAAGCGTTTCGGGGCCGACGGGCATCATGATCGGATGGCCCGTATCGGTCACCTCGACGCCGCGGACAAGACCGTCCGTCGAGCTCATAGCCACCGAACGGACAAGGTTGCCCGGCAGGTGGGTTTCGACCTCGAGAACGAGATGGATCTCGCCCGCCGGGGTCTTCGCATCAACCGTCAGCGCGTTGTAAATCGCCGGCAGCTGATCGGGAGGAAATTCGACGTCAACAACAGGGCCGACGATACGCACGATGCGTCCGGTAGCGCCTTTGCTGGCTTCGATCTCCTCCTTAGTAAACATGTGTTCAGCCATTTAATCCTCCAAAGCCGCTGCGCCACCGACGATTTCCGAAATCTCGGTCGTGATAGCGCCCTGGCGTACGCGGTTATACAGTCTGGTCAACGTTTCGACCATTTCGGTAGCGTTTTCCGTCGCCGACATCATGGCGTTGCGACGCGCGCCCTGCTCGGCAGCAGCCGAGTCGATAAGCGCATGGTAGAGCGTCGTGCGCACGTAAGCCGGCAGAAGCTGGTCGAGAACGGCCTCGGCGCTCGGCTCGAAGATCACGTCGCCCTCGGGCTTCGCTTCACTGTCGGCCGCTACGCCGTCGTCAGCCAGTTCGGCCTTGAGCTTCTCCGTGTCGACGGGCAGCACGAGCTCCTGGCGAAGCTGCTGCTCGGCAGCGTTCTTCGCGTGGTTGTACACGACGATAACCTCGTCGATGTCACCGTTCACGTAGCCGTCGATGGCGAAAGTGGCAACCGAAGCAGCCTCTTCCACCGTAGGATCGGCGGACAGATCCGCGAACGAAAGCACCGGCTGCACCTTGCGGTAGGTGTAGTACCCGACGGCCTTCTTGCCGCAGGCGACGACCTCGACGGTCGCGCCCGCCGCCTGCTTGTCCTTCATGAGGCGATCGACGTGCCGCAGCACATTGCTGTTGAAGCCGCCGGCCAGACCGCGGTCGGACACGACGACCACGACGAGCACGTTCTTGACCTCGTCGTGCTTGCGCAGCAGCGCGTTTTCAGAGCCACCTACACGCTTGGCAACGTTGGCCAACATTTCGACCATGGAGTCAGCGTAAGGCGTGGAAGCCGCGACGCGCTCTCCGGCGCGACGGATCTTCGCAGCCGCCACCATCTCCATGGTGCGCGTGATCTGCTTCGTCGAGGAGACGGAGCTGATACGCCGTTCTATGTCGTGAAGGTTGGGCATAGTCTACCTGCCTTAGGAAGCCGTGGGTGCGAACTGCAGCTTGAAAGCCTCGATCGCAGCGTTCAGGTCGGTTTCGATGGCATCGGTGAACTTCTGCTCCTTCTCGAGAGCCGCGACGATCTCCGCCTTGGAGGCGTGGATGTAGTCGAGCAGCTCGCCGCGGAAGCGGACGACGTCGCACACCGGGATGTCGTCAAGGTAGCCGCGCGCACCCGAGTAGATGGCGATGGCCTGGTCCATGACGGGCATCGGCACGTAACGACCCTGCTTCAAGAGCTCGGTCATGTGAGCACCGCGGTTCAGCTGGTCCAGCGTGGCCTTGTCCAGGTCGCTGCCGAACTGCGTGAACGCCTGAAGCTCGCGATAGGCGGCCAGGTCGAGACGCAGCGTACCGGCAACCTGCTTCATAGCCTTGACCTGCGCGGAACCACCAACGCGCGACACGGAAATGCCGACGTTGACAGCGGGGCGCTGGCCCTGGAAGAACAGGTCGGTGGACAGGAAGATCTGACCGTCGGTGATGGAGATGACGTTGGTCGGGATGTAGGCGGACACGTCGCCAGCCTGCGTCTCGATCACGGGCAGAGCCGTGAGGGAGCCCGCGCCGTACTCGTCGGACATCTTGACCGCGCGCTCGAGCAAGCGAGAGTGCAGGTAGAAGATGTCGCCCGGGTACGCCTCGCGTCCCGGCGGGCGGCGCAGCGTCAGCGACATCTGACGATAAGCCACAGCCTGCTTGGACAGGTCGTCGTAGATGCACAGCACGTGACGGCCCGGGTTGTCGGCGGAAGCCGGCTTGCCGTCCTCGCCGTTGTACATGAAGTACTCGCCGATGGCGGCACCCGCCATGGGGGCGATGTACTGCAGCGGAGCGGAGTCGGAAGCCGAGGCGTTCACGATGATCGTGTACTCCATGGCGCCGTGGCGTTCCAGCGTCTCCACCAGGCCGGCGACCGTGGACGCCTTCTGGCCGATAGCGACGTAGATGCAGATCATGTCCTTGCCCTTTTGGTTGATGATGGCATCAACCGCAATGGCCGTCTTGCCGGTCTGGCGGTCGCCGATGATCAGCTCGCGCTGGCCGCGGCCAACGGGGATCATCGAGTCGATAGCCAGGATACCGGTCTGCATCGGCTCCTCAACGGGCTGGCGCTGAATAACGCCGGGGGCCTTGAACTCGACCGGGCGCATGCCGTCGGCCTTGATGGGGCCCTTGCCGTCGATAGGCATGCCGAGCGGGTTCACCACGCGGCCGAGCATACCCTTGCCCGACGGGATCTCCACGATACGACCGGTGGTCTTGACCTGGTCGTTTTCCTTGATTGCGGTGACGTCACCAAGCAGCACGGCGCCGACTTCGTCCTCTTCGAGGTTCTGAGCCATACCGTACACGGTCTGGCCATTGGAACCCACGAATTCGAGGAGCTCGCCCGCCATGGCGTCTTTCAGGCCGTCGACGCGCGCGATGCCGTCGCCCACCTGGATGACGGTACCCACCTCGCGAGATTCGACGCTCGTGTTCAACGCATCAAGCTGCTTGCGCAGTGCATCGTCAATAGACTGTGCGGTGATTTCAGTCACTAGCATTCACCTCCATCTGTTGATAGTTTGAGCACGTTGCGAGCGCTTTCCAACTGCGACTTGACGCTGGCGTCGATTCGCTTGCCGTTTGCACTCATCAATATGCCGCCGAGCAGAGACGGGTCGATGTGCTCTCGCAGCACCACGTTCGTCCCCAGGTCGGCTTGCGTTTTCTTTACAATGACTTCGCGCAGATGATCGTCCAGTTCGACGACGGTCGTGACGTCGACGACGGAGACGTTCAACTTGCGTTCGAGCGCCTCTCCATAGCTAACCCATACGCGCGACAGCAACGCGAAGTCCCCGCGCTCTGCCATAACGGCCAGAACATCGACGAGGACGGGATTCGCCTGCGCAAACACCCTGCGCGCAAGCTCATTCCTCTGCTCGGGCGTATAGGAGCTGTCCTCCAAGGCATCGGAGAGATCCATGTTCGAACGCACGATACGAACAATGCGCTCAGCTTGGTCGCGAACTTCCAGGACGGCGTCTTGGCCGCCTGCAACGTACGCGCCCTCCAAGAGGACCGACGCATACGTCGCGACCTTTTCCCTTTGAACATGGCGGTTAGTTGGCATTGAAACTGCCCGCCTCGTTCACGTAGCGCTCGATGATCTTACGATGCTCGTCGTCGCCCAGATCCTCGCCGATCAGGCGGGACGCAACGGCAACGGACAGATCGGCGACCGAACCCTGAAGCTCGGAGATAGCGGCCTTCTTGTCAGCCTCGATGGCGGCATGCGCCTTCTCGATCATGACGGTGGCCTCGGACTGCGCCTTGGCGGTGATGTCCGCCTTCACAGCCTCGCCGGTCTTCTTCGCGTCGGCAACGATCTGAGCAGCCTGGCTCTTCGCATCTTCCAGCTGGGACTTGTACTCTTCCAGCACGCGTTCGCTCTCGATGCGCGCCTGCTCAGACTTCTCAAGGGACTCCTTGATGGTCTGCTCGCGCTTCTCGAGCATGTCGTTGAACTTCGGCCAGCCGAACTTGGCAAGCACGAACCACAGCACCAGGAAGGCGATGAGCATCGGGACGAATTCCACCATGTTCGGCAGAATCGCGCTGATACCCGCAGCGCTCTCCCCTTCGCTGGCGAACGCGAGCGCAGGGAAAGCAAACGTCATGCTGCCCGCGGCGAGCACGGCAGAACCCGAAAGGGCCGTTGCTTTTTTCGCTCTAACTTTCACTACGTAACCTCCTTTGAGCCCGTATCCGGCTATTGGTTCCGAATAAGGCCTGGTTACATGATGAAGGCGACAACAAGGCCGATGAGGGCAAGAGCCTCGGCGAGAGCTGCACCGATGATGAAGTTCGTAAACATACGACCCTGCAGTTCGGGCTGGCGAGCGGTCGCAACGCAGCAGCCGTAGCAGGCGATGCCGATACCGATGCCAGGGCCGATGGCGCCAAGGCCGTAGCCGACGACTTTAAGAGCCGAGAGTACGAGAGCGATTTCCACTTGGTTCCTCCTTTTACACGGTTTCGAGACCTCCCCGAAACCTCCTGCTTTATTCCCTAGCCGGCCATCCGGGCCGACCAAGTAACCGAATGAGAACGCCGCGCGAACGGGCGGCTTGCGGGCCTAGTGCTCGCTCGTTGCCAGGCTGATGTACACGGCCGACAGCGTGGTGAACACGTACGCCTGCAGAAACGCAACCAGAACCTCGAGCGCGTACATGGCGATGAGCAGCGCCATCCAGCCGACCGGCGGCAAGAAGAACAGGAAGTCGCCCTGCAAGCCGGCGCTGATGAACACGCTCGTAGCCAGCGCGAAGATGCCCAGAACCATGTGACCGGCGAACATGTTGCCGTAGAGTCGCACAGCCAGCGTGAGCACGCGCAGCACGAGGGAGATGAACTCGAAGAACCAGATGACCGGGACCATGACCTTCGGCAGACCGGACGGCGCGATGGACTTGATGTAGCCCCAGCCGCCATGAGCCTTGATGCCCCAGTAGTTGAAGTACACGAACGAAATGGCGGCCAGCGCCCACGTGATGCTGATCGATCCGGTAGCGGCCTTCGATCCCGGGATAAGGCCCACGAAGTTGCAGATCAAGATGAAGAAGAACATCGTAGCCAGGAACGGCAGGTGCTTCTTGTAGCCATGACCGATAGCGCCCTCGCCCATATCCTTCTTCACGAACTCGTAGCCGTACTCGACCATGTTGGCGAACTTGCTCTTGGGAACCAGCGTGAGACGCCTTCCCACCGTCAGCACCACCACCAGGGTGATGATGAAGCACAGGATCATGTACAGGGTGTACTGCGTCACTCCCCCGAACACGAACGTCGAGTCGAACGAGTGCTGAAGGTGGACAGCATCCTGCGCAAGGATTTCAAGTGGATTCACGTAACTAACCTTTCCGTTCTACTTCCGGACCAACTTCACCACACCGAAGCCGATAGCTGCGACGCTCAGCGCCAGCACCTCGGCCAAAGCAAACGAAAGCACAAGCTCGCGAGCGAATACGATGCAGGCCATGACGGTGGCGAACAAGATGAGGAACGAAGCGAATACACTGAGCAGCAGAATGCCCATGTGCCCCAAATTACTGGTTTTGGTGACCCGCTTTGTCATACGAAGTCCGAAGATCAAAGGCAAAAAGCCCGCGATTCCCGACAACGCCCCCAGAACAATCGCTCCTACCATAACCCGCTTTCCCACTCACGCGCACGCTTGCGCATCCTACCAATTAAAACCGCTATGCATGATAACGGAATTTCCTGCTCCTCTTACGATAAGGTAACAGAAACCTACAATTTTTTGGTGGGCGGAAGCATAAACCGGCTAAAAAAATGCATAAATCAAGCGTCAGCGGTAGGCGAAACTGAATATTCTTCAGACGCAGATGAGGAGGATCCCCGACAGCTCAAGCCGCCGGGGATCTTTTAGCCTTCGAAAATGCGAAGCTGCATGCCCGCCTCTTCGAGCATGGACATGGCCAGCTCGTCGGGATACGGATTCTGGTACACGATCTCTTCGATGCCCGCGTTGATGAGCATTTTCGCGCACACCACGCACGGCTGCGTGGTGATGTAGATGGATGCGCCCGTGATGTTGATGCCGTAGCGAGCAGCCTGGATGATGGCGTTCTGCTCGGCATGCAGGCCGCGGCAGATCTCGTGGCGCTGCCCGCTGGGAACGCCGAGCTGCTGGCGCAGGCATCCGGTTTCCGCGCAATGGCGCATGCCGGTGGGGACCCCGTTGTATCCCGTGGCCAGGATGCGGCGATCCTTCACGATGACGGCCCCCACCCCGCGACGCAGGCACGTGGTGCGGGTTGCCACCTCGTTGGCAAGCTTCATGAAGTACTCGTCCCAGCTGGGACGATGATCGAGCGGCTCGGTCATGGTTTTCATCCTTCCTGGTCCAGCAAAGTCAGCGAGAAGCGTCGAGGTGTCCGAGATCGCCCCGTTTTGCGGCCGAGCGTGCTTTTGCACGTGAGGGTAAGCGAAAAAGGGGCGAGGTCGGGCGCATCGGCGCTTCGCAGCGTCGAGCAGTTCCGCCGTCCGGCAGGACGGCGGAACGTTACTTGGTGCCGAAGATGCGGTCGCCCGCGTCTCCAAGACCCGGAACGATGTACGCCGCCTCGTTGAGCTCGGCGTCGACGGCGCACGTGAACACGTGCACGTCGTCGTCGGCTGCAAGCAGGCACTCGATGCCGACCGGCGCGGCCACGATGACCATGACCTTGATGGTGCCGGTCACGCCGATGGAGCGCAGGTACTCCACCGCCGCCGCGGCCGACCCGCCCGTGGCCAGCATGGGATCCACCACGATGACGTTGCGCTCGGCGATATCCTCCGGCAGCTTGGCGTAGTACGCCACCGGCTTGTGGGT
This sequence comes from Paraeggerthella sp. LCP19S3_G8, assembly GCF_052119225.1. NCBI lineage: Bacteria > Bacillati > Actinomycetota > Coriobacteriia > Eggerthellales > Eggerthellaceae > Paraeggerthella > Paraeggerthella sp. LCP19S3_G8. The sequence continues at coordinate 49,730 of NZ_JBQKFQ010000002.1, forward strand.
CTCCTCGTTGCGGTACATGCCCAAATGGCCCACGCGAGCGGCGGGCACCAGATCGAGCACGCCGTCAACCATGCCAAGGCCGGCGCGCAGGATGGGCACGATCGCAAGCTTCTTGCCGCTGATAGCATGGCAGGTGGCCGTGCAGATGGGCGTCTCCACCTCCACCTCTGAAAGCGGGAGGTCGCGCGTAGCTTCGTACCCCTCGAACAGGGCCAGCTCCTTGACCAGTTCGCGGAACTGCTTGGACGACGTTTCCTTGTCGCGCAGGATGGACAGCTTATGCTGCACCATCGGATGGTCCACGATAGTGACGCGTTCGTATTCTTTCGCCATGGGTACGTGCTCCTAGTAGGTAAGTTCCGGGTACAGCGGGTGGGCGGCCAGCATGGCCTCCACCTTCGTGCGAATGTCGGCGAGCTTGCCCTCGTCGCCCGCGTTGAACACGGTTGCGGCGATAAGCTGGCCCACCTGATAGAAATCGTCGGCGGTGAAGCCGCGCGTGGTGGCCGCAGCGCTGCCCACGCGGATGCCGCTCGTGACGAAGGGGCTGCGCGGCTCGTTGGGGATGGAGTTCTTGTTCACCGTCAAGCCCACGCCTTCGAGCAGCTTCTCGGCGTCCTTGCCCGTGACGTCGGCCGCGGTCAGATCGACCAGGCACAGATGGTTGTCGGTGCCGCCGGACACCAGGCGCAAGCCGCCGTCCATCATGCCCTGGCCGAGCACGCGCGCGTTCTCCACCACCTGGTCGATGTACGCGGCGAACGAAGGGGCCAGCGCCTCGCCGAAGGCCACGGCCTTGCCGGCGATCACGTGCATGAGCGGGCCGCCCTGCGCACCGGGAAACACGGCGCTGTTGATCTTTTTGTACAGCTCTTCGTCGTTGGTGAGGATGAAGCCGCCGCGCGGGCCGCGCAGCGTCTTGTGGCTGGTGGAGGTCACGATGTCGGCATGAGGCACGGGGCTGGGATGCGCGCCCGTGGCAACCAGGCCGGCGATGTGGGCCATGTCCACCATGAAGTACGCCCCCACCTCGTGGGCGATGGCGGCCATGCGCTCGAAATCGATGATGCGCGGATAGGCGCTCGCGCCGCCGACGATCACCTGGGGACGGCACTCCTTGGCCTTGGCCTCAAGGGCGTCGTAGTCGATGGTCTCGGTTTCGGAATCGACGCCGTACGCTTCCACGTGGTACAGGCGACCCGAGAAGTTCACCGGGCTGCCGTGCGTAAGGTGGCCGCCCTGGTCCAAGCTCATGCCCAGAATGGTGTCGCCCGGCTTGATGATGGAGAAGTACGCGGCAAGGTTCGCGTTCGCGCCGGAATGGGGCTGGACGTTGGCGAACCGGCAGCCGAACAACTCGCAGGCGCGGTCGCGCGCCAGGTCCTCGACGATGTCGACCTTCTCGCAGCCGCCGTAGTAGCGCTTGCGCGGGTAGCCTTCGGCGTACTTGTTCGTGAGCACGCTGCCCACGGCCTCCATAACGGCAGGAGACGTGAAGTTCTCCGACGCAATGAGCTCCACGGAATCGCGTTCGCGGGCAAGCTCTTGACGGAGCGCGTCCGCAACGACGGGATCGGTTTGGGATACGTAGGAAAGAGCCATGGTATTCCTTTCGCTGGGCTGTTTCGGGGCTATGCTAGCACAACGGGCGTGCGTAAGATCCAGCCAAGCTAGCCGATCTCGAGAGCGGCGATCTTTTCCACGCGACCCGCATGGCGCCCGCCGCCGAACGCGGTGGACAGGAACGCGTCGAGGATCGCCTGGTTGACGCCCGGCTCGACGAAGCGACCGGACAGCGTGATGACGTTCGCATCGTTGTGCTCGCGGCACAGCGCGGCGAATTCGGGGGACACGATGTTGGCAGCTCGGACGCCCGCCACCTTGTTCGCGGCGACGGCCATGCCGATGCCGGTTCCGCATACGAGCACGCCGCGCTCGGCCAAGCCGTCGACGACGTCATGCGCGACGAGCGCCGCATAATCGGGATAGTCGACGCGGTCGTCGGTGTCGGGGCCGCGGTCGACGACGTCATGGCCCTGCGAGGCCAGGTAGTCCACGAGCTGCTGCTTCTGCTCGAATCCCGCGTGATCGCTTGCGATGCTGATCTTCATGTAGTAAGCCCTTTCGTTAATCCATCATCGTGCGGCGGACGGCCTTGGCCCAGCCCTCCAGCAAAACCGCATGGCGCGCATCCTCGATGCACGGCTCGTAGCGCTTGTCGGACGCGCGCAAGCCGCGCAGCTCTTCAGTTCCGCTCCAGAATCCGACGGCCAAGCCGGCCAGGTAAGCCGCGCCCAACGCCGTCGTCTCCGCATTCTGCGGTCGACGCAGCGGCGTGCGCAACACATCGGACTGGAATTGCATGAGAAAATCGTTCGCAGAGGCCCCGCCGTCCACGTTGAGCACGGAAAGGGGCACGCCCGCGTCGGCCTCCATGGCCACCGCAAGATCGTGCACCTGATAGGCCAGGGATTCGAGCGCGGCACGCACGAAATGGGCCCGCGTGGTTCCGCGCGTAAGCCCGTACACGGCCCCGCGCGCATCGGCGTCCCAGTACGGGGCGCCCAGCCCGGTGAAGGCGGGCACGATGTAGACGCCGCCCGTGCTGTCGACGCTGCGCGCCAAAGCTGCGGTCTCCCCCACGTTCTCGATCAGCCCCAGCTCGTCGCGCAACCACTGCATGAGCGCGCCCGCCATGAACACGCTGCCTTCGAGCGCGTACTCGGGGCCCGGCGCGCCGGGCGCGGACGCTGCAACCGTGGTGATCAGGTTGTGCGAGGACGCGCACGCTTCGCCGCCCGTGTGCATGAGCAGAAAGCACCCGGTGCCGTACGTGTTCTTCGCCTGGCCGGGCTCGAAGCAGCACTGGCCGAAGAGCGCCGCCTGCTGGTCGCCCGCTACGCCGCAGATGGGGATGCCCGGAGCAATGCCGGCGTTGGCCGTGCGGCCGAAGTCGCCCGAAGAGGGACGAACCTCGGGAAGCATCGAGGCCGGCACGTCGAACAGGTCGAGCAGCCAGGGATCCCAGCGCATCTCGTGGATGTCGAAGAGCATGGTGCGGCTGGCGTTCGTCACGTCGGTGGCGTGAACCCGCCCCTGCGTCAGCACCCAGATAAGCCAGCTGTCCACCGTGCCGAAAGCAAGCTTGCCGGCCCGGGCGTCCTCGCGGGCGCCGGGCACGTTGTCCAAGATCCATTTCACCTTGCTTGCAGAGAAGTACGCATCGGGAACCAGGCCGGTCTTGCGCGTGATCTCGCGCGCAACCTCGGCGTCGGCGCACAGCTCGTCGATGATGGGGGCTGTGCGGCGGCATTGCCACACAATGGCGTTGAACACCGGCTCTCCCGTTTCGCGATTCCACACCACCGTGGTTTCACGCTGGTTCGTGATCCCGATGCAGGCGATGTCGCCTGGACCCAAGTTGTTCGACACGAGCAGTTCGGTGAACGCCCCCAGCTGCGACGACAGAATGTCCCGCGGATCGTGCTCCACCCAACCGGGCTGCGGGTACAACTGGGGAAACGAGTTCTGCACCGCATCGACGACGGCGCCCTGCCCGTCGATGAGCATAGCGCGCGACGAGGTGGTTCCCTGATCGAGCGCTACGACGTAGGTTGATCGCATGCGTGCTCCTCCATCCAATCGGCTACTTCGGCATAAACCTGCGCCCGACCGGGCTCGTTCAGTATCTCGTGGCGCATGCCCTCGTACAACGTCGCCGTCACGTCCTCGACGCCCGCGCGGCGCAGCAGGTCGGCGGCCGCCTGCACGCCCTTGCCGCACGCGCCCACCGGGTCCTGCGCGCCAGCGACGAACAGCACGGGCAGATCTTTCGGAACCTTCGACGCGCAGGCCATGGTGACCACCTCGCCCGTGAGGTCGGTGAGCGTGGCGTAGGCGCCGACCGAGAACATGGCGCCGCACAGCTCGTCCGCCAAGAAGGCGTCGACGACGGCGGGATCGGTGGACAGCCAGTCGTAAGGCGTGCGGGGGTTGCGGATCTTCTTGGCGAAGCCGCCCGCCCCCATGCCGTCGAGAAACGCGCTGCGATACTGCGGCCCCTTCGACCGCGCGATCAGCCGGGCCAAAGCGTTGCCGGCTTTCGAGAGAAGGTACGGCTGCTGGCCGGTGCCGCACAGCACGGCGGCCGCCACGCCTTCGCCATGGCGCGCCAGGTAGGCGCGGGCGATGAAGCTGCCCATGGAATGCCCGAACAGGATGTAGGGCGTTTGACGGGAGTAGCGCGCGGTGACGGTTTTGCGCAGCTCGTGCACGTCCTCGATCAGGATTTCCTTGCCGTCAACGGGCATGTGCCCCAGGCTTTCCGCATCGGGAGCGCTTTTGCCGTGCCCGATGTGGTCGGCGGCGCACACCACGTAGCCGCGGCTTACCAGGTAGCGCGCGAACTCGTCGTAGCGCTCCACGTGCTCGGCCATGCCGTGCACGATCTGCACGATGCCGCGCGGAGAGGAGACGACGCGCGCGCTTCCCCTTGTTTCGGAAGCTTTCCAGACCAGGCCCTTGATGGTGGACGTTTCGTCGTTCGAAAGAAAGCCCACGGGCGTGACGGTCGTTTCGATTCCCATGCTGTATCCCCTCCCCAGGAGTTTCCTCCATTATACCCATCCTGCAACAAGAAGGGTGAAGACCGGGTTTCGCGCGGGCGGAAACGAGGACCGAAGCGCACGAGGCGCAAGGTTGCAGACATGCCCGGATTAAAGAAGGCTCCGAACGTCCTTGGCGGTGACGGCCCCTTCGCGCACCACGACGGGCAGATCGCGCGTGCAGTCGAGGACGGTCGAGGCAAGGCCGCTTTTGTCGGCGTCGCTCTCGTCCGCCACGATCACGCGCACGCGCGCGGCCAAGGCAGGGTCGATAGCTTCGTACGAGCACGGCGACGCGCAACCCGACAGATTCGCGGACGTAGTGGCAAGAGGGCATCCGACCTGAGCGATGAGTTCGAGCGCAACCGAGTTGTCGGGCATGCGCAAGCCGATGGTCCCCTCGGCGGATCGGAACGCTTCGGGGACGCACTCGGCCGCCTTCACGATCAGGGTGAGCGGGCCCGGCCAGTACATTCGCGCGAGCGTACGGGCTAGATCGGGAACGCCTTCGCCGTACCGGTCGAGATCGTCCGCACCGCCGACCAGCCACGCGATGGGCTTGCCGCGATCGCGCTCCTTCAAACGGTAGAGCACCTCCGGCGTGCGCGCCGCATCAACGGCAACGCCCAGCCCGTACACCGTGTCCGTGGGAAAGACGATCGCGTCTGCGCGCCGCAACGCTGCAACCGCATCGTCGAAAGAGCCAGTTCCTCGAGCCATGGAAACACTTCCTTGCTGTTCAGGGTGAAGCCGCCGCTTAGGGAAGCTTGCATTGTATCACGATGGACGAGACGTGCTGAAACCAGCGTCCACCAGGGCGTATTTGCGCTTGATGCGCTCAAGCTTCTTGCGCCAGGGCGCATAGAGCGCCAGCAGAAACACAACCGTGGCAACGCCGTGCGTGACGTCGAAGGGAAGCGCAGCGGCGAAAGCGACCGCCACGGCGGGAAGCGTCACGGGATGGACGAAGCCCACAACGTACCAGCTGTTGAGGATGAGCCCGTACGCCAAAGAGGAAACGAACCCGTAGGCGCACAGCACGGCCGTCCGATCGAGCCAGCCCCGATCGGCCAGCACGCCGGCCACGTACCCGACCAGGCCCCACGCGTACATCTGCCACGGCGTCCACGGTCCTTGCCCGAAGAAGAAGTTGGACACGAGCGCAGCCAGCGCGCCTACCAGAAAGCCGCTGCGCCGACCGAACACGGCCCCTGCAAGGATGCAAATGGCCGAAACCGGCTTGAAGTCGGGGACGGGCGCGAACAGGATGCGGCCCGCAGCCGCCAGCGCAGCCAGCACTACCGTGGGCATGACCTGGCGAAGCGGCGGACGAGACGTCTCGAACCCCGCGAAGAACACCGCGACCGCAACGCAGGCGACCGCAACCGTCAAAAGCGCCCCCTGCTCGATGCCGAAATATGCGCACGCGGCGAGCGCGCAGGGAACGGCGACCAGGGCCGGAACCTCGAGCGCCGCCAACACCCGATGCGCCTTCCCTTTCGAAGCGCTCATCGCGACCCTCCTTCGTACAGGCGCGCGAACGCGTCCTCGGAAGGTCGGTAGAACAAGTTCCCCTCGAAAAACGAACCGGCAGGCTCCGTACAGGCATCCTCGCCGTCGAACAGCATGGTGACCTCGTCGGCAACAAGGGCCGCAAAGGTCAAATCGTGCGTGGCCATAAGCACCGTCGCGCCCGCCCGAACCCGATCGAGCACCGCTTCAGCCACCGCGGCCTTCGACGGCGCGTCAAGGCCTTTCGTGGGCTCGTCGAGCAGCAGCAAGTCGGGATCGGGCAGCAAAAGCTTGGCCAGCGCAAGCTTTTGCTGCTGCCCGCCCGACAGGTCGTACGGATGGCTTGCCGCGCAGGACGTCAGCCCGAACCGCTCGAGCGCGGCGGACACGTCGCCGTCGGAGAATCCGCACGAACCTTGCCACTCCCGCAGCTCTTCGTCCACGCTGTCGCACGCGAACAGGGATTTCGGATCCTGCGGAAGAAGCGCCTGACGGGATGACAGGCGGTTGATCACGCTGCCCCGTTCGGGCTTCAGCACGCCGGCGACCAGGCGCAGCAGCGTCGACTTCCCGCTGCCGTTCCCTCCCACCAGCGCATGCACGCGCCCCGGACGCACGTTCAAGTCCATGCCGCGCAGCACCCAATCGGCGTCGCGCCCGTAACGGCAGCGCACGTCGTTCAGCGCCACGGCAGAATCGGCCGCGCGCGCCGGGCGCCCCGCTTCGACGGCGCGTCCAGCATCCGGAAGGCGAAGCGGCCGCGCCGCGAAACGATCGAGCGAAACCTCCTCGATCCGGCCGTCGCGCAGCTCCACGGCATCGGTGGCGTACGAGGCCATGGATTCAGGCGCATGCGTGGCAACCACCACCGTGATTCCCAACTCGCGGTTCACGCGGAAAAGCGCGTGCAGGAAGTTCTTCTCCGCCACCGGGTCAAGCTGGGCCGTCGGCTCGTCGAGCAGCAGCAGCCGGGGCTGCATGGCAAGGACGCTGGCCAGCGTGAGCATCTGCTTCTGGCCTCCCGAAAGCTCGGACACCTGACGCCGGAACCACGGCTCGATGCCGAAGAAATGCGCGACCTCGGCCACGCGACGGCGCATCTGGTCCTGCGAAACGCCCAAGTTTTCCAGCCCGAAGGCAAGCTCGTGCCACACGGCGTCGCACACGATCTGGTTCTCGGGGCTTTGGGCAACGTAGCCCACGCGCGAAGCCGCCGCGAACGCGTCCATGTCCTCGACGGGGATGTCAAACGTTTTGAGCGCCCCGCCCTTCGTCCCAACAGGAGAGATAGCCTGCTTCAAGCAGCGCAAAAGCGTGGTCTTTCCGCTGCCGGTCACCCCGACCAGCAGCTGGAACGCCCCTTCGGACACCCGCCAATCAAGCGGTCCGATCGATGCCGCGGCATCGGGATACGAAAAGGAGAACCCGCGCGCCTCGACGGCGGGCTGATCGGTTACGATCTCCATACAATCCGCTCCCTTGCTTCCATGGCCAGCGGCAAAGCCGCGAACAGTACGTAAGGTGCGTAGCTCCACCACGAGGCGAAGCCGACGATGGACGGGTAGAACCTGAATTGAGCGCATGCCGCCCAGGCGGCAACGGCGGCGCTTGCGCCAACCACCGCGAGGAACGCGAGCGCGCATGCGTCAAGGCGCCGGAAGCGAAAGCGCGCGTAGGTGGTGCGCTTCGGGGCGGCGCCCCAACCGCGCGCTTTCATGGCATCGGCGGTTTCAAGCGAGTCCTCCATGCTCCACCCCATAAGAACCGAAGTCAAGCGCATGTGCTCGCGAAAACGAAGGCGGCGGCTCGCGCCTTTCGTCGAATCGGGCGATGTCGCCGCAATCGGACGGGCGACCGTGCATGCGCGCGCAACGCCTTCGATATCACCTCCGCGGCGAACGAACTGGGGCACCAGGCGCGCCGTCATGGACAGCATGAGCCCGACCGTGGGCACGACGCCGCCGAACAAAGCCATGATCTTGTCGGACGTCAACACGCGCGAAGCATTCGAGAACGTGAGCAGCACGCTTGCCAGCATCACGCCCATGCACGCACCGTACACGAAGCTTTCCAGGTAGAACGCCCGCGCTCCGATGCGAAACAGCTCGGTGGACCCGGAAGCCGAGAACAACGGGTTCGCCAGCGCGACGACCACGACAAGAGGAAGCTGCCATGCAAGGGAGCGAGCGACGGCACGAGAGCCGCGCAGCGACGCGCCAAGAGCGAGCGCGGCCGCAAGCGACACCAGAAGGTACACGGGCTGCATCGCGGCCATGCTCATGACGAGCAGGATAGCGAAGTACGCCAACGCGACCACGGGATGGAACAGGTCGAACGCCGTTCTTTTCACCAGGCTCGCACCCTTACTTGCCCACCGTGAAGAACAGCGAGATGACCAGAAGCACCGCAGAAGCCAATGCGATGATCGCAAGAATGATCGAAACCTTCCGACTGAACAATGCCCCACCTCGCCTTTCGATCGCCGAGCCGCCCTCATCCGAAGCAGCTAGGATAGCACACGAAACCGGACGCCCCTTCAACGAAGAAGGAAAGGCGTCCGGTTGAAACCCATCAACTCAACCCGTCACGTAGAACCACGAAACGGCATCCCCGTCGTTCAGCGCGTACTTGTCGCACGCCATCATGAGAACCTCGCCGTTGACCGAGTACTTCCAGCCGCTTCCTCCTCCATGCTCCTTCTCGGCCAGACCGCCGACGGCGCTCACGTATATGCCGAACGGAGACGTCGACGCATTGACGGAAAAGCCGCATGCCATGAGCGCATCGTACACCGTTGCCCCTTGGGCAAAGGTCGCCGTGGTACCGCCCGATACCGGGCTGCCCACAACCGACGAATCCACATATACCGAAACGGTGACGACCGATTGGCTGGAACCACCTCCAGAAGCTTCTTCCTTGAAAGATCCCGAGAGATCCGAACCTCCCGCCGAAGCCCCTGCCCCCTCTGCAAGAGCAGGTTCTCGAGCAGCAGGGGCCTCGGAGGTTTCACCCGGAGAAGCAGCGTCGCCCTGGCCTTCCCCCGATCCCTCGCTCTGGCGCGCGGAACCCTCCGAACCAGCATCACCGACAAGCCCTGCATTCTGCTCTCTCGATACAGGATCGGAGGAAGGCGCGGACGAATCGACGGGAGATGCGTACAAAAACACCGCCGAGCATCCGATGAGAAGCACCGACAGAATGCCGACGATGCCCGCGATGGTCTTTTGCCGAACAGAAAGGGCAGCTCGACTAGGAGCAACGGACGCTTGAAAACGCGTCTCCTGGCTGTCGTCCGTACGAGCCGCAGTTGTCGCACGTCGCGCGTCCTCGTCGCAAAGCTTATCTTGGTCAAGCATTGCCGTCGCCCTTCGTGCGGCGGCGCGCGACGGCACCGTAAGCCACAGCTCCTACAAGACCGACCATGCCAAGCATAAGGCCTCCTGCAGCCCAAGGGTTCACGCCGTTGCGAGCCGCGCCCGCAGCGTCCTCGCCGTTCGGTTCCGCTACCCGAGCGCTCCCTGAACCGGACGCCCCGTTCAGGGACGAGGTCCCTTCGGCAACCTTGCCGGCCTGCCCGTCAGCTTTGCCAGATGCTTGCCGCATAAGCGGAGCATGAGCCGCACCCGGCGCCCCAAAAGATGCCCGGAAGGAACCCGACGTCCCATTCGGCCCGCTCCCCGATTCGCCAACACCGCCCGGGCGAGCGTTCGCGACCCATCGGGCGTACAACGTCATATCGCCATCGACCGGCGTTTCGAAATCCCAAGCTCGCGTGCACGCCGAATCGACGAACCATCCGCCGAACGAGTACCCGTCGCGCGACGGATCAGCCGGCTGCACGATGGGCTTGTCCTCGACCGCCATGGCGGAAGGCACGAAAGACCCGCCCGTGGAATCGAATGTCACCCGAAAGCCAGCCCGACCCTTGAGCGCGAACAGGACGCCGGCATCGTTGGTGTAGTACAGATTGCCTTCTTCGTCCGCAATGACGGATGCCGTGCAGTAGTTCTGCTGCGGCCCCGCAGGCGTGTACAAAGCGTACGCGGCGGCATCGCCCACCCGGTACGCGTACACGCCGCCCGGCAACCCGTTGCACGTGAAGTACGCGTACGTGCCGTCGCCCTGGACCGACACCAGCGGGGAACCCTGCGCCGCGCCAAGGCCGCCGACCACCGTGCGATCGACGCGCATGCCGGCCAGATCGATCAAGGACAGCGTCCCGTAGCCGTCGGCATCCGCACCGCACACGAACACCGTGCCGTTCGACACGATGGGCGTCGACGTGGAGGATCGAGCAAACGAAACGCGGCCCGCAACCGAGAGCGCATCGCCCTCGCGAACGATCTTATGCAGCACGCCGTCGCTCGTCACGGCCAGCAACGTTCTCCCGTCGCCAGCCGATACAATGGTCGAGCGACACGGGGCGCCAAGCGAGACCGAAGACTTCACCTTGCCCGTATCCCCCTCGATCAAAACGACCGCCCCCGATTCGTCGCCGATCACGATATCCGATCCGGATGCAGCAGCACCCGCCCAATAGTAGCCCTCGGGCTTTCCGCTGTTCGACGAATCGCCTTCGTTTACCCACATCACTCGACCGTCGCTGATGCGAACGCACGCAAGGGCGCCAGCCGTGCCCGTGGAATTCGCGCCGCCCGGCTGCGTAAACCCGGCGTACGCGTAGTCCCCGTTCACCGTGAGCGTGGAAAGAGCTTGGTAGCTTATCTTCCCGCCCTTCGTATCCAATGCTTCGGTCCTCCACACGCACGTCAACGCATCGGCGGTGAACGCAGCCAAGCGACCATCGTCGGTCGGGACGATGATCACGCCGCCCGCATAAGCAGGACGGCAGAAATAGCGATTCGCGCCTCCGACGCTCGCAGATGCCGTCACCTTCCCCGTGGCAACGTCGATCTTCATAAGAGAACCGCCCGACACCACGTACATGAGGCCGTTCACGATAAGGGGATCCGACACCCCCTCGGACGAGGTCGCAGCCTTGTAGTCAAACGACCAGAGCAAATCGGCCGATTCAGCAGGCGTGGCAACGTTGACGATCGCCGACCCGCTTCCGAATTGAGGCCAGGACGAATCGTAGCCAGGTCGAGGCGCATCGGGATTGACGACCACATCCCCGGGAGCAGGCAAGGACGATCCCCGAGCCGAGTAGTACCACACGATCTTGTCATCGGGATCGATCTTGAGACCGTTCGCTCCCACCAAAGCGGCTCTGCCGTTGACGAACAACTGCCAATACTTCCCCGTACCTTGATCCCATCCGAGGGCACGTCCGTCGAATGGCGAGGTCAGATCCTTCAGGTACCAGCCACGTTCGGTATCGACCGTGGCCTTCAACCCCGTCCTGGCAAACAGCTGGTCGGTCAAATCAGCCGCCGTGGCGCCCTCGACCATGGCGTAGCGCGTGGACGACGCCCACACCTGGGGATTCCCGGCAATATCCATACCGACGACCTCGCATGCGGCAGCCACGCGCCCAGGCAGCACGTCCCGATCGGCAGAATAGAACCATGCAACCTGATCGCCCGCATGCAACTCGTACCCGCCGGCGCCCACCGTAGCGGGCGACCCGTTGACGAACAGCTGCCAGAACCTTCCGGTTGCTTCGTCCCAACCGAGGGCCCTGCCATCGTAGGGCGAGGAGATTTCGCTCAGATACCAGCCGTGCGAAGCGTCTACCTTGACCTTCAGCCCCGCATCGGCGAACAATCGATCGGACAGGTTGGACGCCGTCGAACCTTCCGGCATCGCATACGCGACGTCGGCAACCCACGTTTGGACGGCGCCGTCGGCATCGATGCCGATGACCGAGCACGTCGCCGACAGGCGATCGGACGGCGCTTCCTCACCGGAGGCCGAATAGCACCAAGCCACCCTATCGCCGGGCTGCAGCGTCCAGTCGTTGGCGCCGATCGTGACGGGCGACCCGTTGACGAACAGCTGCCAGAACCTTCCGGTTGCCTCATCCCAACCGAGCGTCTGGCCCGCATCGTAAGGAGACGTGACGGATTCGAGGTACCAACCCCATTTTCTATCGATGTTGGCGGAGATCCCCGTCTTAGCCAGCAACGCCTCGGTCAAGCCGGACGCCTTCGAGCCGTTGTCCAGCGTGAACGGCTCAGCTGCCGCCCACGTCTGACGATTGCCGTGCTTGTCCACGCCTATGATGGAGCACGTCGCCGTGACGAAGGGATCCGTCTGGCCCTTCGTTCCCGCCACCGTGAACTCCGCCTGAACAGGTCGCTTCACAAGCGACTGCAGGTCACGATTCTCCGGATGCGCAGCCGCCAGGGATTCGTACGCCTTGTAGGTGAGCACCGAATCGACCGCAACGCGGCGATCGTAGTCAGGACGGTTGACGCGCAGAATCTCATCTTCAAGCACGCCGGCGTCCGACGACCTGAACGTACGCCACTTCTGGCTGCCCATCGGGTCGTATCCGGGAATATCGTCCGGGACAACGCCCTGGTCCGTCATCTGGTCGACAGAACGAGCCCATGCAAGAGAGCCGTCGGCTGCACGGCTAACCTCCATGAACGCATCGAGGTCGACCGTCACCTGGTCAGCAGAAGCATTCTGCCCCAAAAGCGCCTGGCCGTACGCCGCTGCGGCGTCGTTCATGAATCTGACGGCCTGTTCCAGCTCGTCAGAAGACACGGGCTTGAGCGTATAGGCCCCCAGCTCCCTCGAGACGGTCACGCCATCGTAGGTCAAACTCGCTGAAACCTCAACCGTACGGATAGGCTCCCCTTCAAGGGAGCGCGTCACGACGCCTCGGTATCCGTTGACCTTCAAGAAATCCTCGTCGCTTGAAACGTAGGATAGCTTGTACACCTTGCCGTCCACGCCCAGCGAACGCGGTGTCGAAAACTTCACATCGCCGTCAACCGCACTCGTCTGAACGCTGCCGCCCGATGCTGCATCGACAACCTTCGCCCGTTTCAGCACGTTCGCAAGCTGCTTCTTGATATCATCGACTTCAGCGCCCGATTTTTGCTCGACCACCATGTCGAAAGTCGTTCGATACGAGACACCGGGACCGCTTCCGTAACCGGGAACCTGCAACTCGTACGTCGCCGTCAACGTAACCGACCGAGGAACCGCCGTATGCGAGAATACCGCCGTCGCAGTCTGGTTGTAATCGCTGTCAAAACCGTTCGCGATCTTCGCGACCGCCGAATCGGACGACGACCAGCCAATCGTCGCCGTCTTGGCGGATCCGGCGCGCACCTCCGTAGGAAGACCTACCTTGAGGGCCGACGCGGGTATCGAGCCCGTCTTGATGCCCTCGTCAAGGGAGACGTTAGCAGCTTGGCCTTCCAGATACGCAAGAACCCGAGCATCGTCCCATGCCAAAGACGACGCACGCGAAGGCGTATAGAACCCCGTCGCATCGCCAAACGTCAATGCATAGGTAGGTTTGAACTGCCGCAGCACCGAATAATCGAACGAAACCGTCTTCGCATCGGGGGCCAGGAAGAAATACGTGATCGCGCCGTTATCCGAACCTTCGGAAACATCGACGGAGCCTTGCTGCTTCGGGTCGACTCCCGAGAACGCCGCAGCCGAAACGCGCGTCGACACGCCGTCGAACCCGAGTTCGGACAGGCGCGATTCGATCATGCGGTTGAGATTGGAGTCCGTACCGTACTTCGGATTCGGATAGTACCCGCGCAAGCCATCTTTTTCGAGAGCCGTGATCGCAGCGGCCACGCGAGCCTCGTTCTCCGCAGAACCGGCGGCGACCACCGCACCGACCGCTGGAGAAACGACCTCGTTGCGAGACGACGCCTCCACCTTGACGTACTTGCCGACTTCGGACGACGTGAGCTCGAGCGAAGATCCCCGCGCTCCGGGAAGCTCGTGGAACTCGCCGTCAACCGCATCCCCGACCAACCAACGATACGCGACGCCCGATTCCACGGCAGTTCCGCTCGCGGCATCATGCGCAATGGCCGTAAGGGCGTTACCTTGCTTGGCCGTACCTTCGATCTCGACCGATGCAAGGTCTGCCTTGCCGTCTGTGACCTTGGGAGTTGACGAAGAAGACCACTTTTCGACGCCGTTGGCCAAGGTGACCTTGACGGCGAGGAACGAGCCGGCGTCGGCGTCGGCCAAAAGGTACGTCCGAGCATTTGCCCCATCAATCGGAGCGTAATTCTTGTAGCTTAAAGCGTTTGGTGCATACGAAACCTGCGTACCGCCCCGATACCACTGAAACGAAATACCAGCGTAATCGCTGACTTCAACCTCTTCCGTACCCCAACCCCAAGGATCCTCTTCTTCGACGAACGCCCATGCCTTGATCTCCAAACCCGCGCCCAACTTGGAGGGGAGGTTCATACCCGATGTGGTTTTGACGCGTACGCCGTCGACGTTTGAAACAGCCCGGGAGGAAGAGGGTTCGGAAGAGTCCGACGATGCGGTTTCCTCCAAAGAGTCCAGAGCACTGGGCTGGATGCTTCCATCCTCGTTCGACAACGCGTTCTCGGAGGGAACCGCGTCGCCAGCCAGCCCGCGATCGACCGTCGATCCTCCTCCGATCTCGAAAGGCTCGCCCGCTTCGGCATTCGAAAGGGTCTCGGTGCGGTCCGCCGAGCCCAGCGAATCCATCGGCCCAGTCGAACCGCCCTCGCTCGATTCGCCAGACCCGGCAAGAGCGCGCTCTTCAGCAACCGAAACGTGTGCACCGCCCGGCTGCGCCCAGGCGATGCCGGGAACCAGGGACACGACCAGGGCCACGGCCAGAAGTACAGCTAGAAATCTCTCCGAAACGCTTGCAACCGAAACGGCTGACAAAGGCGTGTTCGACCTCTCTCGAACGGAGCGCGTACCCACGCGCGCCAACTGAAGACCGATCATCGTCGGCACCTCTCTTCCAGGGCTTGCTGCGATGGATGGGTGTTCCGACTTCGCCTCATCTGGCTCGAACGCATGCCTGCATGTCGTCCGGCCATCAACGTTTACGGTTACTGGTATAGCGCAGGATTCTCACCCGCATTTCCCCAAACGAACATGATCCGCACGTTCGCTCGCGCCGCGCTTGGCGCAACCATCTTTGCCAATATATGCTTCGCGGTATTCTACCACGCAGGCGACAGGAGAAGGGGCAGAAGGATTCGTCGGCATTCCTTCGCGAACGCGCAAGCTAGCAGCTTTCCAAAAGCATCCGAGCAAGGCTGCGATAGCGCTCGGCCATTGCCGAGTCAGGAAGCGCCGCCACAACGGTCTTGCGAAGCTCTTCAGCTTGCTGAACCTCCGGACTTCGAGGCAAAGAAGCAACCAGGGAAGTGCCCATCTCCGCACAGGCAGCCTCCACCGTAGCGCGCTCGTCCTTCACGTTTCGCTCGTTCAGGATAACGCCGCGCACCCGAGCGTAGCCCTTGTTCCGGTACGCCGCTACGGCTCGGTTTATGTTGTCCGCAGCATACAAAGCCATCATCTCCCCCGATGTCACGATGTACACGTCTTCGGCATAACCGCCGCGTATGGGCATGGCGAACCCTCCGCACACCACGTCGCCCAACACGTCGTACAGCACGAAATCAGGCTCGTAGGTCTGAAACGCCTTCAGCTCGTCAAGGCGCTCGAACGCCGCGATGATGCCCCGGCCCGCGCACCCGATACCCGGAGGAGGACCGCCCGCCTCAACGCACAGCACCCCCGTATCGCTGCGCACCACGATATCCTCCAGCTTCACGTGCCCGCCTTTTTCCTTGATGGCATCCAAAACCGTAAGGATGCGAACGCCCGCCGTCAGGTTCTTCGTCGAATCCGACTTGGGGTCGCACCCTATCTGCATGACCGTGAAGCCCTGCTCTGCAAGGGCGGCGGAAACGTTCGACGTCGTGGTCGACTTCCCTATACCGCCTTTGCCGTAAAATGCTATCTTCTTCACCGACTCGCCTTCTTCCGCACCATAGTATGCTCTATCGTCGCGAGCGCCGCAGAAAGGGCGTCCGGTCCCACGGCGGGCGCCGGATTCGTCCAATACAAGCGGCTGGAAACCGCAACGTGGGGAACGCCCACGTACGCCACCTCGCAAGGAATGGCCTCCTGAAACAATGGATCGCCGATCACCACGTCGTACCCACGATCAACAACGTGCTCGCAAAATTCACCTTCGCTTGAAAACGACCGGTCGCCCTCGAGCATCAGCTCGTCGTCCATACCGAAGAAGCTGGCCACCGTGCAGTCAGCGCCCGAAACCTCTCGCATCAGGCCGGCGCGAAAGGCGTTGGCCCATACTTGCTGGCCGACAATCAACACCTTCACGCCGCATGCCGGTTCGCACGGATTCCCGACGCCGCCCAAAGGCTTTGCCGAGAACTGCGCTTTCCAAGAATCGGAAGACGCCTGAAAGCCATCGGGAGCCATCCATCCCGCACGGCAAGGCCCCACGGGCAAGGCGCACGTCCAAGGCGTGCCGAACGTTTGCTCAAGCCAGCGGGCCGACGCAAGGGCAGCCACCGAAACAACCACGTTGACGTGCGCCTCCGCAAGACGCTCGACGTCTTCGAGCGAATAGTCCATGCCAAGCGTGCAGATCACTCGGTAGCCCTCCCTCTCCACGTCTTCACGTAAAACGGCAAGCTGATCGGGCCCCCAAAGATCAAGCGGTATCGCCCCTAAGATATTCGCAGAGGGGCCGACGCTTCGAGGAGCCGGCTTCGCGTAGCGCCTGCACAGCTCCATCATCACCATGCTCGCACCGCGATCGTAGGCGGTCATGCCCGTGGTTTCGAACGCGAAGCAAGGCAAAGACAGCCGATCCTCCAAAGCCGCAGCAACCGCTTTATGATCCGTGCCGATAATCGCCGCTGCCGGGCTGGCGAGCAAGGCAAGGTATCGAGAACCTTGCAGCCCCTCTATGAGGGGAAGCGTTTCCTCCAGGAACTCCTCATCCCCGAATATGGCCCGAACATCCCGCAGCCCGCTCGAAAGCACGAGCGAGGTTTTTTCGAAGTAGCGCGGCTCATCGTAGCCAGCGCAATTGGCAAGACACCCGCTTGCTCCGTTCACCACAATGGTTCCCTGCAAATCGTACAGAACCGACACCGCTCCCGAATAGTCGGGGGCAAAGGCCGGCAGAACGTCGAAATAATGAAGCCCGTCCATGTGCTCTCCTTCTTGGGCGCCCGCCCTGGAACAAACGTCGCCGCGCACGCTTTCGCACAATGCGACAAGCATGCTCGACGCTCCTACACCACAAGGCTGCTGCTGGTCAGAGCAGCCTCGAACCCATCGGATACCTCGCAAGGGCGCACCAGCATGCGCAACAGCTCGACACCGCCCTGAAAGCCGAACAGCGGCAATTCGAATCCTATATCGGCGTACTGCGTGCAATTCGAGTAGTACGCAGCATCCAGTCCCACCGCCACATCCACTTCAGGAGCCGTTTCGTGCATGAACAGAGCGCGTCTCGACTCGGGCGGCAGCACGACGATCTGAGGGGCCTTTTGCTGCAACCACGAAAGCTGCTCCATGCACGTGCGCGAAAGAGCATTCGCATACACCGACTCGACCCTCATCCCGCACTCCGTCAAAAACCGAGCCAGCTCAAAAGGGCTTGCCAAGTGGGACGAGCCCACGGAAACGCGCAGACCCTTCAAGCGGGAAGCAAGCAACCCGATCTCCGCCATGGCCTGGTCGCGCGCTTGCTGCCAGGAAAGCGCGACCTCCAGCTTCTTCTCAAGGCGTTCGTAGCTTCGAGCCACCAAGGAGGGCAGCACATGAAGAGGAAAGCGAAGGCTCTCCATGCCCAGACGATCGTGCAAAGAATCGCACGCGATCGTCGCCGCGTCATGCGCTACCAAGTTCAAGCGGGACGCCGAAAGCGCCTGGAACTCCTCGTAGGTTGCGCAATCGGCCACGTTCGCCAATCTATAGCCCGCCCGAGCAAGCACAGCATGGGCCTCCGAAGACGGATGCACGTTCGAGAAGATGCCGCACAAGTTCAGAATCGCAGGCTGGCCGCCCGCCCCCGAAGAAGACGAGGAAACGTTGCCCTGCTTCGAAGGTTCCAAAAAGCTGTAAACCGTGCGCAACGCCCGAGGCAACGGCGGCAGGGATCCTTCGCTTCTGATGGGGTTCATAGCCGAAACCTGCACCGGCAGCCCGCAAGCATCCTGCACGTCCGAAGCGATCAGATCGAAATCCGAACCCAGCAGATCGTCGATGCAGCTGTACACAATGGTAAGGGCACTGGGCGCATATCGATCCACGATGAAGCGCGCGGCATTCGCCACTTGGTCCAGATGCGATCCAAGCGACACCGCCTCATCTTGAACATGCAAGGCATGGATCCTCGCGCGATCGCGCCCGTGAAGATACGCCGCCACCAACCCGTGCCGGCCGCAGCCCTGAGGGGCAACGAACAGAACATGGCTTCCGGGCACCAGGCATGCAACGCGAGGAATGCCGTATCCTCCCGTCGCAGGCGAGTAAAAGCACAGATCGGATCCTTTGTTGAGCAAGAGAGGCTTCCCTTCGGAATCAACCTTGATCTCCGTAATAGGAATACCCTTCGGGGGCAGCGACTGCGCATCGAGGCAAGGGGCTTTCATCATGTCCTCCTCAAGGGAATAACGGCATCGTACGCGCGCCCGTCCTCAACGCAGGAGAGCAACTGCGCGTCGACGCCGTAATACTGGGAAATGCTCCGGCGGTTCAGCATGTCTTTGACCGGCCCGCAAGCATGTCCCTCGCGTCCGATCAGCAAAGCCTGGTCGGCAACGCGCAGGGCATGCGCCGGATAGTGGGTATTCATGACGATGGAAAGGCCGTCCTTTGACGCCAAGCGCTCTACCAGGTCAAGAACGTGGATCTGATTGCGCATGTCCAAGTTCGATTCAGGCTCGTCCATGATCAGCACAGAAGGCTCCTTCACCAACGCCCGAGCAATAAGGACCATCTGCAGCTGCCCGCCCGAAAGCTGATGGCACGAGCGCCGCGCAAGCGAGGCGATGCCCATGCTCTCGAGCAAACCTTCCGCACGAAGGTAGTCGTTCTTCGAAGGCGTTCTTCCGAAAGCAACGTACGACGAGCGCCCCATGACCACAAGATCGAGCACGGTATGGCTGAACACCATGCTGCGAGCTTGCGGGACGTAGCTGATTTCCTTCCAAAAATCAGCCGCAGACACGTCGCGTACCGGCCGATCGCCAAGAAAGAACTCCCCTTCCGTAGGAGAGAGAAACCGCATAAGGCAACGCAAAAGCGTCGTCTTCCCCACGCCGTTCGAACCCAAGACCGCCAAAACGCTGCCAGCCGGAACTTCGAACGAAACATCCTGGAACAAAGGGCTTCCGCCCGCATAGCAAAACGCCACCGATTTAGCCCTAATCACTCCAAGCACCCCCGGTTCGCCGCAAGAGGACCGCGAAGAACGGCGCTCCCACGATAGCCGTCAGAATAGACAGCGGTATCTCGGCTGGCGTTGCCGCACGCGCGCCCGTGTCGATGAGGACCATGAAAACCGCGCCGACCAGAACGCATGCGGGCAAAAGAAACTTATGGTCGTTCCCGGTCAGCATGCGAGCAAAGTGAGGAACGGCCAGCCCCACGAACGTCACTATGCCGCATATCGAAACGGTAAGAGCGGCGATGACCGTAGCCGCCGAAATGACGACAAGGCGCAAACGCTTCACGTTCACCCCCAAAGACACGGCTTCGTCTTCAGGCAAAGAGAGCACGTTGAGTTTCCACCGAAGGCACCACAGAACGCCGATGCCGGCGATGATGGCGGGCCCAACGGTAATCACGTCGGTAACAGACGTTCCCGCAAGACTTCCCATCAGCCAATACGTGATCGCCGGCAGCGTGTTTTGCGGATCGGCCACAAACTTGACCAACGAAACGAGCGCCTGGAACACCGCGCCCACGATAACGCCCGACAGCACCAGCGTGAGAACGGTGCTCCTGCCTCTTCTGCGGCTCATGCCGTACGTGCAGGTTATGCCCGCAAATCCAAACAGGATGGCCATCACCTGGACCGCAAGCGAATCGCCAACCAGCAAGATGCCCAGAGCGGCACCGAAGCCGGCGGCAGCCGATACGCCCAAAATATCGGAGCTAACCAAAGGGTTCCCGAACATCGCCTGTAACGACAATCCGGCAACCGACAGCCCCGCTCCAACGATCATGGCCATAAAAAGCCGCGGGATCCTGATAGAGAACAGCACGGTGTAGGTCGTCTCGTTCGCCACGGGTTGGCCCGCCAAAACGGAGAGCAGCTCGTCAAGCGGAATGCCATAGCGCCCGAGGCACAAGGCCAGCGCTGCCGACGCAAGCAAAACGCCGATCAGGGCCCCTTGCATCAATCGCTGGTAGCGAATAGATTTGAACTTCATTGAACTCCTTGCAAACGTTGCGCAAAAAGGGATGCCCTGCATCTGCCGGAAGCATCAGCGGGCATCCCGAATCGCATGGTCAGCTATTTGGTGTTGCTGCTCTTGTACTGCCAATCAGCACCGCGAGCGGCTTCCGGATTGGAGGAAAGAACGCCTTTTACCTGGTCGTCAGATATATCGTAAGAATAGAACTCGTTGTAGTACGCCTTGATCTCGGCTTCCATGTCGTAGTCGAACAGATCCGGGTACAGCGTTTCGGACATCCACTTCAACATGAGCGGAGCGTCACCCGAAGGAGGGAACCAGCGATAGACTCCGATAGGCTCTTTGTACACGCGGCCCTCGCGCACTGCCTTCACGTTGCTCCAATCCTGCCCGGGAACCGTGTTGTTGTATAGATCCTCGGGCATGGTTTGGGAAAACGTGGTGATGATGATAACGTCGGGGTTCCATTCGTAAATCTGCTCCATGCTGATAGCAGGCGTGCCCGACAGCTCCGAGGCAACGTTCACGCCTCCGGCTGCGTCGATCCACCCCTGCCCGTAGTGGCCTTGGGCAGATGTGGTGATCTTCTTGTCATCGTGATTGAACAGGAAAAGCGTCCGGGGCTTGTCCTTCTCGTCGATAGAGGCCGTCTTCTGCGCGACCTCCTCCTTCACGCGCTTGCCGTAGTCGACAACGGCATCCGTCTTGCCCGTGCTCCCGAACATGCGGCCCATGATCTCGACCCATGAATCGAAGGTCACCAGGGCGTCTCCGTCGCCTTGGGTCTTCACGCCAACGATGGGAATCCCTGCGGCTTTCATGGCGTCGCGCTGGTTGCCGTACTCGGCCCAATACATCACGGCATCGGGCTTGAGGGCAAGCAGCTCTTCGACGTTGATCTCGTCGCCCTGAACGAAGCTGCTGGGAACGTCAAGCAGGTCGGGGTACATAGCGGCCATCACGGAATCTTTGATGGCGCTCGCTGAACCGGGGTGCATTCCGACCAGCTTGTCAAGCGGCTCGCCCGTAACGGCGTACACGCTGGGAAGCGGCAACGCCGTGGTAACGAAACGATCGATAGATCCGGGCAGTTGCTGCTCTTCCCCGTTTTGGTCAACGACGACTATCGGCTCTTTTTCGCCGCTGTTTTCAGCAGCTGGATCCTGGGGCGCAGAGCACCCCGTAGCGAACAAGCCTACCGCAGCAGCCAGAAGAGACAGCTGCACTATGCGCTTGGGCATACGACAACCTCCTAAAAGTTAGTTATAGTTAACTTCTTGAGATTATCCTAATGTCCGGTCGTTGTCCAGATGCGCTAGTCAATTCTGGGAAAGTGCGTCGATTCGACCCGCAACGCCCTGCGTTACTGGTACCGCAGCGACTCCACGGGATCGAGCTTTGCGGCGCGCCGAGCCGGGTAGTAGCCGAACACCACGCCTATGAGCACGCACACGCCCACCGCGCCCAAAACCACCTGAGGCGCCAGCACGGGTGCAACGGCCATGCCGGGCTGAACCACGCCGATCACGCTTCCCAGGCCCCACGCCGCCAAAAACCCGAACACGATGCCGAACAAGCCGCCCGTAACGCACAGCGCAACGGCTTCCAGCAAGAACTGCATCGTGACGTCGTGGCGACGCGCGCCCAACGATTTGCGCAGCCCGATCTCGCGTATGCGCTCGGTCACGTTCGTCAGCATCATGTTCATGATGCCGATGCCTCCCACAAACAGCGATATCGAAGCAACCGACCCCATGAGCAGCGAAAACGCCGACATCATGGTTTCCATCTGCTTGATGATGGAATCGAGCGAGGTCACGTACACGTCGCTTTTCTGCAAATTGAAGTACCGTGCAACGTAATCTTGGGTAGTCTCGACAAGCCGGTCCATGTCGGTGCCTTCCCGAGCGGCTCCGATAATCTGCGATACCCCGCCGCCCGCGCCGATACGCGTCTGCGCCGTGGTGTACGGCAGGTACATGGTCATGCCGCCCGACATGAACGACGTGGTGTCGAGCACGCCCACCACCGTGTAGTCATCGTTTCCCAGCCGAACGGACTTGCCCACGGCCTGCACGTCGGCGCTGCCGAAAAGATCCCTGATGGAGCTGCTGTCGATCACCACAAGGCGCGCTGCGCCCGCCTCTTCGCTCGCAGTGAAGAAGCGTCCCTCCTTGAGCTTCGAGCCGGTCACCTCGAAGTAGTCGGGCCGCACGCCCACGATGTTCGCGGGAGTCTTCTTGCCGTCCGATTTCGCAACTTCGGTAGACGAGTAAGATGCGCCCGTAATGGTTTCGTATTCCGGCATGCCGGAAGCAAGCTTGTCCAGATCGTCGAAGGTCACGCCCTGAGGCGCATAGGCGCCGATGGAAACCTGCCGGGCCTGGCTGAACCCAAGCTCGCCCATGAGCATGTTCTGGACCCCCGCTATGAGCGAGGTCATGGCGATGACCGCGGCGATGCCGATCACGATGCCCAAGATGGTAAGGAACGAGCGCCCCTTGTTGGCCGACAGGGCATGCCAGGTTTCGTAGAACAAATCCCCGATCTTCATCGTGCACCTCCCGCCAAGCTGACATGCGGGCCGTCGTAGAGCTTGCCGTCCCTGATGTGAACCACGCGGTCCGCATGCGCGGCCACGTCGGGTTCGTGCGTGATGAGGACGATGGTCTTCCCCTGGTCGCGCAGGCTCTTGAACGTCTCGAGCACCATGTCCCCCGTTGCAGTGTCCAGGTTGCCGGTAGGTTCGTCGGCTAAGATGAGCGCCGGGTCGTTCACCAGGGCGCGCGCGATGGCCACGCGCTGCATCTGGCCGCCGGACAGCTCGTTGCTGCGATGGTCGTACAGCCTTTGATCAAGCGAAACGCTGCGCAGCGCCGCATGCGCGCGGGCGGCGCGCTCCTTGCGCGGGCAGGCCGTGTACACAAGCGGCAGCATGACGTTGCGCATGACCGTAGCGCGCGGCAGCAGGTTGAACGACTGGAACACGAAGCCCAAACGCGTCGCCCGAATCTCGGCCAGCTCGTCCTCGCGATACGCCGCCACGTCGACGCCTTCCAGCAGATAGCGCCCGCGCGTGGGCGTGTCCAGACAGCCGAGCAGGTTCATGAGCGTCGACTTGCCCGAGCCCGAAGGTCCCATGATGGCAAGGAACTCGCCTTTCTCGACCGAGAGCGACACGCCGCGCAGGGCATGGGTGAGACCCGAAGCGCTCTCGTATATGCGATGCAGGTCAACGGCCTCTACCACGAAGCTCATGGCGCTATCCTATCGCCACGGCGTCGGCGGAAACGCCGGGCGCCGCGCTCGAAGCCCCTTGATCGCCCGCAGGCGCCAAGGATCCGATGACCACGTTTTCCCCAGCTTTGACCCGACCTTTCACCACCGACGTCAACCCGTCGGACGCGACCACTTCCACCGAGCGCTGCTCGACGGCCTGCGTTTCGGGATCGGTGACCACCATCACGAAGCTCTTGCCCGAGCTGTCCGACTGCACGGCCGAAATGGGAACCTTGAGGGCATCCTCGATCGTCGTGGTGGTGATGGTGGCCTTCGCGGTCATGCCCGGCTTCAAGCGAGGATCGGGCTGCGCGATCAGCAGCTTGACCGCGTAGGTGACGGCCCCGCCGCCTCCGTACGAGGCGCCAGCCGACGCGTCGCCCGCGCCCGCCGAGGTGGTAGCGATCTTCACCACGGTTGCAGGCAAGGTGAGGTCGGGTGCCGCCGTGAACGTGACCTGCGCCGTCTGGTCGGCGCTCACCTTGAGGATGTCTATCTCGTTGACGTTGATGGAAACGGTCATCTGCGACAGATCGGCTATCTGCACGGGAGACACGGGGTTCGCCGCCGAAGTGGATCCCAGCGCCTTGCCGGGCTCGATGTTCACGGCTACCACGCTTCCGGCGATCGACGAGGTAACGGTGCGCTTGTCGGCGCGCGCGACGGCTTCGTCATAGGTGGTTTGAGCGCTCTGCAACGCAAGGTTCGCGCTGTTGAGCGCAATCTCGGCCTGCCTGATGGCGGAGTCCGCTCCGCCTTCGTCGAACGTGGGAGCCGCGGCCGGAGCCTGCGGAGAAGACGGAGCGGTCGCGCCCGGCGCCGCGCTGGCCTGGGCATCGGCGAGCGCCTGAGCCTGTGCGCGCGCATCGGCCACCGCCTGCTGCCCGGCCGCTTTCGCGCGGTACGCTTCGTTCACGGCGTTTTGCGCTTGCGCCACGCCGTTGCGCGCTTCCTCGATGCCGCGCGCAGCTTGGGAAACCGCCTTGTCCAGTTCGGCGTTCACTACCGTGAACAGCGTTTGGCCGGCTTCAACGCGATCGCCTTCGGAAACGAACACCTCTCCTACGATACCGTCCACCTCAGGCGTAGCGCTCACAGACGAAATGGGCTGCAGGCTTCCTGAAGCGGTAACGGTATCGACGAACGTCCCCTGCTCGATCGGGACGGTTTGAGGGGCCATGCTCTCAAGCGCCTTGGCCGTTTGATCGGCAACGTACCAAGCAAGCGCGCCCATCAAAACTACGACCGCAAGCACGGCCACCGACACGCCGATGATGATCTTCCGCTTGCGCTGCTTCTTGCGCTTAGCCTTGAGGTCATTGAACGCCTGCATGTCGGAAAGCGCGTCGGCGTCGACGAGAGCATCGGGCAGCGGCGGCAGCACGGCCGTGGTCTGAGGCGAAGCGGGAACGAACGCCGCAGTATCGTCTGCGCCGAACGAACCCGCGGGAACGAAAGCACTGTTCCCATCTTGGCGATTGCCGTGTTTCATCGCGAACCTCCCTACGCGCGAAGCAAGACGTCTTCGCGCAATACCTTCTCGCTACAGTATAATTTGATACAGAATACGCGATCACCGCGGAAAAAAGAAGCGCGAAACGGCGTCTTGGGCAAAAAGAAAGTGGTTTCATGGGAGATTTCTCCAACAAAGTGTTCGACACGGTGCGCCACATCCCGCGCGGCAAGGTTGCCTCGTACGGCCAAGTGGGTCAGCTGATCGGAGCCCCGCGATCGGCTCGCTACGTAGGTTACGCCTTGCGGGCGAACCCCGAGCCCGGGGCCGATCCCGCGTGCATTCCCCGCCATCGCGTGGTGTTCAAAGACGGAAGCCTGTGCAAGGGCTTCGTTTTCGGAGGCCCCGACGAGCAGCGAAGCATGCTGGCAGCCGAAGGCGTCGAATTCGAAGACGACGGGCGCGTGAACATGAAAGCCTGCCAATGGGACGGCCGCATGCAAGATGCCGGCGCCGACGTAGAGCCCACCCGCCCTCCCGCCGATTTCGATTGGAAAGCCGAGCTGGGAGAATAGAAGCCGCGCTTCGATGCCGAGCAAGCGTCGACCCGACTTGGACGCTCGCTTCGAGCGAGCGGAATGCAGCGGCCTCCGAACGTCTGGGCGCGAATGGGCACCTGCAGTAGCGTCAACGGGCGAACGCCCGAGCCACGAACTGGGCAACTCGCAAACCGTCGCATGCAGCGCTCATGATGCCGCCCGCATAACCCGCGCCCTCTCCGCACGGATAGAGGCCCGTCCCGCCGTCCATGGGGGGTTCTTCGGCTAGAAGCGCCTCGCAACCTTCGCCGCGCACGATGCGAACCGGGCTTGAACTGCGCGTTTCCACGCCGGTCATAACGGCATCCCGATCTGCGAATCCCGCGAGCTTGCGGTCCAGCACCGGCAGCGCGGACGCAATCGCATCTGCAACGAACTCCGGCAGGCACTCCCGCAACTCGCACCACGCCACGCCGCGCGCGTACGTGGGGCGCACCGACGAACCGGGACCCGCCGAGCGGCCCGCAAGGAAATCCCCTACGGTTTGAGCGGGCGCCTGATACGGATCGCCGCCCGCGGCGCACGCCGCCCGATACGCCGCGCGCTCCATATCCCGCTGCAGCTTCACGCCCGCAAGGGGATGATCCCCTTCGAAGTCCTGCGGGCCCACGCCCACCAGCAGCGCGCTGTTCGCATTCTCCCCGTCGCGCGCGAACCGGCTCATGCCGTTCACCACCACGCTGTCCGGCTCGCTTGCCGCGCATACCACCTGGCCGCCCGGGCACATGCAGAACGTGTAGACGCTCCGTCCATCGGGCAGATGAACGGCCAGCTTGTAGTCCGCCGGGCCGAGTGCCGGATGAGTTGCGGCATCACCGTACTGAGCGCGATCCACCGCCACTTGAGGATGCTCGATGCGCACGCCCACCGAAAAGGGCTTCTGCTCCATCTTCACGCCCGCAGCATGCACGACCTCGAAGGTGTCGCGCGCCGAATGCCCGCACGCCAGCACCACGCGCCGCGCAGGCACGCGCGCGCTCCTTCCCGATTCGAGCACGTCCACCGCCGCAAGGGCCCCGTCCTGGAAATGCAAGCCCGTCAGCTGCGCGTGGAAGCGCACCTCGCCGCCCGCCGCGACGATCTGGCTGCGCAGCTCGCGCACCACGTCCACCAGCAGATCGGTACCAATATGGGGTTTGGCCTGCCACAGGATTTCCTCGGGCGCGCCGGCGTCCGCAAACCAGCGAAGCACGTGGCGCGCCAGGGGGTTCTTGATGTTCGTAGTCAGCTTCCCATCGGAAAACGTACCCGCGCCGCCCTCTCCGAACTGGATGTTCGTCTGCGGGTCCAAATCCGCTCCCGCGTCGAACGCCGCGATCGTCGAAAGCCGCTCGTCCACGTCTCCCCCGCGCTCAAGCAGAAGGGGCCGCAAACCGGCCCGTGCCAGGTACAGCGCGCAGAACAGGCCCGCCGGACCCGCGCCTACCACCACGGGGCGCGGCTCGCCGCTCGCCTCGAACGTCGGCCCGAGTTCCGGAACGGCAAGCGGCGCATAAGACTCGTGACGCTTCACATGAGTGCCGGAGGAAGCTCCCGCGCCCGCCCGCGAGCAGGCTTGCGCAAGGACGCGCTGCTCCATCGAAGGATCGGAAAGCTCCACGCCAAGCGTCGCCACGAAGTGCACATCCCGCTTCTTGCGCGCATCCACACTGCGCTTGAGGACGCGAACCGAATCCACGTCCCCCTCCCGCACGCCCAGCGCATCCGCCGCGGCAACGCGAACGAGCGCGTCGCCCTTCGACCCGGCGACACCCGCATCAAGCGGAAGCCTCACGTTCGAAACCTCAAGCACGGCCTGCTCCCTTCGCTCGACCGGCGTCGACCGCCAGTTCGTTGGCTGCCGCGCGGGCTGCCAGCATGCCGCTCGCCCACGCCCAATGCAAGTTGTACCCGCCGCAGGGCGCATCCACGTCCAGCGCCTCTCCCACCGCGAAGAAGCCCGGTATGCGGCGCGCTCCCATCGTGCGCGGATCGAACGCGTCGACGGCAAGCCCCCCGCGCGTCACTTGGCACTGGCGAGCATCGCCAATACCGCGCACCACCAGGGGCAACCCCTTGAGAACGCGCGCCAGCTTCGACGCATCCTTCTTGGCGAACGGGTCTTCAGGGCGCAGTCCCGCCTCCTTCAACACGGCATGGGCCACCGCGGGCAGCAGCATGCCCCGCACAAGCGCATCGGCCGAGCACGAGCGGCCGGCCGAACGCAAGCGGGCAGCGCGATCGAGCAGAAGGCCCTCCGCCTTTTCGGGCGCGATTTGGGGAAGCAGGTCGATGCGCAGCTTGTCGCCCGGACGGGCGAAGCGCGACAGGTTGAACACGGCGATGCCCGACACGCCGTAATCACGGAACAGCACCTCGCCAGATTCGCGAGCCTTCTCGGCGCCGTCCGCGCCCACCAGCGAAACGCAGCAGCGGACGCGAACGTTGTTGAGCGGCTTCACCAGGGCGGTATCCGTGCGCAGCGGGCCCAGCACGGGACGGCCGCTCGCGCATGACAGCCCTTCCGGCAGCTCGATCTCCTCGATCGCCCTGCCGCCAACGGCCACGATCACGGCATCGGCATGCTGCACCGCGCCGTCCGCAAACCGAATATGGAACCGATCGCCCGCGCGCTGCGGCGCCTCGACGCGTTTGGCAACGCAATCGCACGCCAGATGCACCCCCGCATCCTGCGCAGCCGAGCGCAGCACGTCCAGCACGCTGGTCGCCTTGTTCGCCAAAGGATACAGACGCCCCTCGCCCTCTTCGCGCCAGAGCAGGCCCAAGTCGGCGAACAGGTTGTGAACGGGGTCCTCATGCGATTCTAATTCAGGTTCGGGATCGGCCTCAAGCTCGGCCAAAGCCTGCGAGACGAACGTCGGATTGCGGTATGCGGCAACGTCGATGCAAGCATTCGAGAAGTTGCAGCGGCCATTGCCGGTTGCCAGAATGGATCGACCGACGCGGTCGCTGGCTTCGTACACCGTCGTCTCCACGGATCCGGGGGCAACGCCTCGAGCGCGCAAAGCGCGGACGCTTTCAACAGCGGCCGCGAGCCCTGCCGCGCCGCCTCCTATGATGGCAAGTTTCTTCATACCGGCCATGATACCGCAAGGCGAGGCGAGCCCCGCCGCAGCGCAACCGCTTATCGCAGGATCCTCGCAGCAGGTAAACGACGCGGGGACAGCGGTCGGCGCAGCCCCCAGCGCGCTCGGCAGCGCGGCGGCGCGGCGGCAACGGTCAAGAAAGACGCCCGCCGCCGAACCGCCATCGACATGCGCCCGCCTGCGTTGAGGACGGCGATGCGCTTTCTGCTCGATTTTGCACGCAATGTTGCGCTTTTCGAGGCGCAAGCCCTCTTCATCGCCTTCCCTCCAAGAGCCGTATTCCATTATCCCAGTTCACAAGGACGGGGCTTTTGAAGATGCGAGACGGTGCGCAACATTGCTGTAAAAATCGGGCAGCTAGGGGCGCTGGAGGGCGCTGGCGGCGCTGAGAAAATCCTGACGGCGAACCAGCGGCGCCGCCCGACCACCGGGGCCCATCACAACCGATCGCAGTCCGACCGCTCGAAAAGACAACGTACGTCAGCATGTACCGATTCCGGTTCAACATAGAGCCCCCTGCAAAACCGGGAGCGCGGGAAATGGGAGCAGGTGCGCGAGGAGGAACGCGGCGACCCCGGAACGCGAAGGGGTTGTTTCGGGCCTGGAAGCTCGACCGGATCACGGCTTCAGATCCCGAGCGCGCGGGCATGCGGGAGGTTCGCCTCCTGGGAACTCGAGCGCCTTGCAGCTTCGCCATCTGGGCGTTTCGCCTCTTACGCAAACCTTACCGCATGCGTACCCGGTCCTTACCTGCACCGTACCCGCTCTTTTCGCGGCGCTCCTATACTTCCGCTCGGCAACCTTTTCCACGCCGAGCGCACCTGCGCCCCGCCGCCGCGGCCCAACCGGGCAAGCGCCAACCAACCATTCGAGCAGAAGGGCTTTCCATGGAACACGCGTCATCCTTTTTCGAAACGAGCACGATCGGCGTGTCGCGTCGATCGTTCCTCAAGCTAGCAGCCGTAGCCGGCGTGTCCCTTGCGGGAGGCATGCTCGTGTTCCCCGATCAGCGCGCCGACGCAGCGTTCAGCCCGGCCCCCGGCCAAGCTTGGCCCGCGCTGCAGGACGGGCACGTGCGCTTCACCGTGCACAGCGACACGCACGTAGGCGCCGAGGCCCGCAACTCCTACGCGCAGAAGATCCCCGCTGCGTTTTCCGGAATCTACGCCGCCGCGCCCGATGTGACAGCCCACTTCTTCGTGGGCGATTCGGCGGACACCGGCACGCCCGCGCAGTACGATGAGCTGGCCTCGCTCCTCAACGCGAACGCGCGCAAGCCCGTCGGGATCGTAATGGGCAACCACGAATACTACAGCTGGCAAGGAAACAAGGAGAACGCCCAGGCTGCGTTCAAGGAGTTCCTCTCCTCCAAGCTGGCCGTAGCGGGATCGTTCCAGATTCCGGGAGGCGCGAACGAGGGCCAAACCGACTGCGATTTCATCGTGGGCGGAAGCGGCGGCTACCACGTGCTGGCGCTCTCGTCCCATCCGGGCGGCTACGACAACAGCTGGTACGGCGACCGGCAGGACTGGATTCGCGAACGCCTGGCCGCCGCGCAGGCGGAAGACGCGAACAAGCCCATCTTCATGTTGACCCATCATCCCTTCGGCAACACGGTCTGGTACAGCACGGGCGGCAGCTGGAACGGCCAGTTCGGCACCAACAAGTCCGACCGAACGGGCAACGACATGGCCTTTTACCATGAAATTGCAGCGGCGTATCCCCAGATCGTTCACTTTTCAGGGCACACGCACATCCCCATGGCCGACCCGCGGTCGATCTACCAAGACGACGGCTGCACCCTTATTCAAACTGCCACGTTCGCCAACAACTTCTGGACGAAGGGAGGCCAGGACGAAGGGTACAACAACGGCGACTACAGCGGGGGAAGCCTTTTGTACGGGCACCCCGCCGACGGAGACGACGCCAACCAGTGCGAGCTGGTAGACATCGATCCGGCAACCCATGTCGTGACCGTCTACCGCATGGATTTCCGCGAAGGCGCATGCCTTGGCGAGCCGTGGTCGTTCAGCCCGAACGACCAAAGCACCAAGGTCTATACGTCTACCGCCATGGAAGCGCGCAGCCTTTCCCCTACGGTGGAGGCCGACGCCGCCGTCAGGGTGCCGAGCGACGACACTCTGACCTC
Source organism: Paraeggerthella sp. LCP19S3_G8 (assembly GCF_052119225.1). Lineage (NCBI taxonomy): Bacteria > Bacillati > Actinomycetota > Coriobacteriia > Eggerthellales > Eggerthellaceae > Paraeggerthella > Paraeggerthella sp. LCP19S3_G8. Next base: position 80,766 of record NZ_JBQKFQ010000002.1, read on the forward strand.
GTCGGGAGCGTCCTTCGCCATCACCGCGAACAAGGTGCACGCGGACGCGACCGGCTTGGACAACGATATCGTCCTGTGTTACCGCGTCGAGGTTTTCGAGGCGGATTCCGACACGCCCCTGTACGATGCACGGTTCATGTCCGAGTACTACAAAGCAAGCCAAAACCGCGCAGACGAGTTCGTTCGCCCGCTTATCGGCGCGGCCCTGGCAGAGAACACCGCGTACACGCTCAAGGCCTACGCCCGCAATGCATACGGCAAGGAAGCGCTTATCGGCCAGACCGAGTTCAGGACGAAGGAGCGCGAGGTGACGCCCCTTGAGGACCCGCTCTTGTCCGTGAATTTCGCGCAAGGATCGGCCGACGACCTCTCTGCCGTGCCCCATGCGCTCAAGGAGTTCGGAGCATTGGAGCTAACTTCCGACCCCCTGTTCAACAAGCAGGTCGGCGTATTCGGAGGCGCCGCCGCGGCGGCGTACGCGTTCACGAGCGAGGACTACGCGCGTATCGGCACCGGATGCACCCTGGAAGTGCTGTTCCGGTTCGACGAAGAGCCCTCCAGCTACTTCGAGCTGTTCTCATCGGGGCAATCCCGCGGCCAGAATCTGGAGTACTACCCGTCGAGCAGCTCCGACCCCAACGGCAGCCGTCCCAGCCTGCATTACTACACATCGCCCGAAGGCGGCGGGTGGAAATCGACCAGCGCCTATGTCGACACGCTTGCCTGGACGCATGTCGTGGCAACGTACGACGGCGTCGAGATGAAGCTGTACGCGAACGGAACGCTTGCTTCGCAGTTCGCCAATCCGGGAACCCTGCCCCCGCCCAGCGTAAGCGGCGGCGCGCCGTTGCGCTGGTTTTTGGGCGCCGACACGAACGCGCAAGGCGAACCCGAGCATGCGATGGTCGGACGCGTGGCGTTCGCGCGCCTAAGCCCCGGCGTTGCAACCGAGGACCATGTCGCAACGCTGTACGCAGCCTCCGCCGTCCCCGCTTCCCCGATACAAGCCCCAACCGCATCTGATCTGGGGAAAGCCACGGTAGGAGAACCGTACGCCATACCCTCCGTATCGTTCGAGGACGTCAACGGATCGACGATGCAGGCAACGCCCTTCGTGACCGATCCCGACGGCAACCCCGTCGCCCTTGAAAACGTCGAAGCGCAAAAAGCGACCGGCAGCACCGAAGGCTCGGCGCCGACCTGGCAGTTCACGCCCGCTGCGGCAGGGACGTACACGCTAGCCTACGCAGCCGGCTACGCCTCGGCAACGACAACCTTAACCGCGGCGTTCGCCCCCGAAAAGCCGGGCAACGACTCCGAGCCGGGAGGAGGATCCGGCAGCGGCGGAAGCGGCCAGGGCGGCACCGGCGGATCGGGCGGCACCGGCAGCGGCAGCAGCACAACGATCGGCAACCCGGCGAAAACCGTCCGAACCGGCGACGCGTCCTGGGGCGCAGTCGCGGGAGCGGCGGCCATCGCGGCCCTCGGCGCGCTCGGCGGCGCGGCGGCAAAGCTCAAGAAAGGCGAAAGCGAAGAAAACTAGCCGGCGCGCTTCCCGCACAAGGCAAACTCGCGACCCCGTAAAAAAGAGCAGCCCGGCGTCAATACGGCGCCGGGCTGTTCGGTGCGTTGTCGAGACGAGCACCGTGCAAGCTGCAAGCTACTTGCTCTCGAGCACGGGAATCTCGGTATCGTCCGCCTCGTCGAGGTTTTTCTCCCACACGTAATGCTTGGTCTCGCGAGCGATCAGCCCCGAAAGCAGCAGCACGACGATGATGTTCGGAACGGCCATGAGCGCGTTGGTGATGTCCGAGATGGTCCACACCAAATCGCCGATGCCGATGGCGCCCAAGAACGCCACAGCTACGTAGAGCACCTGGTACGGGCGGATGGCGTGCTTGCCGAACAGGTACGTGACGCAGCGGTTGCCGTAGTACGACCAACCCAGGATGGTGGTGTATGCGAACAGAATCATGCCGATCACCAGGATAGGCGTGCCGATGTAGGGAATCGACGCGAACGCCGCGCTTGTCAGGTCGGCGCCAGCGGAAACCTGACCGCTCTCCATGATGCCGGGGTTCGCGATCATCGTGGAAACCAGCACGATGCCCGTCAAAGCGCAGATGACCACCGTATCCCAGAACGTACCGGTCATGGACACGAGCGCCTGGCGTGCCGGGTTGCGCGTGGACGCGGCCGAGGCCACGATGGGCGCGGAGCCCAGGCCGGACTCGTTGGAGAACAGGCCGCGCGCGCAACCGAACTGCAGCGCCATCATAAGGCCGCTGCCCACGGCGCCGCCGAACGCAGCCTTCGGCGTGAAGGCGCATTCGAAGATCAAGCAGATGGCGGGCCACACGTATTCCCAGTTCATTCCAATGATCACGATACAGCCCCATGCGTACGCGATAGCCATGAACGGAACCAGCTTCTCGCATACCTTGGAGATGATCTTGATGCCGCCGAAGATGACGAGCGACACCATGATGACGATAGCCAACCCGATGCCCCACGCGGGAACGCCGGGAGCGTTCGAGGTGATGATGCCCGTCATCGCGCTGGACTGGACCGCGGATCCAATGCCGAACGAAGCCACAGCGGCGAACAGGGCGAAGGCGCCCGCCCCCAGCACGCCGTACCAGGGCGTCTTCCCGTCCTTCTCGAACGCACGGCGCCACGCGTACATCGCTCCGCCCAGCATGTTGCCGTTATGGTCCTTCACGCGGTACTTCACGGCTGCGTACGTCTCGGAATACTTGGTAGCCATGCCGAACACGCCCGTAAGCCACATCCACAGCACCGCGCCCGGACCGCCCGCCAGGATGGCGGTGCCCACGCCCACGATGTTGCCCGTGCCGATGGTGGCCGAAAGCGCCGTGGTCAGCGCACCGAACTGGCTGATATCCCCCGGTGCGTCCGGATCCTTCGTTACCGACAGCTTGATGGCCGTCGGCAGCTTGCGCTGGATGAATCCCGTGCGAAACGTCAGGAACAGGTGAGAACCCAGCAGCAGAATGATCATCGGCGGGCCCCACACGAACGCATCGATGTCGCTGATAAGCTGAACGATGTCCATACCCCAACCCCTCTCTCTTTCCTTGTGTACGAAAGCAGGCGAAGAGTCTATACCGAAGCAGGTTGCACCGCCCCGGCAAAGCGCTGGGCATCATCGGCGCATGGCCAGAACGATGGAAGCCGTTTCGGTATGGGCACTTTCGCACGCTAAAGTACCCGGATTATAACGAGGCAGCACGTTGCAGCTTGATACCAAATGCGAAATTGTCAGCGAACGGCGCCGCGGGCAGGGGGGACGAGCGAAAACGCGCATCCGCGGACGAGCGGGCGAGCCCTACTTCCCTTCCAGCTGCGGGATAGGCGTGTCGTCGGCTTCGTCGAGATTGCCGTCGTAAATGTAGTGCCGCGTCTCCCGAGCGACCATGCCGGACAGCATGAGAACCACCACGATATTGGGAATGGCCATGAGCGCGTTGCCAATATCGCTGATCAACCAGACGACGTCGCCTACGCCGATAGCTCCCAAAAACGCCACGGCCACGTACACCACCTGATACGGACGAATAGCGTAGCGCCCGAACAGGTACGTGATGCAGCGGCTGCCGTAGTACGACCAACCCAGGATGGTGGTGTAGCTGAACGCCACCATGCCCAGCACCAGAATAGGCGTTCCGATGTAGGGAATCTTCGAGAACGCCTCGCTTGCCAGCTGGGCGCCCGAGTACAACGTGGGATTCTCCAAGATATCGGAGGCGATGTCGGGATGCGCGAGCATGGTGGACACCAGCACGATGCCGGTCAGCGCGCAGATCACGACAGTGGACCAAAACGTGCCGGTCATGGCAACAAGCGCCTGCTGAGCAGGGTTGCGCGTGGAAGCCGCTGCCGCCACGATGGGCGCGGAGCCCAGGCCGGATTCGTTGGAGAACAGGCCGCGCGCGCAGCCGAACTGCAAGGCAACCATGATGCCGCTGCCCACGGCGCCGCCGAACGCGGCCTTCGGGGTAAACGCGCATTCGAGGATAAGACCGAGCGCCTGACCCAGAAGCGGACCGTTGAGCACGAGGATGACGATGCATCCGCCGGCATACGCCACGGCCATGAAAGGAACCAGCTTCTCGCAGACTTTGGATATGGATTCCACGCCGCCGAAGATGACCACCGAAACCAGGATCACGATCACCACGCCCACAGCCCATGCGGGAACCGCAACGTTCGAGGTGATGATGCCGGCCATAGCCGACGCCTGCACGGCCGATCCGGTGCCGATGGCGGCAATGGCCGCGAACGCCGCGAACGCGACCGCGCCCAGCTTCGCCCACCAGGGAGTGCGCCCGCCGGGGCCGGGATCCAGTTCGCCCTTGTCATTGCGACGAAACGCGCGCTCCCAAATGTACATGGCGCCGCCCAGCATGGCGCCGTTATGGTCCTTCACGCGGTACTTCACCGCCGCGTACACTTCCGCGTACTTGGTGGCGATGCCGAACACGCCCGTGATCCACATCCAGAACACGGCACCTGGACCGCCCGCCAGAATGGCCGTGGCCACGCCCACGATGGAGCCCGTGCCGATGGTGGCCGCCAGCGCCGTTGCGAGCGCGCCGAAGTGGCTGATGTCGCCTTTGCCCTCGGGATCCGAGGTAAGCGAGAGCTTGATGGCCTGGGGCAGCTTGCGCTGGATGAAGCCCGTCTTCACCGTGAAGAACAGATGCGAGCCCAAAAGGAGCGCGATCATGGCCGGGCCCCATACAAAGCTGTCGATGGTGTTGAGAATCTCAAACATAATTTCGCTATTGTACCCCCGCACGAACCGGCGAAGGAAAATTCCCGTCGGGTATACACAAACTGTAACCTAGCGTGCGAAACGTCGCATCGATGCCGCGCTTCGCACGCTAGGTTCACGAAACCGGCGATCTGCCGAATCGCCCCAGCTCGTCGGGTACGAGCCTACCGCCGATGGTAGATCAGGTGGCACACATCGTCGCCGCGCGCGATGGTCTTGGGCAGGTCCAGCTCGCAGCCGTACGCCTCGCCGATGCCGCGATCGCCGCACATGGCCCAATCGCACAGGTTGGAAATCTCCTCGTCGGTGCAACCCTGCTTCTGCCACGCCTTCACCAGCGGGCAGTAATGAAATTCCAGCTCGAACCGATCGTCCTGCACGTCTTTGACGTCCATCTCGAACACCATCTGGGCCGGCTTGCCGAACAGCCCCTTCTTGAGGCTCTTCAAACTATGCGTGCCGCCGCCCTTTGCAACCAGCTCCGCCCCCTGAAACAAGCCGCAGCGCTTGACCGCTGCCGGCGCGAACGTCGCCGGATCGGCGCCTGCCTTCGCGGCCTCGTCCGTAAGCAGGTACAGCCAAAGCGCGCGGTGCTCCAGCAACTCCCGAATAGCCTTCACCAGCGGGTTTTTGATCCGCGGCTCGTTCACGACCCTGCTCTGCCCCATTGCTCCCCCTTCGTTCCCCATGGCGTGCGCCATGCTTTCGCGTACCGGCATTATACGGGAGCGATCCGCCAGCAGGCAAAAGAACGGCCCGGCAGCAGGCCAACCCGCCCCGCCGCGCATTGTCGCCCGAAACCTACGGTTTTCGCCGAGAAACCGTACGTTTCGGGCGACAATGCGTTCACGGAAGCGCTTTCGATCCCGTTGGACGTCCAACGTTGCGACGCCCAGCGTCCAGCACCCAACGTCGCAACGCCGGGCGCCGCAACGCCACAAAAATTCGATCCTGTCCGCATTCCGTGAGAAACGCTTGCCACAGATCAGCGAGGTGGTTACAATGTGCGCCATGGATTCTGTTTCAGGGCGAGGTGCAATTCCTCACTGGCGGTAATTCGGCCCGCAGCTTCGCGCTGCAGCAAGCCGAGAGTCCGCGACCCTGCGTGGCGCCATGCTGTGCAGGCTGATTCCGGTGAGATCCCGGGACCAACGGTATAGTCCGGATGGAAGAGGCAGAGATCCGCGAACGCAGCGCACGCGCGCTTTGCATCGGCGGACCCAACAAGCCTGTATGGAAGGAATTCATACGGGCTTGTTTTCTTTTTTGGCCGGAAAACCTGACCCGCACGCAATCGGCCTGGAAAGAAAGGGGTTGCCATGGCAGCCAACAACAAAGACGCTCACGCGCCCGCATTCACCAACACGAACAAATGGGAAACCCGCCAATTGGTCACGATGGCGCTGCTGTGCGCGATCGGCGTACTGCTTTCGTTCGTCGAATTTCCGCTGCTACCCGGCGTGACCTGGCTGAAATACGATGCCTCCGCCATGCCGGCCATGGTATGCGGATTCGCGTTCGGCCCCGCAGCCGGATTGTCGGTCGGCATCGTGGGTGCCGTGATCCACGGCATCTTGTTCGCCGACTTCTCGGGTGCGCTCATGAACATCCTGGTAGTCACCGGTTTCATCTTGCCCGCAGCCATCGTATACCGCAAAACGCGGTCGTTCAAGGGCGGCGTGCTGGGCCTTGTCCTGTCCGTCCTTGCTGCAACGCTCATGGCCATCGTGGGCAACCTGATCATCACGCCGGCGTGGCTGGGCGTTCCGCTTGATGCGGTGATCGCCATGATTATCCCCGTCCTTACCCCGTTCAACTTGGTGAAGGGCGCGCTGAACGCCGTTTTGACCTTGATCGTATACAAAAGCATCTCCAACCTGATCACCCCGAAGAAAAAGCAGGTCAAGGGGCGTTAAACCCTTCTTTTCCCAGGGCTTTTCAGCAGACCAGCTGTCGGCGGCCGCAAGTTTCGACCGCCGACGAGTTCAAGCCGAAGCACGGAAAAGGGCACCGCCCGGCAACCGCATTCGCGACAAAAGGAAAGAAGGACCGCTGCTTATGATCGAGTTCTCCAAGGTGGGATTCACATACGACGGAGAGGCGTTCGTGCTCGACGGCGTGGACGCGCGCATTCAGCAAGGCGAGTTCGTGTGCGTTCTCGGCGGAAACGGGTCGGGCAAATCGACGCTAGCCAAGCACGTGAACGCGCTTCTAACCCCCGACGAGGGCGGCGTCACCGTGCTTGGCCGCGACACGCGCGACGAACATGCAACGTATTTCATCCGAAGCAACGCAGGCATGGTGTTTCAGAACCCCGACGACCAGCTGGTTGCCAGCCTCATCGAAAACGACGTGGCGTTCGGGCCGGAAAACCTGGGCGTGCCCACCGAGGAGCTGCGCCAGCGCGTAGCGGACGCGCTGGCGGACGTGGGTCTGCAGGGCTACGACAAGCGCGAGACCGCGGCGCTGTCGGGCGGGCAGAAGCAGCGCGTAGCCATCGCGGGCGTCTTGGCCATGGAGCCGGACATCCTGGTGCTCGACGAGGCGACGGCCATGCTTGATCCGCGCGGGCGCAAGGGCCTTATGCGTGTGTGCCACGAACTGCACGATCGCGGTATGACCATCGTCATGATCACGCATTTCATGGAGGAAGCGGCTCAGGCAGATCGCGTCATCGTGCTGGAGAACGGCCGCGTCGCCTGCGACGGAACCCCTCAAGAAGTACTTGTACGAGCAGAGCTGCTGGAAAGCCTGAACCTCGACGTACCGTTCGCCGCCGCGCTTTCGTTTGCGCTCAAGCAGCGCGGCGTGCCCGTAGGCATGCATGTTGAAACCGAAGCCTTGAAGGAGGAGCTATGCGCATTGCTTTCGAAGGCGTAAGCTACTCGTATTCCGACCCCGACCGTCAAGAAAAGCGCAAGCGCCGCCTGAAGAAGCGACGGGAAGCCGGCGTGACAGAAGAGGCGCCCTCGCTTGAAACCCACGGCAAAGCCGCCTGGGGAACGGATCCCAATGCCGTATGGGCGCTTCGCGACATCAACTTCTCCCTGGAAGACGGGGAATTCCTTGGCGTGGCCGGCCACACCGGAAGCGGGAAGAGCACGCTCATCCAGCACATGAACGGGCTGGTGAGTCCCACGCGCGGACGCGTGCTCCTTGACGGGAAAGACCTGGCCAACAAGCGGGAGGCACAGGCGTGCCGCGGCAAGGTGGGCCTGGTGTTCCAGTACCCCGAGCATCAGCTGTTCGCCGCCACCGTCAACGAGGACGTGGCGTTCGGGCCGCGAAACCTGGGCGTGCCCGACGAAGAGGTGCAGACGCGCGTGCGCGCCGCCCTGGAGAGCGTGCGCTTGGACCCGGACGTCGTGGGAGACAGAAGCCCCTTCGAGCTTTCCGGAGGACAGCAGCGGCGCGTGGCGTTCGCCGGGGTTTTGGCCATGGAGCCGCAGGTGCTGGTGCTCGATGAGCCGGTCGCGGGGCTCGATCCCGTGGCGCGCGAGGAGTTCCTCGCCCTCATAAGCGAATTGCACGCCGGAGGGCTCACCGTTGTGATGGTGTCGCACAACATGGACGACCTGGCCCGTTTCTCCGATCGAATCCTCGTGCTGAACGAAGGCGGGCAGTTCGCGCTAGGCACGCCGGCCGAGGTGTTCGCGCAAGGCGACGAGCTGCGCGCCATCGGGCTGGACGCGCCGGCCCCGCACAAGCTTGCAGCCGAGCTGCGCTCGCTGGGCCTTGACCTGCCCCGCCAGTTGTACAACGTGGAATCGCTTGCCGACGACCTGAGGGCGCTGTACGAAGCGGAGGCTCGCCATGCCTGACATCGCGGTCATCGGACGCTACTGGCCGGGAACAAGCCCTGTTCACCGCATGGATCCGCGCGCCAAGCTGCTGCTTTCGCTTGCGCTCATGGCGGTGGTCTTCGTTGCGAACGTGGGAAACTTCTGGGGGCTTGCCGTATGCGCCGCGTTCGTGTTCGGATTCTTCGCGTTGGCGGGCATCCCGCTTCGATCGGCGTTCAAGTCCATCGCGCCGCTGGCGTTCATCGTGGTCATCACCGCGCTGCTGAACGTGTTCTTCGTGCAGGGCGGGCAGGTGCTGTTCGAGTGGTGGATCTTCCGCATCAGCGAGGCAGGTATCTGGCAGGCTGCGTTCATCGCGTGCCGGCTCCTCTTGCTGCTGCTGGGCATGAGCCTTCTTACGCTGACCACGACCACGCTCGATATCACCGACGCTTTCGAGTACCTGCTGCACCCTTTCGCACGCATCGGAGTACCGGCCCACGAGCTTTCCATGATGATGGGCATTGCGCTTCGATTCCTGCCGCAGTTCACTTTTGAGCTGCAAACCGTCTACCGCGCGCAGATCAGCCGCGGGGCAACGTTTTCCAAGGGGAAGGTGCGCATGCTGGCCTCCCTTATGGTTCCCCTGCTCACCAGCGCGTTTCGCCATGCGGAAACGCTTTCCTCGGGCATGGACGCGCGCTGCTACCACGGGGGGACCGGGCGGACGCGCCTGCATCCGCTTGCGTACTCGCAGCTTGACGCACGAGGCACGGGGGTAATCCTGCTCATGCTGGCGTGCGTCATTGCAACCAATTTCATACCGAACTAGCCGAACTGGCAACAGCCCCCACTGAAGAGAGGAACGCCCCATGAACGGAAACGAAACCATCGTCGACTACCTAACGAGCGTGCCCGCCTGGTATCTGGCCACGTGCGACGGCGACCAGCCGCACGTGCGGCCCTTCAGCTTCGCCGCCATCCAGGACGGCCGCATTTGGTTCTGCACCGCAACCACCAAAGACGTGTACCGAGAACTGAAGGCCAATCCGAAGTTCGAGCTAAGCGCCTGGAAGCCGGGAAGCGGCTGGGTCATCATGCGCGGGCAAGCCGATTTGGAAGACCGCGCGAACAGCGAGGTGCGCCGTGCCGGGTTCGAGCACATGACCGGACTCGGCGAAAGCTACGATGGACCCGAAGACGAGACGCTCACGTTCTTCACCGTGACGAACCCCGAAGCATGGGTGTGCGACATCGACGGCAGCTGGAATCCCGTCGAGTTCTAAGTTCGGCAACGCAATCGAAAGCGGTGCAGCACGCGCGGCGACGACCGGAAGTCCACCCGCCACGCTGCGCCGCTTTCGCGCTTGCTACGTGAATATGCCGAAGCTGTGGCCCTCCTTGCGTTTTTAGTGAAGTATTCCGTACGCCGAAGGAAGGCTAGCGCTGGGTGAAACGAAAGTCGTACACTGTAGTTCACGACCCGTCAATAGAATTGAGTGTTGCGAGGTCAGAGTATAAAAAGCCCCGCTCCCCCGTTAGAGCAAGAGGTTGAGAACTATGGATGTAAACGACTACGATGCGCTCATGGAAGCCATCAAGGGCAGCGCTTCGAAGATCTTCGAGCTTGCAAACACGGAAGAGGAAGTCTGCCGTCTTGAAAAAGCCATCCACCACGAAGTGATGTATCTTGCGGCCATCGCGCAATCCGACCGCATCAAGCCACCGCAAGGATGGGATCTGCTCGGACGCTAAACGACGGCACGGGGATTGCTCCCCGCGCCGTTTTTACTTTAATCTGCAAAATCGTACAGGTCCTTCGTCGCCGCCCTGAAGTCCTCGTATACCTCGGAGGCTACCGCCTCGTCCTCGACAAGCTCGAAAGCCGCGGGCTGGCCTTCTTCGTCGAGTTCCGTCACTTCCAGTAAAACAACCTCGCCCGACGAGCCGGCCGGCTCGTCCTCGCTGATCGGGAAAAAGAACCCGTAGCTTCGGCCTTCGTGCAGAATCAGACCCAGAAACTCCAGCTCCGTCTGCTCGCCAGTCTCGTCTTCGAGCACGATGGCGATGCCCTCCTCCACCGGCGGACAAAAGTTAGGGGCGCTTCCTTCACGCATCGCGGACTCCTTGCTCCTCGCATGTTCATTGGCGCTAGGGTACCACAAGCACCTTGCACCGCGCGCGTTCGAGCCGGCAACGACAGACAAGCGCCAGACGGCTGGACGGGCGGCACACCGCAAAGGAAGGTCCCCTGCCAGGGGACCTTCCTTTGCATCGAACGCCCAGGGAGGGAAGGGGACGTCCGTGCAACAAGGGGTTGTTACTTCGTCAAGCTATGCAACGGGCCTGACCCGCGCTCGGCGCTTTGCCATCCTTCGGGCAACGGAGCATCATGGCATTCGTTGCAGGTCATCGTCGACGTGCCGTCCACCGAATGACATGTGACGCAATCCCCGGCAGCCAAGTGCGCTTTATGAGGATTGAACCCTTCGATACCCTGGTAGTTCTCGTTCGCCGCGTTGATGGTGTCGCGCGTATGGCAGCTCAAGCACACCTTGTTGTCGAACGATTCGACTCCGTCCAGCTGGCCTTCCACATGCACGGCTTTCAATGAACCCGTCGGATACGTCGCCTCCGCAGCGCCCTGATCGTCGCCTGCCTTCGGCGCACATCCCCCTAATGCCACCGCCAGAGAAGCAGCAAGCATCACGGGCGCCAAAACCTTCAGCAGCTTCCCTTTTTTCACGTTCAGCACCTTCTCTTCCTAGATGTTTGCATGAATGTAATCGAGGCCCAGAATATCCTTGACGGCCAGCCACGCAAAGCACTGGCCATGTCCGATGCCAGAGCCCATCACGTTGGGAGGATACACGTTGCCGTAGAACGATCCGGCGGTGTTGCCGGCAACGTACAAACCCGGAATAGGCATGCCCTTCTTGTCGAGAACGCGCTGCCGCTCGTCGTTCTTGAGTCCGCCACGCGTCGAAGTCATCGACGAACAGTGCTTCGAGGCGTAGTACGGCGGCGTGTCAATGGGGTTCATCCACAGCGGATCCTTGTAAAAGTCAAGATCTTCGCCAGCTGCGCACAGCTCGTTGTAGCGCGCGAACGTGGCCATGAAGATGTCCTTGTCGAATCCGCAATGCTCGGCCAACTCTTCGATGGTGTCGAACTTGAACGTAATGCCGTTCGCAACGTTCTTATCCACTTCTTCTTGGGTGTTCGAGGCGGTATAGTCCTCCACCATGTAGCCACCCTCAGGAAACTTCTCTTTCCAAGCGCTATCCCAAATGCTCCACGCGCAGCCATCCGGCGTACACGTCAGCTTGGGAATGGAGGGCGACTGGAACGGCAGATTCTCAGCCATGAGGCGTCGGCCGGCTCCATCGACCATGAGCACAGGCAAGTTGGCAACGCCTGCATAGAAATGGGTGCCGTCGAACGTAGTGGGCAGCGTCCCGTCCATCATGACAGCTGCAAACGGCCACAGATCGCCGCAAGCGAACTCGTCCATGTCCGCCCCGATCCACATGCCCATCTTCTGGCCGTCGCCCGTGTCGTTGGTATTGATGTTGTAGCGAACGATCTTTTTCAGCGACACGTTGTAATGCGCCATCATTTCCCGGTCAGCCGCCATATCGCCCGTAGCCAGCAGCACGCCCTTCGAAGCGTTGTACTTCACGTACTCGCCCGACTCGTTCTCGGCGATAACGCCCGTGCACCGTCCGTCGCTGTCTCGGACAAGCTGAACGGCAGGAGTGTTGTAATGGAAAGTTGCTCCCTTTTCGGAAGCGTATGCCTCCATAACGCCCGTCCAGTCCACAGGATCACCCGTAGCGAAGAATCCGCCGTCTTTCTGCGCGAAGAAAATCATCTGGGCGAACGCCTGCCACAGGGGGCTTGCGCCCGGCATGCCAATGCCGTCGTTCGTGATCTTGTAGTCGAGCGATGCGGCGGGAATCAGCTGGTAGCCCTTCTCGTTGAAGATCTTCTCGAGCCAGTTGATGTAGGGACCGGAGTTATCGAACCACAGACCGTAAGCCGACGTCCGGCCCTGCACTCCATTGGTGATGGCCCATGTCGAAGTGACGAACTCCTTGCGATCGGTGGTCAACCCCAACTTCGTCTGCACATCGGAGTTGAAGCCGGCAGTGCACAAGCGGAACAAGCCGTACGTGCTTCCTTTTTCCACCACATGCACGTTCGCGCCGCTCTCGGCCGCAAGCATAGCGGCAGGCAACCCGCAGATGCCCGCACCGCAGATAACGATATCGCAATCGATCGTCTCGGCTATCTCGCTTTCGGCAATGGGGTCAGGTGGCGTGAGGAATGCAGGCTGCCCGGCCTCAGGAGCCGCAGCCGCATTCGCATCATCGGCGGGAGCCTTCGATTCGGACTCCGACGCCCCACCGCTGCAGCCGGCAAGCCCGAATGCTGCCCCAGCTCCGACCATCGCAGCTCCGGTTAGAAATCCGCGACGAGACATTCCTTGACCACGCATGCTTTCCCTGTTCAACATGACGTCCCCTTTCCTTGATCCATCCCTTTAACCGACCCCTTGTATCGAGCGATCGGCTCGCAACCGATCCTACGTGTTCAAGGAGAGGTTAAGAAATCGGTAACTTCACAGCACTGCGGGCATTTTGCTAACCTGAACCGCTAACCCTCGCTAACCCTTGAAGGGGTTAGCGATTTATCTCTACCGCGATCGTGCGTTATGGGATACTGTCGTGATGGGGAGCTTTGGGAGGGGAACGCATATGGGAAACGAAAGACGCCTAGACGTCTTCGCGAAAGTGCGGAGCGCCGTAGCGACCACGCGAAAGAAAGCGAGCGCGGACGGGCTGTTCGTTGGAACGTCGTGCATGATCGCCCTGGTGTCGTACACGCACTACACCCCCGCGCTCGCGCACGTTTCCCCCGAAGAGTTATCGTTCTCAGACGTCACCTGCCTTCTGGGCGCAATTACTTCCTTCATACTGCTCGCCCTCTCCAAAAGCGATCGACCCGTCTTTGCAAAGCCTTCCGTCATTTGGATCTCGAGCGCATGCGTGCTAGTCAGCATTCTCGCGTTCGCTCTGTTTCCAACAATGGTACGCGTATCGCCTTTGCTGGTTACCGTAATAGGAGGAGGCCTGTTCGGAATTTACCTTTCCGTCATGGCCGTGTGCTGGCTATGGGTATACGCGCACAACAGCGCGGCTACCGTCATTTGGAACATCATGTTCTCCGCCTTCGCCGGATCGATCATCCTGTGGTTCATCGTCGGCATGGACACGCCACGAGTTGCATGCAGCCTGGTGGCGCTGCTTGGAATAGCCGCTTTCACACTTACAAAGCGCATGGCCCTCTTGCGAAAAGCGCCACCCGATCAGCTCGTGAAGGAGTCGCAGGGTCACGCACCCATCCATATCACCATCTCCACGCTTTTGTTCAGTTACGCGTTCATGGTGTCGCTCTCCTTCGCCGGACTCGAACACTTTTCCCTCGCGTTTTCCGCAATCGCCATATTGATACCCTTTTTGCTAGTAGGCGTATTGATGCTCTCCTTCAAGCGGCTCACCACCTTATCGTTGCTCAACATCGCCGTGCCCATCATCGTGACCGCAACCCTGTCGGCTTCGTTCCTGGATCTCAATCCAGTAGTTACATTCGATCTTGCGCTCGTTGGCATACTGCTGTTTCTCGCATACGCAGTCGTGCTCCTATGCGCCATCACTGAGAAGTTTGATTCCCGCGCATACCAAACGTTCTCCCTTCTCATGATCGGATACTTCGGCGGGTGCATTCTTGGCAGAGCCGTTTCCGCGTGGGCGATGTTCGGCTCTGCGCTTTCGCACGACGTCGTGGTGCTATCCTCGGTGCTAGCCGTCCTTTCAGCCATGCTTCTGTGCATTCGAAACGGATTCATACCCAAACAGCTGATCGCCTTGTTCGACCCCGATCGGACAAGGAACGAAGGGGATCTGCCAAGCGAGCAGGTTGCACGCATCACGCAGATTTCCGCCCAATGCAATTTGGGCGCTCGCGAACACGAGGTGCTCGAACTGCTCCTGAAGCAAAAGACCGCCAACGAAATAGCCACCGAAATGACTATCGCAAACGGAACTGCGAAATCCCACATCAGGCACGTATACAAAAAGCTTGGAGTGCATAGCCGAGAAGAGCTCTTCGAACTGATGGGACTTTAGGCCCCGCAAGGAAACGGCCCCGGTGTCCGGGGCCGTTTACGTTACTTCTTGTCGGGACGCTTCTTGCGCTGCGCCTTGGGCGGCTTGTGCTGCGTCTTGCCAGCATTCGAGCCGTGATTCGAACCGGTCTTCGCCGTCGAAGCGGAAGCGGCGCCAGCAGCCTTCGCAGCCTTCTTGGGCGAAGCGCCTTCCGCCATGGCGTTCGGGTTGCCGAACTCGTATCGACCGACCTCGGGACCGAACTTCTTCACCAGCTTGGCGTAGCGCGGCTCACGCGTCTTCCACATGGCGTACAGCGGGGCCGCCACGGCAATCGAGGAGTACGACCCGCAGATCAAGCCGATGGACATGGCGAATGCGAAGTCCTTCAACGTCTCGCCGCCGAAGAAGAGCATGGCCAGCACCGGAATAAGCGAGGTCAGCGTCGTGTTGACGGTACGCACGAGCACCTGGTTGATGGAATGGTTCGCCATCGTCATGAACGTGCACTTGACGTCGTCGGACTTCATGTTGTCATTGATGCGGTGGAACACGACCACCGTATCGTAGAGCGAATAGCCCAGAATGGTAAGGAGCGCGGCGATGGTGTTCGGGTTGACCTCGCGCCCGACCAGCGCGTAAATGCCCATGACCAGCACCAGGTCATGCAAAAGGGCCACAATGGCCGTCACGCCCATCTTGTACTCGAAGCGAATGGCGATGTAGATGATGATGAGCACGATGGAAACGAGGAACGCGATGAGCGAAGACTGGATGACGCTCGCGCCCCAGTCCGGCCCGATGGTGGTCACCTCGAAGCTGTCGGTGGAAAGCCCCAGCTTATCGGCAACCTGATTCGCGCGCGACGTGGCTTCTTCGGCGCTCGTGGTGGTAGTGCGCACCAGGAAGCCTTCGTCCCCGTCGGCGTTGGTGGTCTGGATAACGGCATCGGGCTCGCCCGCATCGTTGAAGGCGCCGCGCATCTGGTCGATAGACACCTGTCCGGTATTATGGAATGAAACCGACGTGCCGCCCACGAACTCGATACCGAAGTTGAGGCCCTTCACGCCCACCACGGCAAGCGACGCGCACACCAGCACGGCAGCCACCGTAAGGAACACCTTGCGGTGGCCTAGGAAGTTGACGTCATGCTTGATGAACTTGTCGCGCGGCTTGCGCGCCTTCGCAGCCGCCGCCTCGCCCGCTTCTCCAGCAGCGCGCTCCGCCGCCTTCTCGGAAGCAGCCGGATCGATGGCCTCGCCAATCTCGGCCTCGGCCACGGTCGTCCCCTCCGCAGACGCCAGCGCAGCGTAATCGCTCGCCGCCTGCTGGCTGTCCTTGATGCCCCAGAAACCAGGATGCTTCGCGATAACGCGCGGCGCAAGCACGCGGATAAGCGGCGCCTTGAACAGCAGCATCATGAGAATGTCGCACGCGATGCCCAGGGCAAGCGTCAAGCCGAAGCCCTTGACCGAAGCGCTGGCCAGGAAGAACAGCGAGAGAGCCGACACCAGCGTAACCAGGTCGGCATCGATGGACGTGACGATGGCGTGCTTCACGCCGGTGATGGACGCAGCGCGCACGCTGCGACCCATGCGAATCTCCTCGCGGAAGCGCTCCATGGTAAGAATGGACGAGTCGGCGGCCATGCCGATGGTCAGCACGATGCCCGCAATGCCGGCAAGCGACAGGCTGAACAGGCCGAAATGGGAAAGCGTTGCCAAAATGCCCAGGTACAGCACCGCGAACACCACCATGGCACCCGCCGTGATGAATCCCAGGCCCCGATAGAAGAACAACAGGTACAGCATGACCACGGCCAAGCCGATCAGCGCGACCAGCACGCCGGAATGGAGCGCATCCTGCCCGAGCGTCGGGCCGACTACCTGGCTCTGCGCGTATTCGAAGCTCACCGGCAAGGAGCCGCTTTCGAGCACGGTCTGCATCGATTTGGCTTCCTCAAGGGTGTAGCCGCCCGTGATCTGCACGTTGCCGTCGGGAATCTCGCTTTGCACGGCAGGGGCGGATTGCACCTCGCCGTCAAGGATGATGACGATCTTGCCCTTCGTTGCCGCAAGCTCCTTCGTCGCAGCGGCGAACGCCTGGGCCCCCTGGGAGTTAAGCGTGATGTTGACCGCGTAATCGGTTGCCGTGTCCGAAGGCTTGCCGACGGAAACGTTCGTAATGTCGGCGCCGGTCACGAGCGGCGTGTACGTCCCTTCGGCCACCTTAAGGTGCTCGGTTTTACCCGAGGGGAAGGAGTTTCCCAAAGCGTCGGTCACAGTTCCTTCAGAGCCGTACTGCCCGCTTTCGATTTTCGATTTGACGTCGGCATCCGTAAAGGAATCGAGGCGCGCGAACTCCAACTTGCCGGTCTTGCCGATGGTGTTGAGCGCATCCTCGGTGTTCGTGAGACCCGGAATCTGAACGAGGATCTGGTCGGTTCCCTGTACCTGCACCACCGACTCGGACGCGCCGAGAGCGTTCACGCGGCTTTCGATGATGGCGCGCGACTTCTCCATTTCGTCGGCGGTTACTTGAGCGCCGTCGGCGCCCTTCGCGGTAAGAACCACGGACAGGCCGCCTTGAATGTCCAGGCCTTGGTTGATTTTTTCCTGGGGCGGCGTGAACATAAAGATCGAGCCGACAACCAGCAACGTGGTAACGACCAGCAACCAAACGTTGCGCCGGTTCACCGACCCGGATTGCTTCTTTTTCGCCTTCTGCGCTGCCGCCATGTGACGCTCCCTAGTTCGTAATCTCAGATACGCTGGAACGAGGCTCGATCGCCCCGCACGATAACTGCCCTATTGTGCCACAAAACCAGGGCAAGCGATACCGGAGGCCTTTTATTCCTGATAAAGGTTAAACCGAGAAAACGCAACGTGAAGAACCACGATAGAGTCGGTCGAAAAATCGAGCGGAATCCGAATAGAACCGCTTCGGAAACGTGCTAGATCCGCGCTAGATCCGCGAAGAAGCGCGCGAGCTCCGCGCTGGACGCACGCCATCTGCGCGCTAGGCCGAGCCGCTATCATGGAAGGACGGATCACCAGGCGGCGAGGCTCCACGCCCCTTTCCACCCATGCCCCCGACGAAGGGAAAAACGGGAGGAGGTGGACGCCATGACCGATTTGGCTTTGATTACGGCGGCCGTCGAGCTGATCTCCAGCGTTATCGCGCTCGTCGCGGTAATAATAGAGAAGCTCCCAGTCCGAAAGGATAGGGAGCCCTAAACAAAAAGCCAAACCGCCGAAGCGATTCGAGAGCCGTGGGGAGTTAGCAGCTCCCTGCGGCTCGACCCTATTATACGCAAACCGCGCAGCTGGTTCAACGCCAGCGCACAAGCGTCGCACAAAACAACGGAAACGACCGATGCCGAAACTCAGTAGTCTTTCGCCGCCGGGCTTGCCATCCACTCCCCGTAGAATTCCTCGTAGGAATCGGCCAGCACCGCCTCGCGCGCGCGGCGCATGAGATCCAGCAAGTAATGCAGGTTGTGGATGGACAGCAGGATACCGCCCAGCATCTCGTTCTGCTTGACCAGATGACGTATATACGAACGGCTATGGTTCTGGCAGGTCGGACACGTGCACGTGGGATCGAGCGGGCCGAAATCGCGCGTGAACTTCGCATTGCGCATGTTCATGCGGCCCGTGCTGGAGAACGCCGTGCCCATGCGCGCGGTGCGCGTGGGCAGCACGCAATCGAACATGTCCACGCCTTCGCGCACGGCGCGCACGAGCGTGGTGGGATTCCCCACGCCCATAAGGTACCGCGGTCGATCTTCAGGACACGCTCGCGCGACGTCGCCTAGCGTCTCGAACATGACTTCGTGGTCCTCGCCCACCGAGTAACCGCCTATCCCGAAGCCCCCGAAGCGACGGCCGCCAGCCGCCAGGCTTTCGTCCTCGATCTCGCGCAGCAGACGAATGGAGTCCAAACGCAAATCCAAGTGCATCCCGCCCTGCACGATGCCGAACAGCGTCTGGTCAGCGCGCTGGTGCGCCGCCAGGCAGCGACGCGCCCACTTGGCCGACAGGTCCACTGCCTTCGCTACAAAGGCCTTCTCGGCCGGATACGGTGCGCACTGGTCAAGCTGCATCGCGATGTCGGCGCCAAGCTGCTCTTGGATGGCCATGTTCGTCTCGGGCGTCCATCGCACCTTCGACCCGTCGTAGATGGAGCGAAACGTCAAGCCGTCGTCGTCAAGCTTCACCGTGTCGGCCAAGCTGAACACCTGGAACCCGCCCGAATCGGTGAGCATCGGGCCGTCGTAGTGCGAGAACCCGTGCACGCCGCCAGCCTCTTCCACCACGTCCGCACCGGGACGCAAGGACAAATGGTACGTGTTGGCCAGCACCACCTGGGATTTCAGATCGTTCAGCTGGCCAACGGTGACACCCTTCACCGTAGCGCTCGTACCCACGGGCATGAACATGGGGGTCTGAAACGATCCATGGGCCGTTTCGTACGTAAGCGCGCGAGCGTGGCCGCTCGTCGCTTCGCACGTGCAATCGAACAGCGACACGACTATCCCTCCACTCCGTTGATCGAAAAGCCCGCCGCAGAAACGGCCGCGTCGGCCGCAAGCGCATCGGGGCAACCGTTCGAGGCAAGCGCTTCATCCCGCGCAGCCATCGAAACAAGCCCCGCTTCTATCCCCGTTGCAGGATCGGCGCAAACGGGCAAGGACTCCGCCCAATCGGCGAACGCCTCGAGCGTTCCGTTTCGAACGGAGCTCACGTCGAATCCGATCGGGTCGAGCAGCAGATCGGTCACCAAGAACGCATCGGCCCCCAAGCCCATGAACGCCAAATCCTCTTTCGTGTTGTTGCCCACCATGAGCACATCGTTTCCAGACACCCCAAGAGCGGCCAGGTTCTCGGCGTAGTACGCCAGCTTCGGCTTCACGGACGTCGAGTTCTCGAACGAGGTGATGCGCGAGAACAAGGCGGGATCCACGCCGGCCCATTCCAACCGCCATTCCACCGCGCGGCGGGGAAACATGGGCATGGTGGTCAAAGCCAGCGGGTAGCCCTTGGCCGCAAGCGCGTTCACCGCGCGCGCCGCTGCAGGGCTGGGAATCACGCCGTTGCCGATCGCACCGAACTCGCGATCGTAATACGCCGCCAGCTCCCCTTCCCAATCCGCCGCGCCTCGATCGACGCAAGCAAGGAACCCTTCCCAAAACGCATCGGCGTTGGGGCGAGCATCGTCATGAGCGGCCATGGCCTTGATACCGGCCTTCATGCCGGCGGAAAAATCCTGGGGAGCCACGCCGAAGCGCGCCACGTACGCGCCGAGCGACTGAAAGTACGCCTGCATGAACCCGTCAAGCTCCATAGGGAGCAGGGTTCCGTCAAGATCGAAGCAGATCGCACGGTAAAAACGGTTCGCCATTGCGAAATTCCTTTGCTCAAATGATGGATGAATGCCTAGCGTGGTAGTATAAGCCACGTTTGCGAAGGAGCTCTGAAACCCGATGAAACTACTACTTCACGCCTGCTGCGGCCCGTGTTCGCTCGAGCCCGTTCGCTTGCTGCACGAAGCAGGACACGACCTTACCATATATTACGCGAACTCGAACATAGCGCCGGATGCAGAATACAGCCGGCGCTTGGACGCGCTGCTCGCATGGGCCAAAGAAGAGGACGTCGCGGTCATGAAGGGTCTTCGCGCGCCGTGCGCATGGGAAGCATCGGCTGGACGGATCGGCGAAGAAGCTCTCTCGGTAGCACGCGAGCGCCTTGCCGCTTCGTCGGACGGAGCCAGGCCCCTTCCCCTTGCCATCGACCCCGCCCGCCGCATGGAGCGCTGCCGCGCATGCTACCGCTTGCGTTTCGAGGAAACCGCGCTCGTTGCCGCAGCGCACGGATTCGACGGCATCGGCACGACGCTTTCCGTAAGCCCGTACCAGTACACCGAGATCATTCACGAAGAGCTTTCGCGCGCCGCCGCGCGCTTCGGCGTAAGCGCGGTGTTTCGCGACTTCCGTCCCTATTACGACGAAGCCACGCGCAGAAGCCGCGAGGCGGGCATGTATCGCCAAAACTACTGCGGCTGTCGTTTCTCAGCAGCCGAAGCGGAGGCCGAACGATCCGAACGGAAAGCCGCACGCGAAGCCGCCCGGGAAGCCGATCGCGCAGCGCATGCGGCAGAACGGGAGGCTGCTGAAGCCGAGCGAACGGCAAAACGAGCGGAACGGCTGGCCTACGATGAAAAGCAAGCTCGGAAACGAGCCGTCCTGAAGGCGCTGCGCACGCAGGAAAAGGACGCCTCGCAGTAGCTTGCGCGCAAAAGCGCACCGCATGAACCCTTGGCGAAAGCCGACTGCCAAGCCGGAACAACGCCTATAATAAGATGCTCTGAACCACGCATCGACGCCTACACGAACGCCGCGAAGGAACCGCACGCATGAAAACTTCCGATTTCGACTACAATCTGCCTCCCGAGCTGATCGCTCAAGAACCCGCCGTCGAACGCGACGGATGCCGCATGCTCGTCATGGATCGCGCAACCGGGGCGTTGGAAGACCGCATCTTCCGCGACATCGCCGAATACTTGCGACCGGGCGATTTGCTCGTGGCGAACGAAACGCGCGTCATGCCCGCCCGCCTGCTGGGCGCCAAGCGCGGAACCGGAGGCGCCGCCGAGGTGTTCCTTTTGCGCGAGATAACGGGACGCGAACCGCGCACGAACGCGAGCGCGCTTTGGGAGGTCCTGGTGCGACCGGGAAAGCGTTTGAAACCGGGCACGGGCGCCGTGGTCGACTTCCTTGATCCGGATGGCAACGTCGCGCTTTCCGCAGAAATCGTCGACTGGGCCGAAGGCGCTCAGAAAGGCGAGCGCCTCGCCCGCCTGACCACGACGTTGCCTTCCCTTGACGAGGCGCTGCATGCCGTAGGGCACACGCCCCTGCCTCCTTACATCAAGAACTACGCCGGAGACGAAGAGCTGTACCAGACCGTCTACTCCCGCCGCGAGAGCTCGGCAGCCGCCCCTACCGCCGGCCTGCATTTCACGCCGGAGCTCATCAAACGCTTGAAAGAGCAGGGCGTTCGCTGGGAAACCGTCGAACTCGAAGTAGGGCTGGACACGTTTCGCACCGTCGACGAGGACGACCCCGCGCAACACGTCATCCATACCGAATTCTACACGGTCCCCGAGCGCACGGTAGAGGCTATCGCCGAAACGCGTCGCCAAGGCGGGCGCGTCGTAGCCGTGGGAACCACCAGCGTCCGCAGCTTGGAAAGCGCCTGGAACCCGCAGGCCGGTACCGTTACGCCGCGCGAGCGAGAGGCGACCTCGCTCTACCTGCTGCCGGGATCCGAGTTCCACGTGGTAGACGCCCTGGTCACGAATTTTCACGTACCGAAATCCACGCTCATGATGTTGGTATCCGCCTTCTCTTCGCGCGAAAACGTCATGGCGGCATACGAACACGCCATCGCCGAGCGCTATCGCTTGCTTTCATTCGGCGACGCTATGTTCATCCAATAACAAGTACGAGTTCGACGGACCGCACGCTCCAGCGACGCGGTCCGTCCTCCATTGGCGGTTCGGGCGCCGCACGCCAGTCTGCAAACGTCGCCCAGTCCGATCAAACGCAAAAAAATGGCCCCGCATCTTGCGGGGCCATTTCAGCATTCTATAAGTTAGTCTGCTTATGCCTTCGTCACGTTGCTGGCCTGGAGCTTGCCGTTCTGACCGGTCGTGACGTCGAACTGCACTGCAGCACCTTCGTCAAGGGTCTTGAAGCCGTCCATCTTGATCTCAGAGAAATGCACGAAGAGGTCTTCGCCATCATTCTGGGAGATGAAGCCATAGCCTTTTTCGGGGTTGAACCACTTAACAGTACCTTCCGCCATTTTAAATCCTCTTTCCTCTTCCCGATCCCTCGAGAAGGTAACACTGTGTGCTGCATGGCCGCAACACTCGCCCTCACCTCGAGGGCACGTGTCTACTATACGCTATGGAACAGTGAAAAGGTCTGGGAATCTTCTTTTAGCGCCTTTTTTACCGTTTCGTTGATCAAACGAGCAAATACAAGCGTCCCATTCGAATTATTCCCGCTGCCCGTTCGCCTTCTCGACAAGCGGATCCGCCAGCTCGGCAGGACCCTCGAACCCCATGGTGGCCAAAGACGGCTCCGCAGCCTGCGCCAACTCGGCATCGACCTCGTCCATGAGCAACGCCAGATCCTCGGGGCTGGCTGGCAGCTCGAAGCCGTATTCGGCGGCTATGGCGCGCGCCTGCGCCTCGCGCACGGCGGCAAGCTCGAACTCGCCGGCTTCGCGCAGATAGCCCGAAGCCAGAAGCAAGCTGCGGGCGATGTACTCGGTGACCCGCGGGTCGACTCCCGATATCTGCATCACCGACGCAATGGACTCGGGAGCGAGCGAGAGCAAAGCCGCCCCGTCCATATCGGTGGCTTGGCCTACGGCATCCTCCAACATATCAGCAGCTCGCTTGGGGTCGTGCTCGTCTTTCGCCTTCGTCCAGCTGCGACGGACGATCTCTGCGAACTGCAGGATAATGCGCATCAGATAGTCTTGCTCAAGCATGGCGGCATCCTTTCAAAGCAAAGGGGCGGCGCACCCGGCAGGTCGCGTCGGCGGCCCCGTCGGTTGCAAACCGGCTTCGCGCTCCAATCCGCATCCGTCAAGCAGTCGGAGCGGGCACTCCAATATGATGATACGCTCGCTCCGTAGCCTGACGGCCTTTCGGCGTGCGGATCATAAGGCCTTGCTGCATAAGAAACGGCTCGTACACGTCTTCAAGCGTATCGGGGTCTTCCGACAACGCCGAGGCCAGCGTGGTGAGTCCCACGGGACGACCTCCGAACTGCACCGCGAGTAACTCCAGAATACGGTTGTCCACCGCATCCAAGCCCAAGGCATCCACCTCGAAAAAGCTCAAAGCCTGCGCAGCGACGTCCTCGTCGATCATGCCGTCGCCGCGAACCTGCGCCCAATCGCGTACGCGCTTGAGCAGGCGGTTCGCCAAACGTGGGGTCCCTCGGCTGCGACGAGCGATTTCCAGCGCACCGTCTTGCGCGATGTCGACCCCCAAAATAGACGCGGAACGCTGCACGATGGAACCCAGTTCTGCGGGCGTGTAATACTGAAGCCGGAACACGATGCCGAAACGATCCCGCAAAGGACCGGTCAGCAGCCCGGTACGCGTGGTAGCGCCCACCAGCGTGAATCGAGGAAGATCCAGGCGAATCGAACGCGCGGCGGGACCCTTCCCCACCACGATGTCGAGCGCGAAGTCCTCCAAAGCAGGGTACAGAACTTCTTCGACCATGCGGTTCAGGCGGTGTATCTCGTCGATGAACAGGACGTCACCCTCTTCGAGGTTCGTCAGTATGGCCGCCAGATCGCCCGTACGTTCGATGGCGGGACCGCTCGTCGTCTTGATATTCGCGCCCAACTCGTTGGCGACCACCGTCGCCAACGTCGTTTTCCCCAAGCCCGGAGGCCCCGAGAACAGGATGTGGTCGACCACGTCACCGCGCGCCTGCGCCGCTTCGATCAAAATGGCAAGAGATTCTTTGACCTTCGTTTGCCCCAGGTAATCACCCAAGCGCTTCGGCCTCAGGCTACGATCGAGCGCCAGATCGTCTTCCGTCAGATCAGGCGCGACCGTGCGCGGCGCACCGTGCGCGGTCGCGTCTTCGGCCGAGAACACCAGGCCCTCTATTTCGATGTCTTCGCGTGTCATGCCGTCCATTCCGCCTTGCACCGGTAGTCGCGCGCTTCTTTACGCGCCCAAACGCTTCAATGCGTATTGTAACAGCCTGCCCTCGTCGGCACCTTCGGGCGATCCCTTCAACGCAAGATCAGCTTCCGCCGCCGTAAAGCCCATGGACAGAAGCGCCTCGTGCGCGCCCTTCAGGCTCTCGGCCTGAACCGGCGCAGCCTCGTTTTCGTCGAAAAGCCCCGCCAATCCCTGATCGAGAGATCCCTTGAGTTCGAGGATGATGCGGGAAGCCGTCTTCTTCCCCACGCCGGGAATCCGCTGAACCGCCGCTACGTCCTGTGCCGAAATGGCGGAAACCAACCCGGACGGCGTGAACGACGAAAGAGCCGCCAAGGCGACCTTCGGTCCCACGCCGCTCACGCTGATCAAGCGCTCGAACAGCGCCTTCTCCTCAAGGGAGAGGAATCCGAACAGCGAAAGCCCGTCGTCGCGAACCTGCAGGTACGTATGCACCTCAACCGCAGACCCCGCTTCCGGCAGCTTCGACAAGCTTGCCTGGGACATTCCCACGGCGTATCCAACGCCGCTCACCTCGATATACGCCGTCGTCGTAGTCTTTCCGGCAAGCGTGCCCTTCAAAAATGCGATCATGCCGTCTCCTTTCCGGAAGATGGCACGGAAAACCGTGCCGGGGCAACATCCGCTGCACGCGTCGGGCAGCTTTCGCGATCCTGCCGAAGCGAAGCGATGCGACCCGCCGCCTGCGCGGATCGCGCGCGAGCCGCAAAACCCTCATGAGTGGTAAAGCAGATCGCAGCAGCCAGCGCATCGGCTGCGTGGTCGGGACGAGGCACGGCCTCAAGCGCCAAAAGCTGACGCACCATGTACTGCACCTGGTCTTTGTCAGCAGAGCCCGTTCCCACGACGGCAAGCTTTATCTGGCTGGGAGAAAACTCCCCCACCTGAAGATCTCGCTCGGCGCATGCAACCAATGCAGCCCCGCGCGCCTGACCCGTGGCGAACGCGCTTTGGGTGTTCGAGCCGAACCATACCGTTTCCACGCCTGCGCACGTTGGCTCGAAACGGGCGATAACCGCGCCCATCTGGCGATGTATCTTCATGAGGCGATGCGCCAGCGGCATATCCTTCGAAGTGGAGATGCAGCCGTACGCGACGCAGGAAAGACGCGCCCCGCACTGAGACACGATTCCCCAGCCGGTGTTGGCCAAACCGGGATCGATACCGAGAATCGTTCGCTGCACCTGCGTCATTTGACCCTTTCCCACCACGCTTGCGCAGCTACGCGGCCGCAAGCGCATCGTTATATAGTACAAACGTATGTTCGTTCCCATCCTATCACAAAACGAAACGAACCGAGGGAAAATATCAAGCTTGACTCGACAAAGCGCACAACCCGTCGAACGTCGTCGCATCCAAGACGCAGCAGCGTTTCCGCGCGGTCGAACCTCGACCTGGAAAACAAAAAAGCCGCCGCAGATACTCTGATCGCGGCGGCTTTGATCGTATGCTGCATGCGCTATTCGTCGAGCGCGGCGGCAATCTCTTCGGTGATGTCCATAGCATGGTAGACGTTCTGAAGATCCTCGAGCTCTTCCAGCTTGTCCACCAAGCGCATGACCTTCTTCGCGTCGGACACGCTCACCGCCGCAGGCGTGGTGGGCTCCATGGTCAGCTCGGCGCCCTTCGTGACGACGCCAGCCTCTTCCAGAGCCTTCTTCACGGCCATGAGATCGGTCGGACCCGTGTAGACGATCCACTCGTCCTCGGCATCCTCGTAGTCGTCGCCACCGGCCTCGGCCACGGCCAACATGAACTCTTCCTCGTCGGCTGCAGCGCCGTTGGGCCTCACGGGATTCTTCTTATCGCCGGTCTCGACCTCTTTCGCCACCATGATCTGGCCCTTGCGCTCGAACATGAACGCCACCGAGCCCGAGGTACCCAGGTTGCCGCCGGAATGGCTGAACGCCGCGCGCACATCGGCAGCCGTACGGTTGCGGTTGTCGGTCAGCGCTTCGCAGTAGACGGCCACGCCGCACGGGCCGTAGCCCTCGTAGACGACCGTCTCGTAGTTGGCGGAATCTTTGCCCGAACCGAAGGCCTTGTCGATAGCAACCTTGATCTTGTCCTTCGGCAAAGAGTAGCCTTTGGCCTTTTCAATGGCGGCAGCAAGCGACGCGTTGTTGTCGGGGTTCGGGTCGCCACCCTCCTTGGCCGCCACCGTGATGTTGCGCGACAGCTTGGAGAACAAGGCCGAGCGCTTAGCGTCCTGCGCAGCCTTGCGATGCTTTGTAGTTGCCCATTTAGAATGCCCTGACATATGCGTCCCTTCCGATGTTGCAATACCAGCCGCTTATTCTAGCACACACGCCTTATCCCCTGTTCGCATTTGCAGGGTTTTCAAAAACGCGGTTGAAAATATCGATCGGTATCAAGATGGCCACAGCACGCCTACGATACCGAACGCATGCCCGCAGACGCTAGCCGAGTCCATACAATCGTTAAAGACGAGGGTTTTCGACGACCCCCGGCAACATCAACGGAAGGAGCACCGCCGTGAAGGGAAACCAAGAACTCATCCAAGCGTTGAATGACTTGCTCGCCGGAGAGCTGACCGCAGTCAACCAGTACATGGTCCATGCCGAAATGTGCGAGGACTGGGGCTACGAAAAGCTGCACGCACGTTTCGAGAAACGAGCCATCGCGGAAATGAAGCATGCGGAAATGCTCATCGGACGCATCCTGTTCCTTGAAGGGACGCCCATCGTGTCCAACCTCAACGAGATCAAGATCGGCGCAACCGTCCCCCAGCAAATCGACAACGACCATGCAGCGGAAATCGACACGGTGCGGGACTACAACGAAGCCATCGTGCTTGCCGGGCAGGTGCTCGACTACGCCACGCGCGACATGCTGATGTCCATTCTGCAGGACGAAGACAGCCACGTTGACGAACTTGAAGACCTTCAAGACCAGATAGAGCAGATGTCCTTGCAGATCTTCCTTTCCACGCAAAACTAGAGCCGCGGGCAAACCGCCAAGCAGTGCGAGCAGCCGCCCATCCCTCGCGGGGTCGGCGGCTGCTCGCGCGAGCGCAGCGTTCCCGCCTTGCTGCATGGGGTTCGAGCGCCCCGCAATCCGAGCCGCGCTGGCTTCCCAGCAACCACTCCACCGGCCTAAAGTGACGTACGCATGGTTTTTGTTGACAACGGCAAACGCCGAACGCAGTATGAAACCATTGTGCCAAAACTGCGGCGGTCGGGCGATGAAGCCGCCGCGCTTCACCTTTCGAAGGAGACGCCATGCGCCACATCCACTGCCTGAACAACATTTCCGCCTACGGAACCGACCTTTTGACCGACGACTACGCCCTGACCGACGACCTGTCCCAGGCCGCAGGCGTCCTGGTTCGCAGCGCGGCCATGCACGACATGGAGTTCCCGCAAGAGTTGCTGGCCATCGCCCGCGCGGGAGCCGGCGTCAACAACATCCCGCTCGACCGCTGCGCCGAAGAGGGCATCGTGGTGTTCAACACCCCCGGCGCCAATGCGAACGCCGTAAAGGAGCTGGTGCTGTGCGGCATGCTGCTGGGCAGCCGCGGCATTGTGGACGGCATCGCCTGGTGCCGCGACAATGCGGACGATCCCAATATCGGCAAAGCCGCCGAAAAGGCGAAGAAGGCGTTCGCCGGACGCGAGATCCAGGGCAAGAAGCTGGGCGTCATCGGCTTGGGAGCCATCGGCGCTCTGGTGGCGAACGCAGCCATCGACCTGGGAATGGACGTGTACGGATACGACCCGTACGTATCGGTAGGCGCAGCTTGGCGTCTGTCCAGCTCGGTGCGCCACGTAACGAACCTGGACGACCTGCTGCGCGAGTGCGACTACATCACCATCCACGTGCCCGCCATGGAAGGCACCATCGGCATGATCGACGAACGCGCCTGCTCGCTCATGAAAGACGGCGCGGTGTTCCTGAACTTCTCGCGCGACACGCTGGTGAACGACGAGGCCATGGCCGCCGCGCTCGCCGCAGGCAAGGTGGGCACCTACGTCACCGACTTCGCCAACCCCGCCGTCATGAAGATGGAGCGCGCTATCGTGCTGCCGCACCTGGGCGCCTCGACCGCCGAAGCCGAGGACAACTGCGCCGTCATGGCCGTGCGCCAAACGATGGACTACCTGGAAAACGGCAACATCGTGAACTCGGTGAACTACCCGGCCTGCGACATGGGCCCCTGCCCGGCCGAGGGCGGCCGCGTGGCCGTGCTGCACGCGAACGTGCCGAACATGATCAGCCAGATCACGAACGTGTTCGGCGATGCCGGCGTCAACATCGACAACCTGACGAACAAAGCGCGAGGCGAAGCCGCCTACACCCTGCTCGACCTGAACGCCGCCGCTCCCGACGCCGCCGTCGAGAAGCTGGCCGCCATCGAGGGCGTCCGTCGCGTCCGCGTGGTGAAGTAGCGCCTCGCCTATTCGCCGTCGCATCAAAGAACTCGCCAAAGCGCCATCGGCCGGCTCCGCGAACCTTGCGGGACCGGCCGATCTGATGCTGCGGGCGCGGACCGCCCGGCTTCACGCCATGGGCATCAGCACATGCAAGGCGCCTCGGTCCACGGAGATGTCGAACGTGCACCCGCTCAGGCGCTCGCCGTCCACCTGAGCGGGCGGCGCCTGGTCGAATTCCACGCGCAACGTGCGACAGCGCCGCAGCTCGACCTGCTTGAACCCCACATGCTTGCCATCCTTGGCGCGCATGAAGATGTACAGAGCGCGCGCAACGCTCACGGGAGGATGCGCAATGCAAACGTCCAAGAACCCGTCGTCGACAAGCGCATCCGGGCAAATCTTGAATCCGCTACCGTAATACGGACCGATCTGCACGGCGAACATGATGGATTGCGAGTCGACAGCCTTGCCTCCGTCGAAAGAAGCGCGATACCGGTATAGATCAAGATGGTGCAGCAGCTGGTCGACGCCGCTTTCCATATAGAGGAGCGCGCCCGTCCGCCCCGTGCGCACGCGACGTTCCACCGTATCGTGAGCGATAGCGGCATCCAATCCGAACGAAAGCGTTTCAAGGAACCAATCGTCGTTCACGCGCCCCACGTCCACCGGACGAGCCTGCGCCGCCAGCACCTGCGCGCACGCCTCGTCAACCTTGTGCGACATGCCCAACGTGCGCGCGTAGTCGTTGCCCGACCCCACAGGAACAACCCCCAGCGCAGGGCGACGATCGAGCGGCCTTCGAAGCAGCCCGCCGGCCACTTCGTGGATAACGCCGTCTCCGCCCAATGCGACCACGGTCGAACAACCCTCGGCACGCTCGGCGATCTCGGACGCATGTCGCGGACCCGCCGTGCGAGCAAGAACCACCCGATCCTCGCCCAGCTGCGCACGCAGGGCGGCAGCCGCCCGGTCGGCAGCCGCCGCTCCGTTGCCGTTTTGCGCCGCAGGATTCGCGATCAGCAGAATTGTTCCCTCGGATGGCGACATGAAGATCCTTCCATTCCCGAAAAGCAGGGGCATAGCGCCCCGATAGGTTTCGCATTATAGGCGAAAGGGATCCCTCGGCAAAGAAGCCGCCGGGCAGATGCGTTCAATCTCGAACCCGGCCGACAATCGGAGCCGAGCAGCAATGCTCGACCCCGCCTCCACGCACCTGGCAAGCCCTGCGCGCCCTATGCGGTCCGCGCGAAACCTCAGCGCTCCCACAGACCGGTTTTGCCGCCGTCTTTCTTGAGCAGGCGCACGTCCATGATCTCCATGCCGCGATCGACGGCCTTGCACATGTCGTAGATCGTAAGGCACGCCACGCTGGCCGCGGTCAGCGCCTCCATCTCGATCCCTGTCTTTCCGGTAACGCCGCAGGTGGTCGTCACGTGAACGCCCACAAGCCCGTCCGCGCGCTCCCCTTCGGCTACGGGGGCGCATTCAACCTTCGCCTTCGTGATGTTGAGCGGATGGCACATGGGAATAAGGTCGCTCGTGCGCTTCGAGGCCATCACGCCGGCCACGCGCGCACACGCCAGCACGTCGCCCTTCGCAGCCTTGCCCTCGACGATGAGCGCAAGCGTTTCGGGCTGCATGGCGATGAACCCCTCCGCCACGGCAACGCGCTCGGTGTCGGCTTTCTGCGACACGTCAACCATGCGCACGGCGCCGTTCTCGTCAATATGGGTGAGGTGCTGATCGGTCATAAGGTGCTCCTTGGTTCGTGAACTCACAGGTTGAAAACCGCAGGCTGGCACTCGCAAGCCTGCAAGAAGGGCGAACGGAAAACACGGCTCGGCAATCCGCGGATCGCCGAAAGCCGCTACCCGCCAATTTGGCTCATGCCCCTTTCGGTGCCCACCTTGTCGTGGTGCTCGTCGGGCTTCGCCCCCAACGCGCGCGCGAACACGGCGCGCTGCTCGGCTTCGCCGCCCTCGCGCAGCGCGGTGCGCAAATCGTACTCGTCGTCCGAGAACAGACACGGACGAAGCTTGCCGTCAGCCGTCAGGCGCAGGCGGTTGCACTCGCTGCAGAAGTGGCGCGACAAGGGGCTGATGAAGCCCACCGTTCCACGCGCGTTCGGAAACTCGAAGTAGCGCGCGGGACCCCATCCAAGCGGGCGATCGGTGCCGGCAGGAACCAATTCGTCCATGCCCGCAGCACGAGCGCGCTCGTTGATGATGTCGAACAGCTCTTCGCTTGGAACCACGTCCTCTTTGCCCCAACCGCACCCGTGGCCGCCAGAGCTTTCGCCGACGGGCATGTACTCGATAAAGCGAACGTGCAGCGGCCGATCGATCGAAAGCTTCGCGAAAGCCAGGTAGTCCTGGTCCAAGCTGCGCACGGCCACCGCGTTGATCTTGACGGGATTGAACCCAGCCTCCAAAGCCGCATCGATGCCGTCGAGCGTCTGCTGGAGCTCGCCTCGGCGCGTGACCTGGCGGAACTGGTCGGGATCGAGCGTGTCCAGGGAAATGTTCACGCGCGACAAGCCCGCATTCTTCAGCTCGTCCGCCATCTTGGGCAGCAAGACGCCGTTCGTGGTCATGGACACGTTCTCAATGCCGGGCGTATCGGAAATAGCGCGAATCAAATCAGCCACGCCCAGACGAACAAGCGGCTCTCCGCCGGTCAAGCGGATGCTCCTGATGCCCATTCCGGCCGCCACGCGCACCGCCTGCTCTATCTCCTCGATGCGCAGGATGTCCTCGTGGGCAAGCGACTGAACGCCCTTTTCAGGCATGCAGTAAATGCAACGGAAATTACAGCGATCCGTCAGCGATATCCTCAAGTAATCGATGGTACGACCATGGGTATCCTTCATGGAGACCACGCTCCCTTCTCGTCTGAGGATATAGTATAGGACATGATCCAGCATTATGAGTCGAACTTCTTTCGCAATCGCACCACAGAAGCCCGATCGCAACCAATCGCGGCCGATCGCAACCGATCGCGCGTCCGAGAAAACGAAACCTCCCGCTTCGGGAGGCTCCGTCGTCCTACTTCTCCACCAGGTACACCCTGTCGGACGGAATGCGCATCCAGAGCTCGTCGCCTTCGCGCGGCAGCTTGTCCGCGGCAACGGTCAGTTTGTCCACGCGCCAGAACAGGTGCTGGTGCAGGTACTTCATCTCATCGTCGGTACGCTTCACCGTAGGCACGGCCCGATCGTCTCGATCGAGAAATCCCAGCAGCGCCGTTCGCTCGAAGCGCGAATCGCTCACCCGGTCGACCCGCACCCGGTACGCATTGGGACCCGGCCCCTCCGCCCGCTCGAGGAAGAACGCGCGCACGCCAAGCGTCTCCACGTTTTGCGGCACCTCGTCTTGCGTATCGACCTCGATGCCCCACTTGGGCAGCCATACCCGATGCGAACCCGCGCGCTCCGCCGGCGTGGCGTTCTTGCAGCCGGAAAGCTTGATGCCCGCCGTCGATTGCGGACGATTGACCAGGTCGTCGCCCGTCCCCATCTCCACGATGCACCCCGACTCCACCACAGCGATGCGGTCGCAGAAGCGCAGCGCCTCGTCGATGTCGTGGCTCACGTACAGCACGGTTCCGTGGAACGCGTCGAACAGGCTGACCAGGTTCTGCTCGAGCACGCTCTTCAGGTGCGCGTCCAAGGCGGAAAACGGCTCGTCCAGCATGAGAATGCCCGGTCGCGCGGCCAGCATGCGGGCCAACGCCACGCGCTGCTGCTGGCCGCCGGACAACTGCGCAGGATAGCGGGTCTCGAACCCTTCCAGCCCGAAGCGCTTGAGCTCCGAGGCAACGCGCGCCGCCCGATCGGCCTTCGGCACGTCCCGCCCGATGCCCGCGCCCACGTTGCCCGCCACGGTCAGATTGGGAAACAGCATGTAGTTCTGGAACAGCAGGGCCGTTTTGCGCGCCTGAGGCTTCAAATTGATGTTGCGCTCGGAATCGAAGAACACTTGCCCGTTCACCACGATACGTCCCTCATCAGGAGTTTCGATGCCCGCAATGCAGCGCATGGTCAGGCTCTTCCCGCATCCCGACGCCCCCAGAAAGCCCAACGTCTCGTCGCCCGCCTCGAACGCCACGTCCAGCTGAAACGACGAGAACTTCTTCTTGATAGCAACCTCAAGGCTCATAGCGCATCAACTCCTCGCCGATACTTCGTCGTGCGCCGTCCCCACAAGTTGATGAACAGGATGACCACGAAGCTGAATACCAAAATGACGCACGTCCAGAACAGCGCCACGTCCACGTTGCCGCTCATCCACTCGAAGTAGATGGCGATGGGCACCGTGCGCGTAACGCCAACGTAATTGCCGGCCAAGAACAACGTGGCGCCGAACTCGCCCAAAGCGCGGGCGAACGAGAGCACCGTCCCCGCCGCGATGGACGACCATGAAAGCGGCATCATGAGCTTGAAGAATATCTTGCGATTGGACCAGCCGAGCGTGCGCGCGGCATCCAGCATGTTTCGATCAAGGCTTTCGAAGGCACCGCGAGCGCTGCGGTACATCAGGGGAAACGCCACCACGACCGCCGCGATGACCGTTGCCGGCCAGCTGAAGATAAGCGGGAACCCTATGTCGATGAACCACTGTCCCAGCGCCGTGTTCTTTCCAAGCGCCAGCAGCAGGAGAAAGCCGCACACCGTAGGCGGCAGCACCATGGGAATGGTGAACACGGCGTCGGCGATGTCCTGCGCGCGCTTCGGGATGCGCAGGCTGAAGTACGCTGCGGCAAGCCCCAGCACGAAGATGAACACGATAGCCGTGCCGGTGGTCTTGAGCGTGACCCACAGCGGCGACAGGTCTATGCCGCGCAGAAACTCGACGAGCGACGCCACGCCCGTTGCGGGCGGAGCTATGTCGACGGCACCGGGTTCGACGATCTTGAGAAAGTCGACGTGCGTCGGGCGAACCAGCCCGTCCACCGCCGTCGACACCACGTCGGAACCGTCCTCGCCGATAGCCGTGACGTAGTACTTTCCCGTGCCGACCTCGACGGCGAAGCTGTACACGATGCCGCCCACCGTGAAGCTGGGCTTGTCCGTGAAATGCCAGGGAACGTCGGCGCTCATCACAACGCCGCCGTTGAGGGCGGCCTTGTCAAGCGCAAGAAAGTACTCCCGCAGCTGACTTTGGGACGCAGGGTCGGCAACGTCGCACAGCCCGTGCGCAGACGGCGGGACGTACACCACGACGTATTCCTCGGAGGCTACGGCGACCGCGTAATCCGCAGAGCTTCCCTGATAGTAGCTGTAGCCCAGGTAGCGTCCGTCCAATTCGCGGTTCGAGCCCTTCTGAGCGCGGGAAAACTGGTCGACGGCGAACGTCGCGCCCTCGATCAGAGCGGACTCGCCTTCAGCCGAAACGACCACGCCTCCAGTATCCGACGACGTTTCGACCGACGAACCGCCATCCGCAGGCTCGTCGCAAAACGCGACGGAAGGGCCTGCAACGCCGAAGGCCAAAGCCGCCGCCAGCAAGAAGGCGCCTATGCGTTTTCCCATCTTGATCCCACTTTCACGTCGCACGGATTTCGCGATCGTACCACAAAGAAGAAGGATGGGAAGACCCGGCCCTCCCATCCTTCTTGTAAAGTTGCATGCGCCCCCAGCTTGGCGAGTCCGCTAGGCTGCCAGCTCGAAGCCCCATTCCTGCCATATCTTGATGGCGCCCTCGTTGGTGAAGGCCCAGTCCAAGAACTCCTGAGCAGCTGCAGGATTCTTGGAATCGGCGCAGATCGCCGCAGGGTACAGGATCTTCTTGTGCGTATCCGCAGGAACCGTGCCCACGATCTTCACGCCGCCGAAGCGGTATACGTCCGAGCTGTACACCATAGCCAGATCCACGTCGCCGGAATTGGCGTACGAGCACACGTTGCCCACCGAGGACCCCTCGGTGACCTTGCCTGCAAGCGGCGTGCCCTCGAAGGTGCCCTCCTTGCCGGAAGATTCCTTGCCGACGGCGCCATCGGCGCTGATCCAGCAAGGCGGTTCGGTGGTGGACAGCGCCTGCTTGGCATAGTTGCCCGCCGGAACGTTGGCGTCGCCTACGGCCAGCGTGTAGGTCCCGGCCGAAAGATCTTCCAGCTTGATGTCGGAGACGGCGGCATTGTTCTCGCCCGTAACCAGCACCAACTCGTTAGTGAACATGTCGAAACGGGTCGCCGCGTCAACGTAGTTGGAATTCACGGCCGTATCCATGGTGGCCTTCGACGCCGTAATCAACACGTCGGCATACGAACCGGCTCCCAGCATTTCGTTCAGCGTACCGGAAGCCTCGTACTGAGTGTCGGCGAAAGAAACCCAGCCGTGGTCCTGCTTGTACAGGGCCTGAACCTCTTCCATGGCCTTCGACAGCGAGTTCGCCGCAAATATCTGCAGCTCAACGGCCTCGTGCGATTCTGCGTTGGACTGGTTTTCCGCGTTCTGAGGCTCTTCGGCCTTCGGCTCGGACGAACAGCCGAAGAGGGCGAATCCGCCCACCATGGCGAACGCGCACGCCGCTGCAAGCATGATGCGGGTATGCTTCTTCATGAAATCCCTTTCTCGCGCCTTCTCTTGACTATCCCCCGGATCCACCGCGCCTGCCAAGCAAGCGGCAGCCGCAGCTACCGTACGGAATCAGTCGCAGACCCGAGACTGTTCCTTATATTATTCTTAAAAGAAGATATAGTCAATTGGAAATGTTCTCTAAAAAGATCAGAGGAAACGATAGGAAAACCAAGCAGGTCACCAGGCTGCATAGCGGCCAAGCCCCCGGACTTTCGGCCGACAGAGCTTTGCCCGACCCATCAACTTCGCCCGGTCAAATCCACCACGCGCGTAGCAATGCGGTCGGTAAGCGCCGGCGAATGGGATACGAACACCAGGCCTATCCCCCGGCGCTTCGTCTCGTTCACCAAAAAGCGCCAGATCTGAGCCTGCGTCACGGCATCGAGCATAGTGGACACCTCGTCGGCGATCAGGTAACGCGGACGCACCGCCAACGCACGGGCAATGCAGAACCGCTGCAGCTCCCCGCCCGAAAGCTCATGAGGAAACCGGGAAAGCCAACGACGCTGGATGCCCAGGTCGTCAAGGAGATCTTCGGATACGGGACCCGCTTCTTCAAGTGTTTTCCGCATGCGCATGCGCGGGTCCACAGCCGTTTCCGGGTGCTGCCAGATCATCTGCACGGGGCTGGCCCCGCGATCGGGCAACGGGTTGCCGTCCACCAAGATCCGGCCAGCCTGCGGTTGCTCGAACCCGGCCAGCAACCGGCACAGCGTCGTCTTCCCGAATCCGGAAGGAGCCGACAAGGCTACGCGCTCATCAGGCGCAACCGCCAAGTCGAACCCCTCGTACAGCAATCGGGCGGTCCCGGGATACGCATAGGAAATGCCGCAGGCCTCTAGCATGGCGCGCCTCCGTCCATCGCAAGCGTCGCGCATGCCGTCGTGCAAATGACGGAGCGAAGCCCCGCCGCGTCCTCGGCCTTCCCGTATCGGCACCGGCTCCGGTCCGCATTCGAGCGAATCGCCAGCATCAAACCTCACCCTCTTCAAAACCGTGTTCCGGCAGCGCGCGCCAAAGCGCACGGCTGAACTCGTGCTGCAGCAAGTCGGGCGAAGCGAAGTTCGCAACCGCCGTCTCCTCCACCACCGTCCCGTCGCGAAACACCGCCACGCGGTCGGCCACGCGCAAAGCCAGCTCGATGTCGTGCGTGATGAGCATGACGCCGCCGCCCGCATCGGCGAAAGCGCGGAAATCGTCGAGCGCGCGAACGGCTAGGTCCAAATCAAGACCAGGCGTCGGTTCGTCGGCGATGATGACGCGCGGATCGTCCATGAGCGCGCAGCACAGAAGCACGCGGCGCGCCATGCCCCCGGACAGCTCGAAGGGATACAGGTTCGCAACCTCCGCGGAAAGGCCGTACCGCTCGAACAGCTCTTCGCGCCTGCGGCGGCGCTCGGGCCGCGCTGCGCCCGTCCGGGCAAACCCTTCCACCTGCTTGCCCACCTTCATAAGCGGATCCAGGTAATTCACGCTTTGGGGAACCAGGGAAATCCCGCGCCCGCGCACATGCGCGAGCGCGGACGCGCTTTGCAGCTGGCCGTCGAACCAAATGCGACCGCGCACGGTGGCGTTCGGCTCGAACAGCCCCAACACCGCATCGGCCAAGAGCGTCTTGCCCGACCCCGACGCGCCCACCACGGCCACGATCTCCCCCACGTGCACCGAAATGCTCAGGCTTCGAATGACCTCGACCTCGCGCTGCTTCGCTCGAAAGAACGAAACGTCCTCTTCGTACATCCGAAACCCGATGCTCAGGTCTTCCACTTGCAGCAGGTGATGCCCGTGATCGTGCCGGGACGCTTCCGCATGCGCGTGATGATGGTGGATCTGCGCATCGGCATGCTGCGTCAGCTCGTGCTCCATAGTCGCTCGTCGCCCCCCTATTCCTGCGAACTGTGCGGGTCGACCAGCTTGCGCAGGTTCGAGCCCGCCACGTCGAACAGCAGCACGGTCGCGATCAGCGCCAAGCCCGGAAACACCGCCAGCCACCACATGCCGGCCGAAAGGTAGCCCATCGATTCGCTGAGGATCACGCCGATGGCAGGCTGCTCGGGCGGCAGTCCGAATCCGAGAAACGTAATGGCCGCCTCATGCAGGATGGCATGGGGAAACAAAAGGATAAGCCCCACCAAGAACTGCGGCAGCACGTAGGGAAGCATGTGCTTCACGGCGATGCGCGCAGGGCTTTGCCCCAGCTTGCGCGCTGCGGCCACGAACGTCGATTCCTTGCATTGCAGGATCTCCGCGCGCACGACGCGAGCCAAACTCGGCCAGTGCGTGATCGCGACGCCGATGGTCACGCCCCAAAAGCCCTTGCCGAGCGCAAACGATATCAAGATGAGCAGCACGATGTGCGGCACGCCCATCATCAGGTCGATAAGCCAGGTAACGACAGCGTCCACCTTCTTGCCGCCCAGCGCGGCGGCCGCGCCCAGAACCAGCGCGATCACCGACGAGACGCCCGCGGCCAGCAAGCCCACGAGCACGCTGGTCGACAGGCCCGCCAACGTGCGCAGCAGCATGTCGCGGCCCATCCAATCGGTGCCGAACGGATGCTCCCAGCTAGGCGCAAGGTTCTTGAGCGCGAAATCGGTGTCCATGGCGGAGCCGGTCACCGCAAGGCCCGCCGCCACGATGGCCGCAAGCGCAGCCACGGCCACCGCGAACGCCGCCAGCGTCAGCCTCCGATTGCCCACGCGCGTCTTGCGAGGCCGATAGAGCACGGGCGCTGGCGCTTCACCGGCCATGCGAGCCAGATCAGACACGGGACCCCCTTTTCTCCGAACGCCGCATGCGCGGATCGACCACGCCGTACAAGACGTTGGCAATCAGATTGCCGCCGAACACGAACGCCGCCGAGAAAAGCGCGATCCCGGCCAGCAGGGCCACGTCGCCGCCCAGGCCGGCCGTCACAGCCGCCTGGCCCAGCCCCGGATAAGAGAACACCTGCTCCACCAGCACCGACCCGCCGAATATCTCGGAAATCGACGCGAACTGCAAGGTCAGGGCGGGAAGCGCCAGGTTGCGCAAGCCATGCCGGCGAACGGCGCCCCACGTGGAAAGGCCGCGCGCTCGGGCGAAGCGCACGTAGTCGCTTTCCAAAACGTCGATGGTCTTCTCGCGCGTGTGCAGCGCGATGTTGGCCACGCCCACCACCGACAGCGTGAGAGCGGGAAGCGCCAGATGATGAAGCGCGTCGGCAAAGGTCACGTCCGCCGCAGACACGCCGATGGGAACCGAGAAGCCGAACGGGAACCACCCCAGCCACACGGAAAACACGATAAGAAACACCAGGCCGAGCCAGAACGTCGGCACGGACGCCAGCAAAAAGCAGTACCCCTTCACCACCCGGTCGACCAGCTTGCCGCGGTTCACGCCCGCCAAAATGCCCAAGGCGAACCCCAGCACCCCGCTGACCGCCCAAGCAGTTGCCATGAGCGCGAGCGAATTCAGCGCGCGCGTGCCGATGACGTCGGCCACCGGCGCGTTGTAGCGCAGGGACGTGCCCATATCGCCGCGCAGGAAGTCGGACGCCCAGTTCGCGTACCGCTCCCACAAAGGCGTGTTCACGCCCCAGTACTCCGCCAACTGCGCACGCTTCGCCTCGCTCATGTTGATATAGGCGGCCTGGCCCACGTTCGCCTGCACCGGATCAACCGGCGATACGCTTACCAGGACGAACGTTACCAGGCTCACCGCAATCATGAGCAAGACGAACTTCGCTATGTTCCGAAAGATGAACCGGGGCATGAACGAATACTATACGCTACATCCACGCCCACTGGTCGACGTTGTTCACGAGCGACCATCCATGACCGTGCGGATGCGGCTTCTGCTCGGCCACTTTGAGGTTGTCCTTCGCGAAATACAAGTGGTCGATGTTGGCGAACCACACCCACGGAGCCTCGCCCTGCGGCGCGAAGCCTTCGCTGCCGTCCCATTGGGCTTTCTTCCAGAATTCGTAGGAGTCTTCGACGCGCGGCTGAGCAAGCGCTTCATCCAGATAACGGTCGATCGTAGCGCTCTGGTAGCAGGCGTAGTTCCCCGTGCCCTTGGAATAGAACAGGTTGTAGATCTCGGTGGGTGCGTTCGTGCCCCATCCCCACACCACGGGGTCGCTGAACTGATGCGGGTACAAATCGTCCCAGCTCACGCCCTTGACAGACACCTCGATGCCCAGCTCCTTCATCTGGTTGGCAAACTCTGACGCGATCGCCTGGCGCACCGTGTCGCTGGCCGAGTAGTACAGATCGAACGCCGCGCGCGTACCGTCCTTCGCGCGTATGCCGTCAGAACCGGCGGCCCAGCCGGCATCGTCGAGCAACTTCTTGGCCTTGTCCCGATCGGTCGCGCACTTCATATCGGGCGACGACCACGGCATGCCGTCGCCGACGCTGTACGCCACCGTGCCGAAGCCTCCGAGCACGGCATCGATCATCTTGTCGCGGTCGACGCCGTAGTTGATGGCCCGACGCACGGCCAGATCGCTCGTGACCGCGTTGCCCACGGCGTACTCGCCCTTCTCGTCCTTCTTCGTGCCGCCCGGAGCCGTTACGGGAAGCGAGATGCCACGGGAATCGACGGACTTGCAGTTCAGCAAATCGTAGCCGCTCGGCTGGTTCGCCGCGAACGTCGCAGAGGTGTACGCCACGTCCACCTGGCCGGACTTGGCAGCGGCAAGCGACGCATCCTCTTCCATGAACACCGCCACCACGCGCTCCATGCGCGGAGCCTCCCCGTAGTAGTCGGGGTTCGCCTTGAGAATGACCTGCTGGCCCTTGTCCCACTGCTCCAGCATGTAGCGGCCGCTGCCAATAGGGTTGGCTCCGTACTCTTTACCGTACGCGTGCTCGGGCACAATGCCGACCACCGCCAGCGTGTACAGCAGCGCATTGAACGGCTTGGCCATGTTGATCACCACGGTGGTGTCATCGGGCGCTTCGGCGGCCTTCACCATGGACAAGTCGCATTCCGACGCATCGGAGTTCAAGATGCCGTTGATGGTGAAGGCGACATCGGACGCCTTGAGCGGCGTGCCGTCGGTGAATTTGATGTCGTCGCGAATCTTGAACGTCCACGTCATGCCATCCTGAGCGCATTCGTACGACGTGGCTACGTCGTTCACGAACTCCAGATCGGCGTTCGTGGTGATGAGCGTGGATTGGATCAGCGGCTCGTGCACATGCTCGCCGCAGCCCCAGGACACCAGCGGATCGAATCCCGCCGCCGGCTCCGATCCCGTGGTCATGGACACCACCACCTGGTTCTTCGGAGCCGTTGCGCCGTCGGCGCCGGCTTCGGGCTTGGACGCCGCGTTGTTGTCGGATGCACACGAAGCAAGCAGGCCGCCCAGCGAAAGCGCGGCAACGCCAGCCGCCGATGCCTTCGCGAAATCCCTTCGGGTAATACCGTTCATGAAAACCTCCCATGCGAACAAAGCGCGTAGCTTCCCGCACACTTGTAGTGTTACGGTTTCTATTTGCGTAACACACTATAGCATGCAAAACGGGTACCGGGTGTTACGGACTTTCATATCGTAACTTCCTCGGTAGGCGCGCGCTTCCCGCCGCGAACGGCAAGGCGACCCGCAGGACCCTACGCGTCGATCGCGTCGGTTGCGCCGATCGCAGCGGCGGGCGCCTCCCCCGTTTCCAGAATGCGCAGCAGCGCCGCTTCGTCCAAGATGGGAACGCCCAGGGAAACCGCCTTGTCGTACTTGCTGCCAGCCGCCTCGCCAGCCACCACGAAGCTGGTCTTCTTCGACACGCTGCTCGACACCTTGGCGCCGCGCGCTTTCAGAGCGCCGCCCGCCTCGTCGCGCGTCATCCCGCTTTCCACAAGCGACCCCGTCAGCACGAACGTCAAGCCCGCAAGCGTTTGGGGCAGCTGATCGCCAGCAGCAGCGGCTTCGTCCTTCAGCGCCACGCCATGCTTGCGCAAACGCTCGATCACGGCCACGTTGTCGGGCGTGCGCAAAAACAGGTACGCGCTCCGCGCGATCTTCGGGCCCACGCCGTCGATGGCGGCCAGGTCCTCTTCGGTGGCCTTCATAAGCGCATCGGCGCTCGGATACGCAGCAGCCAGCAGCTCGGCGATGGTCTTGCCCACGTGGCGGATGCCCAAGCCGAACAACGCGCGCGCGAAGGGGCGCGTCCGACTTTCGTCGATAGCGGCCACCAGCTTCTTCGCCACGGTCGATCCCAGCCGAATGGGATCGCCGTCTTTATTGACGCGACCCATGTCCAAAAGCGAAAGCTCCACCTCGTCCAGCGTGTAGTAATCGGCAACGTCGGTCAAGCGCCCGCTCTCCACCAGGCGCGACACGATCTCCTCGCCCATGCCGTCGATGTCCATAGCCCCGCGGCTCGCCCAATGGAGCAGGCGCTCCAAAGCCTGCGCCGGGCAATCGATGGAAATGCAGCGGAAATCCACCTCGCCCTCTTCGCGAATGACAGGGCTTGCGCAACTCGGGCACGAGGTCGGCATGCACCACGGCGCAGCGTCGGTCGGGCGGAGGGACAGCACGGGACCTAGAACCTCGGGAATGACGTCGCCCGCCTTGCGGATGATAACGGTATCGCCCACGCGCACGTCCTTGCGCTGAACCTCGTCTTCGTTATGGAGCGTGGCTCGGGCAACGGTCGATCCGGCCACGACCACCGGGTCCAGCTCGGCCACCGGCGTAAGCTTGCCGGTACGCCCCACCTGCACGGTGATGTCACGCAAAAGCGTGGTCTTTTCCTCGGGCGGGAACTTGAACGCGATAGCCCACCGCGGCGCGCGCGCCGTGTAGCCCATCGATTCCTGCTGCGAGAAGGAGTTCACCTTGACCACCACGCCGTCGATCTCGTACGGCAGCTCCTCGCGCCGTTCGAGCGCGCGTTCGCAGAACGCATGCACCGCCTGAGCCGTCTGGCACAGCTCGACGTCGGGATTGACGTGGAAGCCGGCTTCGCGCAGCCACTGCAGCAGCTCCCATTGCCCTG
Source organism: Paraeggerthella sp. LCP19S3_G8 (assembly GCF_052119225.1). Lineage (NCBI taxonomy): Bacteria > Bacillati > Actinomycetota > Coriobacteriia > Eggerthellales > Eggerthellaceae > Paraeggerthella > Paraeggerthella sp. LCP19S3_G8. The sequence goes on from NZ_JBQKFQ010000002.1 coordinate 123,262, forward strand.
CGGCGTGCAGTCCGCGCTCGTCGGCAACCGCGTAGACGAACGTCGACAGATCGCGATGAGCCGTGATGGAGGGGTCTTTTTGGCGCAAGCTGCCGGCAGCGGCGTTGCGGGGATTGGCGAACGCCTGCTTGCCGTTAGCCTCGGCCGCCGCGTTCAGGGACTGGAAACTCGACTTCGGCATGTACACCTCTCCGCGCAGCTCGACGGAGCCGTCCGGATCGACCAAGCCCGCCATGCCCTGCTCGCGCAAGCGCAGCGGCACGTCCTTGACCGTGCGCATGTTGGCGGTCACGTCCTCGCCCGTCGTGCCGTCGCCGCGCGTCGCCGCGCGCACCAGACGCGCGCCTTCGTACGTAAGGGCTATGGACGATCCGTCGATCTTGAGCTCGCAGCACACCGGCACCATGCGGCCGAACGCCTCGACCACGCGGTCGAGCCACGCGTCCAACTCTTCCAAGTCCATGGCGTTGTCGAGCGAGTACATCCTGCGCGCATGGCGCACGGGAGCGAACTGGTCGCCCACGTAGCCGCCCACGCGCTGCGTGGGGCTTGCGGGGTCGATCAAGTCAGGATGCGCCGCCTCCAGCTCGCGCAGTTCGCGCATGAGCGAGTCGAACGCCGCATCGGATATCTCGGGCGCATCGTTGGCGTAGTATAAATAAGTATGATGCTCGATTTCGCGCCGCAGCGCCTCCACGCGCGCCGCCGGATCGCTGGTCGCTTCCGCGAGCGCACGCTCGTCGAGCAGGGTTTGCTGTTCGTCTGCCATGGTCGCTTCTCCCGCCTTCGCCGCTATTCGGGAAGAAGGCCCCGATGAGTTCGGGGCCTTCGTTGGTATCGATATGAGATTCTACCATGCGCGCCCGCAGCGAACGCCGGCAACCTTATGCCATCATAGCCTTGCCAGCATTCCATCCGTAGAAGATCATCGACACGCCGCGCATCAGGACGAACACGGACAAGAACACGCTGAACGAAGCCGGCGAGAAGAAAAACGTCAAGCCGCACAGCACGCTCACCAGGCCGGAGAACGCCATCCAGCCCCACAGGGGAACGCCGCTTTTGCGGATCTTGAACGCGCCGACAACCTCGAACACGCCGAATGCCAGGAAAAACGCGCCCATGATCCACGGGATGACCGAGGCGAAGGCCAGCGGATGCAGCAAGAACATCAAACCGATCAAGATGTCCAGCACGGCATAGGCAATCACCCACCCCGACAAGTTCATGGCCTTATGGAACCTGATGTAGCTGATGATGTCGAACACGCCGGACACGAGAAACGCCGCACCCGCGATGGCCGTGATGGTCACAAGCGTCAAACCCGGTGCAAGCAGGAAAAAGAACGCACATGCTATGAGCATGATACCTGCGACAACCAGGCCCCAATCATGCTTTTTCGTCGTATCCATGGATGGCTCCTTCACAAGCGTTCCGACGCCCCAACGGCATCGCTCGATTCATTGTAGCGCACTCGCATGCAGCGGAGTCGCTGTCAGAAGACCGTTTTCGCACTGTTGCGCGCCTGATTCGGCGAGCGACGCGACAGCCTGCGGAATGGCCGCGACAACGTCCTGCGCAACAACGCACACCGACGTCAAACGTGCCTCGGCAATCCGGGCGGCGCGGGCATGCAGCGACGCGGCCAGCACGCTTGCGTCGAACGCGTCCAACCCCTGCGCCAGAAGCGCGCCCGCCATGCCTGCCAGCACATCGCCCGTTCCCGCTTTCGCCAAAGCAGGCGTGCCTTCGCGCATGCACGCCACCCGATCGCCGTCTGAAATATAGGTGATCGGGCCTTTCACCAAGGCGATCACGCCGTACGAAAGCGCGATCAAGCGCGCCAGCGCGCACGGATCGTCCGCGGGCAGGTCGAGCGGCGCGGCCAAGCGCGCGGCCTCTCCCGCATGCGGCGTGACCACGGTGGGAAGCCCCCGAACGAAGCGCCGCTTGAGCAGCCGGCGACCCTTCGCAGACGAAAGCGCGTCAAGCCCGCCGCCGTCCACCAGCACGGGCGCCTCCGCGTGCTTGAGCAACAGGTGAACCAAGCGCGTCGATTCCGTGTCCTGCACATCGAACCCGCTGCCCACTGCGTACGCGCACGGCTTCCCCGGACGAGACGACGCCAAGGCTCCCGACTGCAACGCCGCGCGCGAGCGCACGACAAGCGAGTAGCTAGCGGCGCGCACCAGGTTCGCAGCCGACTCGTCGGTGAACGTTTCGGTGTAACCGGCGCCCATGCGCTCGGACGCGCACGACGCCAAACATGCCGCACCGGGATAGCGCGCGCTTCCCACCACGGCCACCAGCTTGCCGCGCGAGTACTTGTTCGCGTCATCGGCCGGCAACGGGAGCAGCGCGGCCAGCTCTTCCGGGGTATAGGTACGCACATCGTCCATAGCGACCGCCTTTCCAAGACGTTTCATGCCGCCAGTATACTCCAAGCGGAAACGACGTCCCGCACGTGCAAGCGCGAGCGACGCCTCTGCGCACAAGTGGCGCTCCATGCCCGCGCGCACAAGCGCGAGCCGCACCCCCGCGCACGAAAAACCGCCTTCGCTGGCAGGTTTTGACGGTTTGAGGTCGTTTGATCCGACCGGACGAACGCCCGCGAAGACGCAGCACAGCAGCCCAACGCTATGACCAGGGAAAATGAGAAACGCGGCGAACGCCAACGAAAGCGAGGCCCGACTCAACGACTTCTAAACGCAAAAACCTGCCAGCGAGGGCGGTTTTTCGTGCGCAGATCGATCCCCGCAGCGCTCGTTGGGCGCAGATCGATCCCAGCGACGCTCGCTGGACCCAAGATCGACCTCGGCAGCGCTCGCTGGACGCGAAATCGAGTCCGACGGCGCGCGCGGCGCCCAACGTCGGCCGCCGCGCGCGAACCCGGTTGCCGCACATCTTCAAGCAAGGCCAGAAGCGCCCGGTCAAGCCGCATGCGACCGCGCCCACGCCCGCATCCGCACCCCAAGCAGCCCGTCTACGAGGCGGGGTCGGCCTTCTTCGGCGCGTCCAGCTCGTCGAGCATGCTGCGCGCTTCCTTGAACTGCTTCGCCAGCTCTTCCATGGGGTTCACGCGCTCCTCTTGCGCGCGCACGGAATCCTCGGTGATGGCCATCGCGCAAGCTACCGCGTCGGTATGCGTGTAGGACAGCGACAACGGAAGCTCGCGAACGCCCTGCTCGCGCGCCACCTCCTTCGCACGACCCGACAGCACCACGTAGGGACGGCCCTTCGCGTTGCGCCGCACCTCGATGTCGCGCACGCCGATGCCCTGGGAGAACCCCGTGCCAAGCGCCTTCACCACGGCCTCCTTGGCCGCGAAGCGCGTGGCGTAATGCACCTCGGGCGCAGCCGTCGCGTCGCAATAGGCGCGCTCGTCCTCAGAGAACACGCGCGTACGGAAGCTGGGAGTGCGCTGCAGGATCGTCCGCATTCGAGCGATCTCCACAATGTCCATGCCCAAACCGACCGCGCCCTCCACGGCATCGAACATGCCGGCGGCATCGGACGAATCCACGCGTTTTCCCTGCTCCACGAACTCCCCTTCCCTATTCAACGGTCACGCTCTTCGCCAAGTTGCGCGGCTGGTCCACATCGCATCCTCGCTCGACGGCGATGGCGCGCGCGAACAGCTGCAGCGGCACGCTGGCGGTGATGGCGGAAAACGCATCGCGCACCTTCGGGATGTAGATGACATGATCGGCGTGTTGCTTGATCTCCTGGTCGCCCTCGGTGGCGATGGCCACCACCATGGCCCCGCGCGCCTTGCTTTCCTGCAAGTTGGAGATCAGCTTGTCGTAGACCGGGCTTTTCGTAGCTACGGCAATAACGGGAAAGCCCTCGTCGAGAAGCGCGATGGGGCCGTGTTTCATCTCGCCCGCCGGATACGCCTCGGCGTGCAGGTAGCTGATCTCCTTGAGCTTGAGCGCGCCTTCGTAGCTGATGGCGGCGCCCATGCCGCGTCCCACGAACAGCGCGCTGGCCGCGTCCTTGCACGCGCGCGCCGCCTCGTCGATAGCGGACGTGTCGGCCAAGATGCGCTCGACCTGATCGGCGGTGTCGGCTAGCTCGCGGAACAGAAGACGCACTTGGTTCATCTTGAGCTTGCCCTTCACCTGGGCCAACAGCATTGCCAGAAGCGTCAGCGACACCACCTGCCCCAAGAAGGACTTCGTGGACGCCACCGCGATCTCCTTGTTCGCCTTCGTGTAGATCACGCCGTCGCTTTCGCGGGCAACGGGCGAACCCACCACGTTGGTAATGCCGAACACACGCGCGCCCTTCACGCGGGCGTCGCGAATGGCGGCCAGCGTGTCGGCCGTCTCGCCCGACTGCGACACGGCAACCACCAGCGTAGTCGGCGTGATGATGGGGTTGCGATAGCGGAACTCGCTGGCAACCTCGACCTCCGTCGGGATGCGCGCCCAGCCCTCGATCAGGTTCTTCGCGATCAGCCCGGCATGGTACGACGTGCCGCACGCAATGACGTACACGCGGTCGATCAAGTTGAGTTCTTCAACGGACAGATCAAGCTCGTCGATAGCCAGCGCGCCGTTGACCAGGCGGCCCGCCAACGTGTCGCGGATGACGCGCGGCTGCTCGTGGATTTCCTTGAGCATGAAGTCGGGATAGCCGCCCTTTTCCGCCACGTCGACGTCCCAGTCCACATGCGTGATCTCAGGCTGGAATCGCTCGCCGCGAACGTTGAAGAACTCGGAGGATTCCGGCGTCAGCTTGGCGATGTCGCCGTCCGAAAGCACCGCCACGTCGCGCGTCGCGTCGATCACGGCGATGATGTCGCTGGCCACGTACGCGCCGTCGCCGGCAAGCCCCACCACCAGCGGCGAGTCTTTGCGCGACACCACGAGCGTTCCCGGCTCGTCGGAGCTGACCACCGCGATAGCGTACGCGCCGATCAGGCGCTCTGCAGCCTCGCGCACGGCCTGCATGAGGTCGTGGCTTTCGCGATACGCCTCCTCCACTAAATGCGGAATGACCTCGGTATCGGTCTGACTGGTGAAAACGTGGCCCAACCCCTCCAGCTCTTCGCGCAACTCGGCGAAGTTCTCGATAATACCGTTGTGCACCACCGCGATGCGACCATTGCACGACGTGTGCGGATGCGCGTTCGCTTCGCTCGGACGTCCGTGCGTAGCCCAACGCGTGTGCCCGATACCGCAGGTGCCGGTGAAATCGAAATGCCCGAGCGTGTGGGCCAAACTGCTTACCTTGCCCTTGCGATGAACGACTTCGAGCTTGCCGTCTTGCTCGATGGCCACGCCGGCCGAATCGTAGCCGCGGTACTCGAGCCGCGAAAGCCCCTCGATGAGAATGTCCTGAACGGGACGACGCCCCGTATATCCAACGATTCCGCACATGACGATGCTCCTAACGCACGCGGGTCATTCGGAAAACGCCGCGCGATCGGGATTCGAGCGCGGCTCGAAGACGTTTTTGACGTGCGCTATTGTAATTCAAGGGGTCGGCCCAAAGCTGCGAGCGTCCGGCGTTGTTGCGAATTTGCTCAATAAACGCATCTTTCCCGAAGCGCGCGACACGTCTCCACCGCCGCTTCGCGCGTTCCGTCCGGCCGCTTTGCAAGGTCGTTTCACCTGATGAGAAGCGCGCGCTTGATCCGCGCTAGAATTCTGCTAGAACGGCGGAAGGATCGGGGCGGAAACGCGCTAGATACGCGCAGGCCCCGCGCAAGAACCGTACTGCATGCGCGCTGGAGGCAGCGCACAACCGCGTGGTTTTTCGCTAGACGCACGTCATGAACCTGCTAGAACGCCTCGCTATGATGGAGCCACGGCATCGCGCTGGTGCCGCCATCGGCGAGAAAGGGAACGGCCATGGATCGGCGTCGCGCAAACAACCGTGCGGAAAGCGGAAAGGGCTTCGAACAGCTGAAGCCCTTTCGCTCCGAAGCATCCGACCGAGGAGCGCTCATTTGGTTTCTCGCAGCACTAGGCATAGCCCTGATCGTAAGCCTTCCCTGCTGCGCGCCGCAACCGGCGCACGCCGCGCCCTCGACCATCAACGGCACCTGCTACGTCGAATGCACGAACCCCGAAATCGACGGGCCGATGGGAGGCAACACGTTCGTCGTGCGCTTCCCGCAATACGGAATCGAAGCCACGGGGCACTGCACGTCGGGCCCGATGTACGGAACCCCGCTTCCGGGGCACTACCCGTTCACGGGAACGCGCCTTGGCAACGGCGGCTATGCGATCGCCATCGACTGCTCGGACGCGGGCATGTACCCGAACCACTACTCGCCCCTAGGCGCGCAGAACGTCGGAGAATTCACTATCTACCTGCACGGATCGGTCGAACTTCAAAAGCACGGAAACCCGGCGTACGAAAACGCGGTGCCCGAGGCGTCCGTCGAAGGAGCCCGGTACCAATTAGTTGCCGCCGACGGCTCGGCATGCGCCTCCCTGACCACCGATGCCAAGGGAAAAGCGACGGCAGCCGACGTTCCCCTCGGTCGATACCGGCTGGTGGAAACCGCGGCATCGCCCGGCTACGCCCTGGACGAATCGGATCAGACCATCGTTGTCGAAGGGGGCAAAACCTCTTACGCAAACAGCTGGGAGCCTCCTTTGACCGGATCCATCGGCCTGCAAAAGACGTCGTCAGCACCCGCGGTAACGAACGAAAACCCCTGCTACGCCCTTTCCGGCGCCGTGTACGGCGTATACGATGACCCCGCTTGCACCAACCAGGTGCAGACCATCGTAACGGACGCAAACGGTTTCGGGCAAAGCGAAGCAACCCTATGGCCCGGATCATATTGGATCAAAGAGGTTTCGGCACCGAAAGGCTACGCCCTGAATGCGCAAAGCTATCCCGTTGCGCTAAGCGTGAAAAGCTGCCTCGACGGCAAGGCTCCCCTTGCAAGGGTCGTCGACGAACCGCAGCTTGCCCTTGTCGAGCCCGTCGCACTAAAGATCGATGCGGAATCGGGGACCTCGCAGGCACAGGGCGATGCGACCCTTGCCGGAGCGGTTTTCCAAGTTGAGCATTTTGCCGGCGTGTTCGCAACGCCGGAAGAAGCCGCCGCATCGGGGCTCTCGCCCACGCTCACCCTCACGGCCGTCGCCGACGAGCAAGGCGTTGCGCGTATCGACCCCGCTTTGCTTCCGTCGAACGGCGCCGGATCGGGGCTGCCGCTGGGAACCCTCGTGGTTCGCGAGGTCTCGGCACCGCAAGGGTACCTGCTTTCCGAATCGCCGGCCTTCGCCTGCCCGATCACGGCATCGGGCGACAAGCCGCTCGACGCGCTGTTTCACGCCGCCGAAGTACCCGATCGGGTAATTCGCGGAGACATCGCCATCCTCAAGGTAGGCGCCGGCGAAGGAACCACAGGAGACAAGGCCGAGAAGCGCCCGCTCAAAGGCGTGGCGTTCGATATCGTGCACAAGGCAAGCGGGCAAGTTGCAGCGCGCATCGTCACCGACGACCAAGGCCTCGCCGCCACCGCGCACGCGAAAGACCCCGAACAGGCGGGGGCGCTGCCCTTCGGCACGTACCTTGTGCAGGAAGACCCTGCCACCACACCCGCCGGATACCAGGCCGCCCCCGCGTTCCCCGTCACCGTGGCGGATCACGGGCGCACCTACTCCTACACGGTCGAAAACGATACCGGGACGTTTCTGAAGGTGGTGAAACGCGATGCGGATACGGGCCGAACGATAGCCGGACGCACCGTGTTTCGAATCCTGGACCGCTTCGGCAATGCAGTGCCCTTCAATGCCGATAGCGATGGCGACGCGAAGGCCGAAACCGAGTTCGCCACCGACGAATCGGGCAGCTGCCTGCTGCCCGGAAAGCTCAACGGCGGAGAAACGTACTGGGTGCAGGAAATCACACCGCCGTACGGCTACGTGCTGGACGCAAATCCCGTGCCGTTCTCTCTCGCTGCCGGAAACGGGCACGATCCGAAAGACCCCCTGGTCGTCGCGATCGAGAACAAGCCCCAAACGGCTTGCCTGACCCTTCGCAAGACCGATGCCGCAACAGGGCTGCCCCTAGCCCGACCCGGCATCAGCTGGGAAGTGCGCGCCGCTCAAGACGTGGTCAGCGCCGACGGAACCACGCGTGTATCCCAAGGAGAAACGGTTGCAACGCTGATCTCGGACGACAGTGGTTCGGCATGCGCAACAGGGCTTCATCTGAGCGCGTACGAGATCATCGAAACGCAGGCGCCGCAAGGCTACGTCCGCGCAACCGAGCCCCTGCGGGTCGAGCTTGCCTACGGCGACCCGTCGCAGCCGTGCGTCCATGCAGAAGTCCAGTTCCCGAACCAGTCGGCCCAAGGCTGCATAACCATCGCGAAAACCGATGCCGTCAGCAAAGAGCCGCTTGCCGAAGCGCTGTACGAGATTCGCGCAGCGCACGACATCGTCGCCGCCGACGGGTCGGTGCTTTTGCGAGCCGAAGACGTAGCGGCCACGCTGCTCACCGACGATTCGGGAGCGGCAACCACCGCGCCCTTGCCGCTCGGCCGCTACGAAGCGGTCGAAATCCGAGCCCCGAAGGGCTACCAGATTGACGAGGCCAAGCACCCCGTGGAGCTTGCGTACCAAGATCAAGAGACGCCCCTGGTGGAAGCGCGCTTAGACCTTGCCGACAGTCCCCTGCCTGACGATCAGCCCGAACCCGCTATCGCCGAAACCGGAGACGGTGCGCAATCCGCAGCGCTCTCGATCACGGGCATCATAGCCGCCGCGGCCTTCCTGGCAGTCGCATCGTTCAAAAAAGCTGCAGGACCTTCCGTCCGAGCGGGAACCCGATGCGCCTGATCCCGCAGCCGCCGCACGCGCCCCGGAAGCTGCCAAGCCCAACGTCGAGCAAACCTTGGCGCAGCGCGGGTTCAACACATGAAAAAGCGCGCCGCCCGAACGAACGGGGGGCGCGCCTCAAACCTTGCAAACGCACCTCGCAAACGATGCTAGTTCCCTGCGGCCCTTGCTTCCTGATACGCTTCGACCAGCTTCTTCGTCACTTCGGCGGGCGCGGGCTCGTATCCTTCCAGCTCGATGGAGTACGACCCCGATCCGCGCGTGATCGAGCGCAGATCCTTCGTGTACGTAACCACCTCGGCGTACGGCACGCGCACCATGATGACCGTCTCTCCCGCATCGTTGGAGTCGGTGCCCACGATGCGCCCGCGGCGCGTGGAGATATCGCCCATGACGGGGCCGGCGTACTCCTCCGTCACGGTCACGTCAAGCGTGGCCATCGGCTCGAGCAGAATGGGAGAGGCTTTCTCGCATGCCGCGCGGAAGCCTATGCGCGCTGCGGTCTTGAAAGCCATTTCATTGGAGTCGACCGCATGGTAGGAGCCGTCGAACACAGCGCACTTGACATCGACCATAGGATACCCGGCTAAGAAGCCCTCGGTCATCGCGTCTTGCACGCCCTTGTCGACCGCCGGGATGAACCCGCGCGGAATCTTGCCGCCCACGATCTCGTCCGAGAACTCGTAGCCGCCGCCGGGATTCGGCTCCAAGCGCAGCCAGCAATCGCCGAACTGACCGGCACCGCCCGTTTGCTTCTTGTGACGGCCCTGCGCTTCGGCAACCTTGCAGATGGTCTCGCGATACGGAATGCGGACGGGCACCAGCTTCGCCTCGACGCCCGTCTGCTCCTTGAGTCGGGCCAGCAACGTGTCCACCTGGGCATCGCCCATAGCGGTCACGACGGTCTGATGCGTCTCCTCGTTGCGGCTCACGCGCAGCGTGGGGTCGTTCTCAACGGCGCGCGTCAGGAACGTGCCCAGCTTGTCCTCGTCCTTCTTGTTGACGGCCTCGATGGCAACCGGATACTGCGGAATGGGAAGCGGCAAGGGATCGATAGCCACGGAGCCCGACTTCGACAGCGTGTCTCCGGCGCGCGTGTCCGTCAGCTTCGGGACCACGATGATGTCGCCCGCCTTCGCGCTCTTCACGTCCGTGGCTTCCTTGCCCATCATGACGTACAGGTGACCCAGCCGATCCTTCTTCCCCGTGCGGGCGTTCACCAGCTCCATGCCCGGCTCAAGCACGCCGGATATGACCTTGAAGAAGCTCAAGCGACCGACGAACGGATCCGATACCGTCTTGAACACGAATCCGGCAGGCTCGCCCGTCTCGTCCACGAACGTTTCCTCGCCGTTGGCCAAGCGGAAGCGGCCATGATGGCGCGGATGGGGGAAGTAGGTGGCGATGTCTTCCATGACGCCCTGTATGCCCTGCTTGATGATGGTGGACCCCACGAACACGGGAATGAACAGCTCTTGCGCGATAGCCTTGTCCAGCAGCTGCTCCAGCTCCGCCTGCGTAAGCTGCTCTTCGCCGTCCAGGTACTTCATCATCAGCTCGTCGTCAGCCTCTGCCACCAGGTCGCACAGCTTGTCGCGCGCCGCCTGGGCCGCATCGGCGTAATCGGCGGGAATGTCCTCGACGCGCTCCGCGTCGCTGCCCTCGTCGAAATAGCGCGCCTTCATGCGAATGACATCGATGACGCCCTTGAAGTCCGCATCGACGCCAATGGGGATGGTCACCGGGCCCAAACGCGACCCGAAGCGCGCATGCAGAAGTGCCATAGCGGTGTCGAAGTCGGCGTTCTCGCGATCGATATGATTGATGAACACGGCGCGGGAAAGACGCATGTCCTCGGCCTCGCGCCACAGTTTGGTGGTCATGACCTGCGGTCCCGCCACGGCATCCACCACGAACAAGGCCATCTCAGCGGCTTGCATGGTAGCCAGCGTATCGCCGATGAAATCCGGGTGCCCCGAAGTGTCCAGCAGGTTGATCTTGTAATCCTTGTACGGAACGGGAGCGATGGACGTGCCGATGGTGAATTTGCGCCGGATCTCCTCATCGTCGTAATCGAGGTAGGATTTCCCGTCGTGCGTCGTGCCCATGCGGGGCGTACGACCGCTGACGTGCAGCATCGCTTCGGCGAGCGACGTCTTGCCGGCGCCGTCTTGGCCCACCAGCACAATGTTGCGCACGTGTTCGGTAGCAGGAGCTGCCATGTTGACCACCAACTTTCGTGTTGCGTGATCCTGCGCCTTCGCCATGAATTCCCAGGCGCGAACCACAGTCGAGCCTTACATGCCTACTTCACTCTCGCGCTCGATGCGCGAAAACCGCTGCCATCAGTGTATCGCATGCAAGCGCCGGTCGCGAGCAGATAATGACCGCAGACCTTTGAAGAAGTCGCAAAGAATTCGTTACCGAACGATGACAATGCCGCGAAGAGAAGCAATATCGGATGCCGAGCGAAAACGCGCCCCGTATAATCGAGGAAACCACACCGCGGGTTCAGCCCGCCGACCGCAAGCGAGGACGTATGAGCAAGCACGCACCCATCATCGACGTCAGCCCCGTTGCCAGCGCACGCGACAACGCAGGTCAGACGCCTTCCAGCCACGATCGCTTCGTGGCACCGTCGTTCGGAAAGCAGGCGGCGAAGAAGCCCGCAGCCCCTGCCGCTTCGGCAACGGTCATAGGCGCAGACGGGACCGCCGCCAGCAAGCCCAACCCCATAGGAGGCGCGGTGCAAACGGTCGTCGGCGGCGCGATCATGCTGCTGGGAGTCCCCATGCTCGTTTTGCCCGGCCCCGGCTTGGTCGCCATAGGAGGCGGAGCCGTCATCGCCGGGAAGGGCATCAAGAAGATCCTGGGCAAATAGCCCCGCACGCAACCGGACGCCCCGACGGCGAGACCGGACGCTCTCACACCGCACGCATGCGCACGCTCATATCGAGCGGCTTCGCCGAAAACGGCGCGGTCGTAGCCAACCCATCAACGCCCGTCGCAGCATACGCGCCGGCGTTGCGGGGATTCACGCCCCCCGCCGCGACGAGTGTGCAGCGCGGGTCGATCCGACGCAGCTCTTGAACCAGCAAGGCCAACTCGTCCGTCGGGATCTTGTCCAGCTGCAGGCCGTCCACCCCGGCGCGCGCCAACATGCGCGCTTGCTCGGCATTCGCCTCTACGAACAGCTTTTTCTCGATGCAGCGGGCTTTGATGGTCGGCAGCTGCTCGACGAACGCGTCGAATCCGCCGAAGAACGTAAGGTGATGCTCGAACACGAGCACCGTTTCGGACAGCCCCAACCGGTGAGGGAACGCGCCGCCCGCCATGACGGCCTCGGTCAACAGATCCTTCGCACCCGGCATGCTCTTGCGCGTGGTCAGCACCTCGCAGCGAGGGTTTCCCGCATGCGCGGCATCCACCATGGCGCGCGTCTTCGTGGCCACGGCCGACAGATGGTCGAACACGTTGAGGCACACCTTCCATGCCGCGTGCAAGTCCGCCGAACGACCGCGCACGGTCATGAACGTCTCGCCAGCCGCCACGCGATCCCCGTCGGCCGCAGCCGAAACCACCTGGCAGCCCAGCTTCGCCATAATGCGCGTCACCACTCCGACGCCGGCCAGCACGCAATCCTCGCGCGTGAAGTAGTCCATCTCCCCCGACTCGTCGCCAATGCCCAGCACGGCGCACGTCAAATCGACGTACGGCACGTCCTCGGCAATGAACCCATCGATTCGCGCATCGGGCATCCTCAGCATAGAACCGGCTCCCTCCATCGACATGTTCGATCACCAGCGCAAACCAAGCCGCACAACGCCCGCGCAGCAGACGACGAGCGACGCGCGGCAGACGGCAGGCGGCTTGACCGCTGCAGAATTATCACCAATCCAGAATAGTGCTTTTCCGCCCGTTCGCCTAGCTGAACTTTCCGCAGCGCCGCGGGGGCTCGCCCGCGCTTGCCGACAAACCAGCATGGATGCGAGGCGTAAAGCAGGCACGCGAAATGCGGGCGCGAATGAAGACCCGTGACGGTTTCGAGCGTAACCGGAGCCACGTGTCGATTCGCGCCCACCTCCTGAGCGCAGGCCGCCAAGCAAGAGTCGACGCGGCTACGCCCGGAACCGCCGAGCGCAGCGACCATGCGCTGCGCTCGGCAACCTCGAAGCAAGCGTTGCCAACCGGCGAACCTTTAAGCGAACGACACGGTCTGCGCCGCATCCGACTCCTCGCGGTATTCACCGAACGCGCTGCGATAGCCGTAGCTCGTCAACCCGCGCAGCTCTTCGTCGCTCGCCGCATAATACGACGTCATCTGCACCAGTTCGCCCGTCAAGTAATCGCGCTTCCTCCACACGATGGCCGAGTGGTAGCCTTGCCCTGTCTCGCCGGTTTCAGGATTCGTCCACGTGCTCACCAGGGGCGTTGCATCTTCTTCGGGAATAAGCTCCATATAGCCGCCCATGGCCTGCCAGCCGTAAGGCTTGAGCGTGATGCTCACCGTCCTATCCTTCACGTCCCAGCCGGCCAGCTCGTAGCCGCCGTATTCGCTCGTGGGCAACTTCGCGCCTATCTGCGAAACGTCGATCTGCTGCGAGTTCCCGTCGTCGAGCGCCTTGCGCTCGCCAACGGAGAGGGACTCCCAATCCACCGCGTTCAACATAGGCGTGAACGTGACGCTCTTCGCATCGGGGGAAAGGTTCGCGTACTCCACCACGTAGTCCCCCGCCGGATCGATGCCCCCTCCATCGCCCGCTCCTACCGGCACCAATACGTTGCCCCGGTCATCGGCAACCTTGAGCATGCCGGGCGCCAGCGCGCTATCCGGCACGCGGTACAGGGGCCGACCGCTCTCCTCGGTAGTTTCCACCTCGTCGTTGCGAACCACCATCACCGTGCCCAGCTCGGACGACGTGAAGCGCTTGATGCCCATGGTCTTCTCGCCTGCGCTCGTGGAGAACGTCAAATCCTGCGACCCCAGCTCGCGCGGCTGGTCGACCGTGCTCAAATCCAAGCCGGCGTCCATCGAGAAGTTCGCCGTACCGCTTTCGGCATCCGCGCTCCAAGGAGCCCAGCTTTTCAGCACGACGTCCACCTGGTCGGGCAGCGTAGACTCCGGCACGATGCGCTGCATGACCTTCACCTTGCCGTCCTCCATGTACGCGTCAAGCTGGTTAACGGAGCCGGTGCCCAAAGTTTCGCCGTTGCTTGTCAGCTCGTATCCAAAACGTGGAGCCAAGTTCTGCAGCTTCGACCAGTCGTTTTCCTGAGAACCCTGGTAGTTCGACAACTCCGACAAGTCGAAGCCGCCGTCTTTTTCAAGCGTGAAGAACAGGTTCACGATGCTGCGATCGCACGACACGGAGTCCAGCGTCACGCGCACGCCTTCCACTTCCGCCGTCTGCCCCACATCGGCCTGCAAGCTGGAAACCCCCTTCTGCAAGCTGCTGTACACGGGCAGGTTCTTGCCGCCCTGGAAAAACAAGGCGTCGCCCGGCTGCATCTGCAGCAAGCGGGATCCCGCATACGCCGCGCCGCCCAGCATGGCCGCCGCCGCAACAGCGGCCGCAGCCACCACAAAGCCGCGCCTGGTCAGACGCTTTCCCGTAACCGGATGCACGGCCTCGTCCTCGCTTGCCGACGCATTCGAACCCGCAGCCGTCCCGGATACCGCCGGCATCTGGGGGATGGAATCGAGCGAGGCGTACGTGCGCTCAAGCTTGGCGCGGGCCTCGGGGGGCATCGGGTCGTTCATGCCGCGCGCCAGCAGGCGACGCAGTTCATCATCGTTGTTCATAGGGTGCGTCATCGGGCCACCTCCGCTTTCTGGTTGTCGTTTCCGCAGTACGCGTCCTTGAATCGAGAGCGTGCACGCGCCAGCCGCGCGCGCACTGCGCCAACCGACACGTTCAACATGGTCGCAATCTGCTGCGTGGGAAAATCGTCGAGGTAGAACAGCGTGAGCACCAGGCGATCGTCAGGGGGAAGCTGGGCGATCGCGCGGCGCACGTCCATCGCTTCGTCCCGGTCGGCTCGGTGCTTTCCCCCGGCGATCACGCGAAAGTCGTCAAGAGGAACCGTATCGGCCCCGCCCCTCTCGCGGTCGTCGCGGCTTGAGGGCGCATCGGTCTGAAACGCCTCGGGAGCGTAAGGGGCTTCGCGGCTTCGCTTGTCGCGCATATCGAAGGAAACCCTCAACGCGATGCGCATGAACCAGGTTTCCACGTTGCTGCGCCCTTCGAATCGAGGGATGGCCTGCCAGGATTTGACGGCCACCTCTTGCAGCGCATCGGCCGCATCGCACTCATTCCCAAGCACCGCCAAGACCGCTCGCCATAGCACAGGCCTGCTTCGCTCGAACAGCGCGACGAACGCCTCGCTGTCGCCTTTTCGGGCTCGTTGCATCAAATCTTCCAAAAGCGCGTCCTCCTCATCTTCGGCCGTTTCATCATTAGACGGCCCGGCCGGCAAAAACGTTACGCGCTTTTGCCCGGTTTCTCGAAAAAGGGCGAATACGCGAAGAATGCGGCGCGCTCGGAACCGGCCCGCAATGAAAAGGAGGGCCTTCGCATGAAAGCCCTCCCCTATGGATTTCGGCGCCGAACCGTCCGGCCAGCAGCCGGAACCCCTTAAAGCGCAAGAAATAGAAATACCTGATCAGAACCTTTTCTACAACTCCCCGATGATGCGCTTCGTGCACGCGGACACCTCGGCCTTGGCGCGCTCGACGTCGATCGTGGGCCACGCGCCGTCGCGGTACACCACGCGCCCGTCGCACATGGTCAGGCACACGTCGGCGCCATGGCCCGCGTACACCGCGTTCGAGAGCGGGTCGGTCATGGGCGCCCAGGACGGGCCCGACGCGTCGAGCACGCACAGGTCGGCCCGCGCCCCTTCGGCCACCAGGCCGCAGTCCTCGCGCCCCTGCGAGAGCGCGCCCGCGCGCGTGGCGGCGGCGAGCGCCTGCTTGGGCGAGACCGCCGCCGGGTCCTGCGTCGACCCCTTGTACAGCAGGGCCAGCAGGTACAGGTCCTGGAACATGTCGTGGTTGTTGTTCGAGGCCATGCCGTCGGTGCCCAGGCACACGCTCACCCCGCGCTCGAGCATCTTGGGGACGGGGGCGAAGCCGCTGCCCAGCTTCATGTTGGACGCGGGATTGGCGGCCACGTGCACGCCCTTGGCCGCCAGCACGTCGATGTCCCCATCGTCCACCCACACGCAGTGGGCCGCGGTCACCGGGCCGTCCAGCACACCCAGGCTCTCGAAGTAGCGCACGGGCGTCAGGCCGCCGTGGCGCTGCTTGCACTCCTCGTGCTCCAGCTGCGTTTCCGACACATGCACCTGCAAGCGAAGCCCATGCTCGCGCGCGAACTCGGCCATGTCGGAGACCGCCCGCGGGTTCGACGTATACTCGGCGTGGATGTTGCAATCCACCACAATGCGCCCGTCGGCCGCGCCTTGGAAATTCGCGATCAGGTCGATGAGCTGCGACCGCAGCGGCAAATCGTCCAGCCCCACGTCGCCGAACGCGATCAGCGAGTCGCTCAGGTTCATCTTGATACCCGCATCGATGGCGGCGCGAGCGCCCTCCTGCATGTGGTAGTACATGTCCGAAAAGCTCACCACGCCGTAGCGCACCATTTCGGCGCATGCCAACAGCGTGCCCCAGTAGCAATCTTGCGGGGTGATCTTGGCCTCGAACGGAAACACCGCGTCGTTGAGCCACGCCTGCAAGGGAAGGTTCTCCGCGTAGCCGCGCAGCAGCGTCATGGGCGCGTGCGCATGCGCGTTGTACAGCGCGGGAAGCAAGAGCTTTTCGCGGCCGTCGTACACTTCGCCGAACGCTTGCGCGGCGACGGACTCGGGCGGCGTGTCGCCCAAGTAGGTAATGCGCCCGTCCGCAACACCCACCCATTGATTTTCGCGAAAGTCCAGGTTATCGTCGAGTAGATTGATATTTGCAAACAGCATGCGCGCCCTTTCTTTCGCGGACCGCATCGTGCGTAGCCCGCTTTCTATCCGTTTCGTTGCTTCAGCTTATGCTATCATGCGCGGTACGACGAGAGACGCGCCCGCCGCAGACGGGCGTTGAAAACCCAGAAAGAAGGAAGTCATGGCAGAAGAATGTTCGCATGAGTGCGGCAGCTGCGGCGTGTCCGGTTGCGGCGATCGCACGGCCCAAGGTCCCTCCACCATCGAAACCAACTCCCGCAGCAACATCAAGCACGTCATCGGCGTCGTATCCGGCAAAGGCGGCGTGGGCAAGTCGCTCGTGACCAGCCTGCTGGCCAGCCAAATGCAGAAGCGCGGATTCAACGTGGGCATTCTGGACGCAGACGTCACCGGTCCTTCCATTCCCAAGACGTTCGGCATCACCAACCCCCTGGCAGCCGACGCCGACGGCATCCTGCCGTCGCAGACGCAAAGCGGCATCAAGGTCATGTCCACCAACCTCATGCTTCCGAAAGACGATGTGCCGGTAGCATGGCGCGGGCCCGTGGTCAGCAACGCCATCCGCCAGTTCTACAGCGAAACGAACTGGGGCGAGATCGACTACCTGTTCGTCGACATGCCTCCGGGAACCTCCGACGTGCTGCTCACCGTGTTCCAGTCGCTGCCGGTTGACGGTATCGTCACCGTGTCGGCCCCGCAGGAGCTTGTGGCCATGATCGTGGGCAAGGCCGTGAACCTGGCTCACGACATGAACGTCGAGCTGCTGGGCCTGGTGGAGAACATGGCCTACTTCAAGTGCGACAACTGCGACAAGGAGCATCATATCTTCGGCGAGCCCCAGGGCTCCGTCGTGGCAGAGCGCTACAACATCCCCGCCTACGCCACCCTGCCCATCGATCCGGCGTTCGCGCGCCTGTGCGATGCCGGCCGCGTGGAGGATTACGACGTGGACGGAGCGCTCGACCCCATCATCGCCCAAATCGAGCAGGCCTGCGCCGCGGAATAGAGACCCCGGCAAGGCATCGCTAGACACCCCTCCCCAACCTCGACGAAGACCTCCTCGGACGTTGCTGCAAGCGTTCGGGGAGGCCTTCTTGGTTTTGAGGGAGAAGCGCGGGCCCATTGGGCAGGAGCGACCCAGCCCTGCGCCGCAGCCGCCCCCGGGTCGCGGACGCGCCGTAGTCGCCCCTGAGCCGCGGACGTGCTGCAGTCGCTCCCGAGTCGCCGACCCGCGCTGCGGCTCCCCGGGCTGTCGATCCGCGCCGCAACCGCCCTCCGAGCCGCCGTTCCGCCTCATTCCCATCGGCTGCGCACGAAAAACCGCCCTCGCTGGCAGGTTCTGACGGTTTGAGGTCGTTTGATCCGGCGGGACGGGCGCCCGGGAAAATGCAACTCAGCAGCTAGGAGCCATGATCAGGCAAAACGCAAAACGGGTCCGGCGACAGCGAAGAGGGCGACCAGCTCGGCAACCCCTAACCGTCAAAACCTGCCAGCGAAGGCGTTTTTTCGTGCGCAATGCCTCGACGGACGGCAATGCGCTGACCGAAACCGGCCTCCCGAGGGAGCCCGGCCCTTCGCGGCGCAGCCGCGACGATCATCCATGCGTCCGAAAAGCCGAGAATGTCCTTCTTCGAAGAGCAATGCAGGTAGGAACCAGCGTCGAAACAAGAACCAGGCCAAATCCCACCACCGAGACAACAAGACCTTCAGTGAAAGCCAAGCCGTCGAAAAGGGACAAGCCGGCGGCGTTCGCCACAATAGCCTCCGATGCCAATACAGCGAGCATGCCCAGCAAAGTGGCGTTAACCGCATGAATAAACGCCTCCCACGCAGCAGCAGCCAACAAAGCGGCTGATCCGACGCCACTTACAGAAAGAACGGCGACATCGCGAGCGCGCGACCTGGAAGACATCACCACGCCGGCTGCCGCGCCAACCGAACACAACAGCACGGGACCGCCAAGAAGCAAAACGGACGACGTCCAATCCAGACTCGTGCTCAGATCAGCCATATCTTGCTGCTGCGCGTATATTCCCAGCAGCCCCGAAAGGGAAAATATACTTGCAGCAAAGCCAAATCCCACCATGATGGGCGTTTCGATCGAAACGCTCGCAGCAAGGCCGTAACAAGCGAAACGACGCGCCAGCTGCCAAACGCCTCCGCACCGCTGCGGCACGATCGCGGTCCACGCTCTCATCAACGCCGGAAGCATAAGAGGAGCGGCAACCGCCAGCAACGTCATTATAAGAATAGGGGGATACAGCGAGCTGGACACCACGGCACCCGGATCCGCTTCGGCCATGAAAGCGGAAAGCCGGCAAATACCCACGAGCACTCCCACGAACAGCGCTCCTCGCACCCACGTCATTCCCCTACCCTTCGCTTCCCGCTCACGCAAGATCACGATAGGCTCCGTTTTTCCCGCAAGACGGGCCCCTTTGGACCCTCCTACAAGAAACGCCCCCACAACCGCAAGCCAAACCAACGGCATCAAAGACACGCCTACGTCGAGCGCCGCCTGATCGATCGAACGGTAATTAGGAGAATCGAACACCCAGGGAAACAGCGGAACAAACGTAACCGATTCAATCAACGTACCGCATGCAGCACCAAGCACCGCGACCGCAGCCAGCTGAACAAGGACCACCAAACTCACCAAGCGCGGGTCGACGTTGGCGAGTCGCCACAAGGCGTAGGAGCGACGCTGCGCCGCGACCGTCAAGTTCGCAACCGACACGATAACCGCCATCGCCGCAATAGCCGAGAACACGAGCACAACCCAACCGAGATCTCGAAGGCTTTCGCAGGTGCTCGCGGATGCGGCAAGCGAGGCGACCCATCCCCCAACATAGCCGCATGCCAACGCGACAGCAAACGCCCCGACCCATACAAGGATATGATCGCGAAGATCGGCGAATGCGAGCTTGATCATCTTGACACCTCCATAGCCTCAAGTATCTCAGCCGCAGTAGACCGTCCCATCTCTCGCACGATGAGACCGTCCTTAAGCACGAGAACGCGATCGGCCAAAGAAGCAGCTTCCAGATCATGAGTCACCATCACTACCGACCGTCGCCCGTCGTTGCTAACGCTGCGCAACATGCCCAAGACATCACGGCCGCTCTTGGAATCGAGTGCACCCGTCGGTTCATCGGCGAACACCACGTCCGCATCGCTCGCAAGCGCGCGAGCTATAGCTACGCGCTGCTGCTCGCCTCCGGACAACTCGGACGGATAGCTGTTCCACCGACCCGCAAGTCCCATATCGTCGAGCAAGGCGCGCACGTGCTCCTTCGTTGTCGATCGATCCGCAAACCGCGCAGGTAGCCATACGTTTTCGCCCGCATTCAGCGAGGGTATCAGGTTGTACGACTGAAAAACGAATCCCAGATGATCTTTTTGGATCTTGAAAAGAGAACGCCGGCTCGCTTTCGTGATTCGCTTTCCCATCACTTCGACAAAACCCGACCCGACCGACTCCAGCCCGGACAAGCAATACAGCAAGGTCGATTTACCCGACCCGCTCGGACCGACAATGCTCACCATCTCGCCAGCATCGACAGTAAGGCTGACGCCCTTCAGCACATCAACTGTCCGACGATTGTTTTTTCGGCCCGCACCAAACGATTTCCACACATTGCGCGCGACGATTGCAGCACCCATGAGCCCTCCTTAGAACAGGTGAACGAGACAGCAGAACCCTAGAGCGGATACCTCCATCCAAAAAAGAACGCGATTGAAAAGATCCATTGAAATAAAACGAGCGAATATGGCTTTCCGCCCTTAATTCCGCATAGAGCACAATGCCTTAATCGCAACGTACACCAAGCCGCCAATAGGCCACGAAAGAAGAAAGAGCCTGTTCAACGCTGGGATGAATATCATGATCAACCCCGCCACGGTAGCAGCGCTCATGATGACCACGAGCAAGTTCCGTTCCCGTCTTGCCCGCCGAGCCCGAGAAGCAAGATCCTGGTCATCCAAAGCCTCGATCTGGAGCTCGGTCATGCTACGCAGCGAGGTCCAATTGTATTTGGGCAAATCGCAGCGCAACGACAGCAACCGCCCACGCACCATCACGAACACGCCGACCGAAAAGAACGCCAACCCGGTCGCGGTGGCCGTCCATACGTCGGCCCACAGCACGACAGCACCCGCTAAGCCAGCCAAAATCAACCCGATGCCCGCAACAAGCCCGATCGCCATAGCCGCACGGGACTGGCTTTTTTGATCGGCAGTATAAAAATCTTCCACGAAGGGGTGAGCCTTACGAAATTCACGACGATCGAATATCGCCGGTAAAGCGAATGCACATCCGACAGCAATCCCCAAAAACGCCAATACGCTCGCATAGCTTTGGTTGATCGCTCCTTGCACGGGCATGAACCCCGAAAAAAGAACAGCAAGGGCAATTCCCATCATGGATGCAGACAAACCTAAAGGGGTTTTCCAGGCAAACGCACGCATCGCCTGATCGTACCCCGTCACATCCTGCAATGCCTCCACGCGAGGTACGGCGGCGACGGCCTTTCCCGGTCTTCCTGTCAGATCCCCCGAGACCAGCTCATCAAGCGTGCATTCAAACAAATCGCACATCCTGAGAAGCTTGTCCATCTCGGGATACGCACGCTCCGCTTCCCATTTCGACACAGACTGGCGGCTTACCCCTAACAGCATGGCAAGTTGTTCTTGCGTCATGTTGCGCGTTGCGCGTAGGTGCTGCATGTTAGCGCGAAAGCCCATATCCCATCCTTTACCTGAAATCGAATCATCGAACAAAAGGATTCTTCGCATATGAATCAACGCTTGCCATAATGGCGATGCCAAGACGGGCAATCAACCAACTTGCGGCTGCGTTTTTCTTGATAACATGACAACTTTTGGTATCAAATCGCAGGTCAACAGCATAATGTACAAGCAACGATCAAAAACGATAAGCAAGATCGAACAAGGTAAACGGCTGCAGGGAGCAGCGTAAAGCACCGACTGCGCGTACGAATCCATGGATCCAGCCTGATGCCGCAGACCCCCAGCGTTCGACTCCGCTCAAACGGCAATTCGGCTTGCGCAAGCCAACAGCTGCACCTCCCATAAGCCAGCTTCAACATGCACCGGTTTCGTCTGCGCCGCAGACGTTCCCGAGCCGCCGACGTGCCGCAGCCGCTCCCGGGCTGTCGATCCGCGCTGCAGCCGCCCTCCGGGCCGCCGTTCCGCGTTGTGGCCGCTCCCTCCGGGCCGCCGTTCCGCGTGGCAGTCGCTCCCGAGTCGCCGACCCACGCTGCTGCCGCCCTCCGGGCCGCCGATCCGCCCCATTCCCATCGGCTGCGCGCGAAAAACCGCCTTCGCTGGCAGGTTCTGACGGTTTGAGGTCGTTTGATCCGGCGGGACGGGCGCCCGGGAAAATGCAATTCAGCAGCTAGGATCCATGACCAGGCAAAACGCAAAACGGGTCCGACGGCGGCGAAGAGGGCGGCCGGCTCGGCAACCCCTAACCGTCAAAACCTGCCAGCGAGGGCGGTTTTTCGTGCGCAAGTTCCTTGTAGACGTTAATTCACCAGCAAAACTCGCTCGTTTTGACAGAAGGTCGAGCTTTCGCGGCACCGCGAAAAAACTCGGTTCCATTTCGCAGTCCATACGCATGCGCGACGCGGCGTGCCCCACAGGCCGATCGCCGTATATCGTGCTGCACCCCGTGTCCCGTGCGCATCGCGCCGCTCACGAGAACGTACGGTGAAAATTCATGGGGGGGGGGGCACATTTGTGACATTTCCCCAAACATAAAAAAGCAGGCCAGACAATCACTGCCTGACCTGCGTAATTAATGGTGGAGCCTAGGGGGATCGAACCCCTGACCTCATGGCTGCCAGCCATGCGCTCTCCCAGCTGAGCTAAGGCCCCTTCAAAAGTGCGAGGACTAGTATACCCGAATCAGATCGAGGGTCAAGCGGTTTTTTGAAAAAATTTTTGAGCATGAGCACAAGCACCCTCGAGCACTCTCGAGCACCCTCGAGCAGCCGCACTGTGCCTCGCGCGCAAAAAAGAAAAGCGGCCGTTCGATCGACCGCCTTTCGGCTTTGCTATTCGGTTTTCTCGGACGCGTAGAACGTCGCTTCGTCAAACAAGTCGGCGATCGATTTCCCGTCCGCAAAAGGAAGCGTCAAGAACTCGCTCACCGTAGGCACCAGGTCGCTCGCGTCGACGTAGTGTCCCTTGTCGTTGAGCCGATCGGTAGCCTGAGCGCGCCAGTACCGGTCGTTCACGTCGGTAAGGTAGTACGTTGCGCTGCCGACCTCCATGTACACGGAATGCTTCGCGTGCAGGTAGTTCGGCAGCTCGTCAAAGGATACGTCGAGCGCCTCCGCTGCTTTCGTTCCCATAACAACCCCTTTCGTCCGGGATTACCTTGCGCTTATCATAGCAAGAAGCGCGGGGCGTTTCGTCGAAAAACAAATATTAGCTGCCCGCGAATCGAAGAAACGCCTAGGCTCGCCCGCGCGACGCGCTGCGCGACTTCGCGAAAGACGCAAGCATTGACAGCCCGCCAAGAGCGCAGAGGACCCATACGGCCACAGCCGTCACCGACGACACCTCGAGCACATGCACGCCAACGCCCACCAAAGCCCATAGAAACACCAGCTGAAACGTCGCATCGTCAAACTTCGCCCACATGAAAAGACCCAGGGAAACAACGCCCGCCGTCAACACTACGACGGACAACCCGTTCAAAAGCGGGACGCCCCCTCCAACCGCCCGTGTGACCACGATAGCCAGATTCGACAACGTCGCAACGGTCACCCATGCCGTATAGATGGAAACGGGAACCCAGCCAGCAAGAGAATCGGTCCCCCGCCTGACGGTCAAATACAGCGCCGCCAGAACAAACCAGTCGATCAAAATAACGACGAAGGAAGCAGCGATCATCTGGAAATGCCACAGCACCAGCCAGAGCACGTTCAAAACGCTGCTCGCAACGAACAAGCCGGCCGTCGGCGTGAAGAGCCTACGTCGGGCAGAAGCGCCTTTGGTGTAGGAAACCAGCCACACGATCAGCGCCACATAGATC
Source organism: Paraeggerthella sp. LCP19S3_G8 (assembly GCF_052119225.1). Taxonomy (NCBI): domain Bacteria; kingdom Bacillati; phylum Actinomycetota; class Coriobacteriia; order Eggerthellales; family Eggerthellaceae; genus Paraeggerthella; species Paraeggerthella sp. LCP19S3_G8. The sequence continues at coordinate 147,097 of NZ_JBQKFQ010000002.1, forward strand.
AAGGACCAGATGGAAAACACGTAGCCCGCCGGTGTGAACCAGGCGAACACCCCGTACGCAACCGTCGCCGACGTAACACCCCCAAGCCGCCCGGCCTCTATGGCCACGTTTCCCGCAACGGTAAGCACGTACGCAGTCCACATAACCACTGTCTCGGGCGTTAGGCGGCCGCGATGCCCGCCCGATTCGACGGCGGACGAACGACGCGTGGCGACGGATGCGGTTGAAGCACGATACGCACGACCGGACATGGTGCACCTCGCTTTTCTAGGAGCATTGAAGCTGCTGAGGATCGATACCTCAGCATAGCCCCAAGCAGGCGCGACAAGCGTAACGGGACCCTCTCGATAAGGGATCGCTTCGGTACGCTCAGCTCATGCGGATGCGCAGGAAGTCGCCCGGCCGAAGCTCGGCCTCGACCAAGAACGCATAAGACTCGGCAGCGCGGTTCGCAACGGCCACCGGCACGGGCGCCGGGCAAGGATCGTCCTCGTCGGGCCGAGGAACCCACGCAAGGTTTCGCGCCGACACGAAGCCCACCGGCCGACGAGGCGAGAGGACCTCCAAGCGGTCGCCTTCGCAGAACCGGTTCCGACAGGTCGCGCGCACGCGCCACAGCCCTTCCCCGGCGGGCTCGCACGACTCGACCGTGCCCGCGTGCAGGCATTCCTTCAGGTAGCCGTCGCGGTCGGGCGCCTGCTCGGCGTCGCCGTAGTAGAACCCCGTGCCGTACGGGCGATGGGAAATGGCAAGCAGCTCCGAAGCGACCTCGGCCGGATCGGCCCCGTCGAGCACCGAGCGGTACGCGTGCACCACCGAGGCCACGTAGAACGCCCGCTTGTTGCGCCCCTCGATCTTGAACGAATCCACGCCCGCGGAAGCCAGGTCGTCCAGATGCACCAGCATGTTGAGGTCCTGCGCGTTCATGACGTAGGAGCCGCGCACGTCCTCCTCGATGGGATAGTACTCGCCCGGGCGCTTCTCCTCCACCAACGCGTAGCTCCAGCGACACGGCTGCGTGCAGTGCCCCTTGTTGCCCGAGCGCCCCGCCATGACCGAGCTGATCAGGCAACGACCGGACACCGCCATGCACATGGCCCCGTGTACGAACGCCTCGATCTCCAGCTCGCGCGGCGCATCGGCGCACATGCGGGCAATGTCCTCCACGCTCATTTCCCGCGCGCACACCACGCGCGACGCCCCCAGCTCATGCCAAACGCGCGCCGCTTCGGCATTGGCTACGGAAGCCTGCGTGCTCACGTGCAGCGCCACGCTGGGCGCATGCCTCTGCGCAAGGCGAAACGCCCCCAAGTCGCTCACGATGAACGCGTCCACCTGCGCGGCGGCAAGCGCCTCGAGGTATTCCGGCAGCGCCGCCAAATCGTCTGCATGCATAAGCGTGTTCATGGTCACGAACACGCGAGAACCCGCAGCGTGCGCGAACGCGACCGCGTCGGGGATATCGGATAGCGCGAAGTTCTCGGCACGCTGGCGCATCCCGAACCGATCGGCAGCTAAGTACACCGCGTCCGCGCCGAAGCGCACGGCAGCCTCCAGCTGCGCACGCCCTCCAGCGGGGGCAAGCAGCTCGGGAGTACGATTTTGACCAAGCATAGTCGAAACCTCGTTGTTCGTAAGCGAGCAAAAGGCCGTGCAGCGTCCGAAACCGCCGCGATGCATCGCCGAGCGCACGGCAAGCGCGCGAAAGCGGCGATCAAGCGACGGAACCGTGCTGCACGACCCCGTAACGTCATCCGGCCTCGTCAGCCGGCAAATCTACAGACAGCCTAAGCCAGAGAAACCCGCGGCCCCTGCGGGGTGTCCTCGATAACGAACCCAAGGGCGCACAGGCCGTCTCGAACGGCGTCGGCACGACCCCAGTCCTTGGCCGCACGCGCCTCCGTGCGAGCCGCCAGCAGCGCTTCCACGGCCTCGGACGCATCCGAGCCAACGTAACCGGCCACGTCCGCCGCCAAGGGAACAACCTCGGCGGGATACGCGTCGGACTCGTCGCAGTCGGCAGCCGCCGCCACGTCGATGCCGAACACGCCCACCAGTTCCACGATGGTATCGCGCACCTCGCGCACGATGGGCACATCGGAAAGCGAGAGCGTTTTGCCCGTAACCTGCGCGTTCACGTCGGCCACCAGGTCGAACACCTCGCCCAGGGCGCGGCACGTATTGAAATCGTCGTCCATGGCCAAGATGAACGAGATCTTGGCCTCTTTCGCGCGCTTCATCAGCTCGCGCGTATCGAGCGGCGACGGAACGTCCTCCACGTTCTCAAGCTGCCAATCCAGATTGCGAACCGCGTTCTCGATGCGTCCGAGCGCCGCTTCGGCCTCGGCCAAGCGCTCGTCGGAGAAATCCAAGGGGCTGCGGTAATGCGTCTGCAGCATAAGGAAGCGCAGCACTTCGGGGCGCGTCGTTTCCAGCACGTCGCGCAGCAGCATGAAGTTGCCCAGCGACTTGCTCATCTTCTCGGCGTTGATCTGCAGCATGCCGCCGTGCATCCAGTAGTTCGCGAACGTGCAGCCGCACGCCGCTTCGCTTTGCGCGCATTCGTTCTCGTGATGCGGAAACACCAGATCGGCGCCGCCGCCGTGAATGTCGAACGGCAGTCCTAGGTACCTGCGCGACATGGCCGAGCATTCGATATGCCAACCGGGACGGCCCTGGCCCCAAGGCGACTCCCACGAAGGCTCGCCGGGCTTCGCCGCCTTCCACAGCGCGAAGTCGAGCGGATCGCGCTTGCGGTCCTCGATGCCTTTGCCGTCAGCGCGCAGCTCGCGGTGGCCGCATTCCATCTCGTCGACGTTGCGGCCCGACAGCTGGCCGTACGCGGGGAACGACCGCACGGCGAAGTACACGTCGCCGTCCACTTCGTACGCATGGTCGCCGTCGATCAGCTCCTGGATAAGCTCGATCATGGCCGGGATCTCTTCGGTCGCCTTCGGCCGAATGTCGGGATCGAGCACGTTCGCCTTGCGCATGTCCTCGATGAACGCAGCCGTGTACTCGGCCGCCACGGCAGACGCCTCGCGCCCTTCCTCGTTCGCCTTCGCGATGATCTTGTCGTCGACGTCGGTGACGTTCTGCACGAACGTCACGTCGAAGCCGCGCCACATGAAGTAACGACGGATGACGTCGAAGCTGATGAACGTACGCGCGTTGCCGATGTGGATGTAGTTGTACACCGTGGGCCCGCACACGTACATGCCCACTTTGCCGCGCTCGCGCGATTCGAACGGCACCTTTTCGCGCGCTTTGGTGTTGTAGAGTTTGATCATGAGCGCCCCTTCTGCTCCTCAAGTTCCTTCAGCCTGCGTTCGAGCGCCTCGATACGCTCGCATTGGTTCGCGCACCGCTCCTCGATGGGATCGGGCAGATTCTCCTTGTGCTGCGCCGCATCCTTCGCTTCGCTTTCAACGCGATGCCCGTCGCGCACCACCACGCGACCGGGAATGCCGACCACCGTGGAGTTCGGCGGCACGTCGTTCACCACCACGGCGCCGCCGCCCACTTTCGAGCCGTCGCCTATGGTGATGTTGCCGAGCACCGCCGCACCCACGCCCACCAGCACGTTGTTTCCCAGCGTAGGATGGCGCTTTCCGGTTTCCTTACCGGTACCGCCCAGCGTGACGCCCTGGTACAGCGTGCAATCGTCGCCGATGATCGTGGTTTCACCGATGATGACCCCCATGGCGTGGTCGATGAAGAAGCGTCGGCCTATCACGGCTGCAGGGTGAATTTCCACGCCGGTCATGAAGCGCGTGAACTGCGACGATATGCGAGCGAGGCTTTTCAGCCCGTGGTTCCACAGCCAATGCTCGACCACATGAGACCAGCGGGCATGAAGACCCGGGTACGTCAGCCAGATGACGAACGAGTTCTGAGCTGCGGGGTCGCGGTCCTTGACCGCTCGGATGTCCTCGCCAATGGTTTTGAATATGTTCATGAATACCCTAACTGTCGATGTGGAATTGTAGCATAGCGAAGCGTGCCGGCTGCAATTCGGGGCAGCCGACCCCTAACGACATCGACAGAGCAAACAGACTGCGGTAGCGGATATGCCCTCTTCACGGCCTTCGAAACCCAAACGCTCAGTCGTGGTGGCCTTCACGCCCACGCTGTCGACCGAAACTCCCATAGCCTGCGCAAGGTTCTGACGCATTTGGTCGCGATACGGCGAAAGCTTCGGGGCCTGCGCCGCTATCACGCTGTCCACGTCAAGGATCTCGTAGCCGCGATCGCGCACGAACGCCGCCACGGCTTCCAAAAGCTTGAGGGAATCGGCGTCCTTGAAAGCGGGATCGGTATCGGGGAACAGCTTTCCGATGTCCCCGCCGCGCACGCCGCCCAGAAGCGCGTCAGAGATCGCATGCGCCAGCACGTCGGCATCCGAATGGCCCAAAAGCCCCCGATCATACGGGATGTCCACGCCCCCCAAAATCAGTTTGCGACCCTCGGCGAACGCATGCACGTCGTAGCCCTGCCCGATGCGCAGGTTCGACAACGGATTGTCGCTGCAGGACATGCTCATGAGCGGACCTCCGGAAAAGTCGTCGCGCCCGCCACTATTCTTCCATCCCCTTCATGTACATGGCCCGTACCGCCGCTACCAGCATCAGGTAGTCCTCGGGCACGGTCAGCTTGATGTTGTCGCGCTTTCCTTCGACCACGAGCACCTTGCCGCCCAGACGCTCGATGAGCGACGAATCGTCCGTGCCCATGAACCCGTCGGACAGCGCCGACGCGTGGGCGCGCCGGTAGATGCCCGCGCGGAACACCTGCGGCGTCTGCGCGTTCCAGAACACGCGGCGATCGGGCGTTCCCATGATGACGCCGTTTTCGACCACCTTGAGCGTGTCGACCGCCGGATGCGCCACCACGGCGCCGTCCGACTCGATGTTCCCCTTGAGCGTGTTGATGGTGTGCGAGATGAGCTCCGGCGTGATGAGGGGCCGCGCGCCGTCATGCAGGATGACGTAGCCGTAGTCGTCGGGCACGTACTCCAAGCCCGAAAACGCCGACTCCTGGCGGCTGGGACCCGCAGGGGCCACTACCACGGGCGTCACGAACGGGAACGGGTCGATGGCGCGCTTGAGGTATTCGCTGCAACGTTCCTCCGGGCACACGATAACGATGAGACCGATGTCGCCCACCGCGTCGAACGCCTCGGCCGACCAGGTAAGAATGGGCTTGCCGGCAATCTCCACCAGCTGCTTGCCGCCCTCTTTGCCAAAGCGGTCGCCCGTGCCGCCGGCCAGTATGATGGCTGCGGTTTGCGGGTTCTTGTCGACCTCCCCTTTAAGCCCTCCCATCGCCTGCGAGATCGCATCGAAGTCGAAGTGGTCGAAGGCAAGCTCCGGAGATTTCAGAACCTCCGAGGAGAATACGGGGTCGATGGTCTTGGTCATACCGTTCCTTCTTGTAGGTCGTTCGTGGCATCATACAGTTCCGGCGGCCATTCGACCGCCGGAATCTTGTTAATCAGCTGCACCGCCGGACAGGGACCCGCCGCCGGACACGCCGGCATGGCCCAAGTCGTAGTTCGTCAGCAGCAATTCTGCGTCTCTTGCTATGCTATCACGTTTCCGAGGCGCGGGGATAGACCCGGAACCCGACGTGAACACCAGCTCGCCGTCGACCGCGTCCACGTCGATGACCGAACCGCTGGTCCACTTGCCCTCGAGGATTTCCTCGGACAGGGGGTCTTCCAGCAAGCGCTGGATGGCGCGGCGCAAGGGACGAGCGCCGTACGCCGCGTCGGTCCCCTCTTTCGCGACGAGCCGGCATGCGGCGTCGCTCAAGTTGATGGACATGTTCTGGTCGATCAAGCGCTCGCGCAGGTCGGCCACCATGAGCTTGACGATTTCGGCGATCTGCTCGTCGTTCAAGGACTTGAACACGATGATCTCGTCGATGCGGTTCAGGAATTCAGGCCTGAACAGCTTCTTCATCTCGGCCATGACGCGGCTCTTGATCTCCTTGTCGGACAGGCCCGCCTGCTCTTCGGTGGAGAAGCCCAACGTGGTAGGCTGCGCGATTTCGCGCGCGCCCACGTTCGACGTCATGATGATGACCGTGTTGCGGAAGTCCACCGTGCGGCCCTGCGCGTCGGTCAAGCGACCTTCCTCCAGAATTTGAAGCAGGATGTTGAACACGTCGGGGTGAGCCTTCTCGATCTCGTCGAACAGCACCACCGAGTAGGGACGCTGGCGCACGGCCTTCGTCAGCTGGCCGCCCTCGTCGAAGCCGACGTAGCCCGGAGGGCTGCCCACCAGGCGCGACACGCTGTGCTTCTCCATGTACTCCGACATGTCGAAGGACAGGAGCGCGTCCTCGGAATTGAACAGGAACTCGGCGAGCGCCTTGGAAAGCTCCGTTTTACCCACGCCCGAAGGGCCCAGGAAGATGAACGAGCCGGCCGGACGCTTCGGATCCTTGAGGCCGCTGCGCGAACGGCGGATGGCCTTCGACAGCGCCGTGACCGCTTCCTCCTGGCCGATGACGCGCTCGTGCAGCACGCCTTCCATGCGCAGCAGCTTCTCGGTCTCGGCCTCCGTCAGGTTCGACACGGGCACGCCCGTCGTCATGGAGACCACATCGGCGATATCCTCGACGGTCACCTGATGGACGGACTTCTGCGCGTCTTCCTCCCACTGCTTTTCGGCCTCTTCGCGCTTCTTCTTGAGGTCGGATTCCTGGTCGCGCAGCTGCGCCGCGCGCTCGAAATCCTGCGCGCCGATAGCCGCGTCTTTTTCGCCGCGAAGCTTGCGCAGCTCTTCGTCCAGATCGCGCAGCTCTTTGGGCAGGGTCATGTTGCGGATGCGCATGCGCGCGCCCGCCTCGTCCAGCACGTCGATAGCCTTGTCGGGCAGGTAGCGATCCTGGATGTAGCGGCCCGCCAAGCTGACGGCAGCTTGCAGGGCTTCGTCGGTGAAGTGGACCTGATGGTGCGCTTCGTAGCGATCGCGCAGGCCCTCCATGATGCGCAGCGCCTGCTCCTCGTTCGGCTCGCCCACCGTGATGGACTGGAAGCGACGCTCCAAAGCGGAGTCCTTCTCCAGGTGCTTGCGGTACTCGTCGATGGTGGTGGCGCCGACAACCTGGATCTCGCCGCGCGACAACGGCGGCTTCAAGATGGCGGCGGCGTCGATGGAGCCCTCGGCCGAACCCGCGCCGATAAGCGTGTGCATCTCGTCGATGAACAGGATGATGTCGCCCGCGTCCATCACTTCCTTGATGCACTTCTTCAGGCGCTCCTCGAACTCGCCGCGGTACTTGGACCCGGCAACGAGCGCGGACACGTCCAGCGTGAACAGGCGCTTGCCGCGCAGGATATCGGGAACTTGATTCGACACGATAAGCTGGGCCAAGCCCTCGACCACAGCGGTCTTGCCCACGCCCGGCTCGCCGATGAGCAACGGGTTGTTCTTCTGGCGACGGCTGAGCACCTGCATCACGCGCTCGATCTCGCCGGCGCGACCGATGACGGGGTCGAGCTTGCCGTCGCGCGCCTTCTGCGTCAAGTCGGTGCCGAACTCCTTGAGCACGCTGTCCGACGTGCCGCCGTTCGGGTCGAAGGGGTTGCGACCGGCGTACACCGGGCTCTGCCCCACCAGGTCGTTGAGGGCTGCGCGCACGTCGTCGCCCGCCACGCCCAGGCGCGTGAGCACTTCGAGCGCCGTGCCGTCGCCTTCGCGAACGATGCCCAGCAGCAAGTGCTCGGTCGATATGTAGGATTGCCCCATCTGCATGGCTTCGCGCAGGGAGTTCTCCAGCACGCGCTTCACGCGCGGCGTGAAGGACAGGTGCCCGGACACGTCGGTGTCCTCGTCGATGGCGACCACCTGGCGGATAGCCTGCACCACGGCGTCGTACTTGACGTTCAGGCGATCGAGCGCCTGAGCAGCCAAGCCGTCTTTCTCCTGGATAAGGCCAAGAAGGATGTGCTCGGTCCCCACATAGGGCTGATGGAGCGAGCGCGCTTCGTCCTGGGCCAGGACGAGCACCTTGCGCGCCTTGTCCGTGAACTTCTCGAATGACATGTAAGCCTCGATTCTCGCGGCGATACTTCAGTGTTACTCGTCCATGTTAGCACTCGCACTGATCGAGTGCCAATTCACCTGGACGCCGCACACGGCGGCTCCACAAGTCGAGCCGTTGAGGCGACGGGATCCATCGTATCACGACCTTTCGCGCCACGTGCACGAACCGCCGGATTATCCCGAGACGCCCGCATTTGCCAAGGCGTCTCGCAGCGCGTTGCGGGCGCGAACAACCGCGGGTGGCGGGTGCGGGCGGGCGTGCGATGCGAGCCGCGAATGTGGGCGGGCGGGCGGGTGACGGCGGCGCGGACGGGCGGGCGATGCGAGCAGGCACCGATGCCGCTGCGGGCGTGCGGGCATGCGTGCGAGGCGCCGCAGCAACGAAGCCACCACGAGCAGGAAGCCCCGCTGCCCTTGCAGGCGGCACGTTGCGCACGAAAAACCGCCTTCGCTGGCAGGTTCTGACGGTTTGAGGTTGCCGAACGCGCGCTATGGGCAGCCTTTCCCCGGCGCCACTTTCGACCGGGATTCTGACCAGGCGCGATACCGAAGCGCTCGCAGCTTGCAAAACGAAGAGCCGAAACGACGACCCCAAACCGTCAGAACCTGCCAGCGGTCGCCGTTTTTTTGCGCGCAGCTTCCAGCTCGCAACGAAATCCAGCAGGAATCTAGCGGAAACGTTGCGCGAGTCTGACACGGATCTAGCAAAAACCTAGCGCGGATCTAGCGCGGATCTAGCTGAAATCCAACAGAAATTTAGCGCGAATCCAGCAGGAATCTAAACCATAAAATAACTATTGACCTGGTATTATGTGGTGCTAAACTCACACCATGAAAACCATCCTAACCCATACATCGGCCCTTGAATTCTGGCGATCCGAACTCAGCGACGTCGGATCGGCGCGCAGCGTATGCCGCAGCACGACCGTGCCCGAGAAAGCTCCGCACGGCTCCGACATGCGAACGCATGCGCTCGTTCGCGGCGGCACATTGTCCCTGCCCGTCCACGTTCTTGCTCGGGAAAACAGGAAAGCCAGTTCGGCCCTCATCGTTCACCGTGCGCAATCCCTACCGGAAAGATCGTTAAGGGCCGTGTTCTTCCCTGGATTCGACGAACCGGTTTTCGTCACCTGCCCCGAACTGACTTTCGTGCACATGGCGTCGGCGATCGGCTTTCCCCTCGCAGTCCATTTGGGGTACGAGTTCTGCGGCACGTTCGCCCCCGACAAGCAGCACCCCTACGGAATCAGGAACAGGCCCCCTTTGACCAATCCGAGAAAGCTGGCCTCGTACCTAGACAACGCAGGATACCTGCATGGAACGAAAGCAGCCCGCCGGGCACTTCCTCACGTTTTGGGCGGATCGGCTTCTCCGCGCGAATCGACCCTCGCCGAACTGCTAACGCTTCCCTATCTGTACGGGGGAAGCAAGTTGGAGCATCCCGCCATGAACGCTACCGTAGCGATTCCGCAGCACAGCAACTGGACAACCAGCCGCTCCTCTTTTCGATGCGACCTGCTTTGGCGAGACAGGGGCGTGGCGGTCGAATACGACAGCACCCTCTGCCATACCGGCGCGAAGCGCATCGCCGAGGATGCGTCCCGACGCAACGCGCTCGAAGCACTCGGCCTGACCGTGGTGACCGCCACTTGGCGCCAGGTGGCAAACTACCAAGAATACAACCGCTTCGCACGTATTCTGGCCGGCCACTTAGGAGCGCGGATACGACCCGCTTGCTCCGACTATTCGCTCAAGCAGCTTGAACTTCGTCGGCAGTTGCTCAGTCAAAAGGGGCTTTTCGCGTAACGCCAGAAACGCTTCCGACCGTACAACTCACGCAGCGCAGCCGACGAAGCTCGGAGCAACGTCGCAAGCAAAGCGATTGCGGCTGGCACGTTGCGCGCGAAAAACCGCCCTTGCTGGCAGGTTTTGACGGTTTGAGGTTGCCGAGCGCGCGCCTCACGCTGCCCTTCCCCAACTTCATTTTCGATCGGGCTTCTGACCAGGCACGATACTGAAGTGTTTGCGGCTTGCGAAACGAAGGGCCGAAACGACGACCTCAAACCGTCAGAACCTGCCAGCGATCGCGTTTTTTCGTGCGCTGACGGCCCGAACGCAGGCGAAGTCCCGCATAGCCGCCTCGTCGGCCCGAAAGCGCCATCGCCCGGCGCGCGTCCGGCTGTCCAAGCGAGGGGCCGCCAACACGCCAGCGCCTTTGAACCCGCACAAGCAGCGAGGGCGCCCTTTCGGAGCGCCCTCGCATGCAGGTTCTACTTCGCTTCGTCCCTCATGTGCGGGAACAGCAGCACGTCGCGAATCGACGGAGCGTCGGACAGCAGCATGACCAAGCGGTCGATGCCCACGCCCACGCCGCCCGCCGGCGGCATGCCGTACTCGAGGGCGCGCACGTAGTCGTCGTCGTAGCCCATGGCCTCGTCGTCGCCCAGATCCTTTGCAGCCACCTGCGCCTTGAAACGCTCGGCCTGATCAACCGGGTCGTTCAGCTCGCCGAAGGCGTTCGCGTACTCGTGCCCGCAGATGAACAGCTCGAAGCGCTCGGTCAGGTTCTCGTCGTCGGCCTTCTTCTTGGCCAAAGGAGACACCTCGAGCGGGTGATCGATCACGAACGTCGGCTGGATAAGCTTCTCTTCGGCCACGGCCTCGAAGATCTCGGCGATCAGCTTGCCCTTGCCCCAAGCCGCATCGGCGTGCCCGCCGTTCTTCTCCAGAATAGCCACCAGCTCTTCAAGCGTGCGGTCGAAGTTCACCGGCTCGCCCGCCCCTTCGGTGGCAAGCTCGATCATGGACCTGCGCGGCCAGTCGCCCGACAGGTCGATCTCCTGGCCCTGGTACGTCACCTGCATGGTGCCGCATGCGGCCATCGCAGCAGCCTGAATGTAGCCCTGCGTGAGTTCCATCATGCCGTTGAGGTCGGAGAACGCCTGATAGGCCTCCATCGTGGTGAACTCGGGGTTATGAAACGGATCCATGCCCTCGTTGCGGAACTGACGGCCGATCTCGAACACCTTCTCGAATCCGCCCACCAGCAAACGCTTGAGGGGCAGCTCGGTAGCGATGCGCAGATAGTAGTCGCGATCGAGCGCGTTGAAATGCGTGACGAACGGCTTGGCGTTCGCGCCGCCCAGAATGGGATGCAGAAACGGGGTCTCGACCTCGTAGAAGCCCTGGTCCTCCATGTAGCGGCGAATGGCCGCCACGATCTTGAAGCGCTTCTCGAACGTCTCTTTGACCTCGGGATTCATGACCAGGTCGACGTAACGCTGACGGTAGCGCGTCTCCTTGTCGGCCAGACCGTGGAACTTCTCCGGCAGCGGACGCAGGCTCTTGCTCAAAAGTTCGAACGACTGCACGGCCACGGACAGCTGCCCGCGCTTGGTGCGCATCATGGTTCCATGCACGCCGATCCAGTCGCCCACGTCCAGATCCTTGAGCTCCGCGAACGCATCCTCGCCCAAGACGTTGATGCGGCAGAACAACTGGATGTCGCCCGTCGAGTCGCGCAGCTCCAAAAACGCAAGCTTTCCCTGATCGCGCTTGGCCATGACGCGACCGGCCACGTCCACCTCGTCCTCGGTGGAAGCGCCGTCTTCAAGGTCGGCGTACTGCTGGACAAGATCGGTCAAATGATGCGTGTACTCGAACGCGTGGCCGTAGGGGTTCTTGCCCGCAGCGATGAGAGCCGCTCGCTTCGCGCGGCGCACTTCAATGGGGTCGTCTTCGATGATCTGGTCGGTGGTGTCGCTCATCTGCGGTTCCTTTATCTTAGTGATCGATCTTCTCAATGGTGATGGTGACCTGGCGGCCGGTCGGGCCCGTCGTTTCCACCACATCGCCCTTCTTGCGGCCCAGCAGCGCGGCGCCCACGGGAGACTCGTTGCTGATCTTGCCGGCGGCGGCATCGCTTTCCGCGCCGCCGACGATCGTGAACACGCGCTCGCGACCGCCCATGGTGACCGTCACCACCGAGCCGATGTTCACGCGCGAAGAGCGCTTCGGCGTGTTGACCACGGTCGCCTCGGAGAGGATTCGGCTGATCTCGGCGATGCGCGCCTCCATCATGCCCTGCTCGTTCTTCGCGTCGTCGTACTCGGAGTTCTCGGAGATGTCGCCGAACTCGCGAGCAACCTTGATGCGCTCGCCGATCTCGGCGCGCTTCTCGGTCTCAAGGTAGTGCAGCTCTTTTTCGAGGTTGTCCTTGCCTTCTTGTGTAAGAATGAAGTTTCCGTCTGCCATGTTTTCTCACCTGTCCCAATTACAAAAACAGGCACGCTCGTGCTTTCAAGCGTGCTTCCTTATATTTTTCGCTGTGATGAAATGCGCGGCTTCGGTGTTTCCGCACTGATATGAAAAAAGCGGTATGTGCAAGGCCAGACCTGCACATACCGCATACCGAACAAAACTGTTGAGCTATTCGGCCTTTTTCTTAGCGGCGGTGGTGGTCTTCCGAGCCGTCGTCGTCTTCTTGGCCGGCTGCTCTTCCACTACCTCTTCGATGATTTCTTCCTCATCGTCGGCGTCCTCGATGGACTTGCTGCCCATGCCGTCGCGAAGGTTCTTGACGGTTTTGCCAAGCGCGCTGCCAAGCTTCGGAAGGTTCTTCGGGCCGAAGATGAGCAAAATCACCGCAAGGATGATGAGAAGCTCCGGCATCCCCATTCCCAAAATTTTCATACGTTCCTCCAAATTGCTCGTGCAAAGGCCGCGCCTTACGACCCCGCCCCACCCTGCTCGTCAGGGTGATGTACCTATGCAAAAAAGGGATGTTGCAGAAAAGCACATCCCTTCCAAGCTCCATACCTGGGATGACGTGGCTTGGAATCGCGACCCGCATCCCAAAGCGGTTCGCAGCCAAGCCATGCCGTCGTCTGAGGTTCGTATAAGCGATACCGTCGGACAACTCTGGGTATATTACCGCAAATGCACCAGCATGAGAAGCATGCTTCCCGATTTTGCGAGAAATTGCCTTGCAGTCGCCATAGTATGCACTGACGAAGAGGCGCCCCGGCAAAGGGTTCGCAGGTGGCCGCCTTAACGCCCTACCGATCGCCGCGACTCCGAAAACGCGAGGAAGCTGCCCGCGAAGCACCGTTCAAAGACGCACGCAGCCGTTCGGCCTCTGCGGAAGATCGCGAAATCCCCTGGATGCGCTCCAGCCGATCGGCGGCAGTACGGCCCTGCGTCGCGCCCGCATCATCGCCGCGCTTCACGCGCTCGCCGTCGTTGGTGTAGTAAGCGTAATAGTATTCGGAGTCGGTCCCTTCGCAGAACGTAGCGCAGATGCCCAGGATGTTGGCATCGGCTTTTTGCAGCTGCTCGCAAGCTTCCACCAGTTCGGCACGCGTTGCCAGATTCGGCCTTACCACTATCACCGTGCCATCCGCCAACGTGGACAGGATGGCTGCATCGACGAACGTACCCACCGGCGGAGTGTCGAACACCACGTAATCGTAGCTTTCCTCAAGAAGGGACACCAGCTTGGCATAGCGTTTCGACGAGACGATGTCGGCCGGGTTCGGGATGTTCGGCTCGACGTCCAGGAAGTACAGGTTCGGCGTGGGCGTGGCGGCCACGGCCCGCGAAAGCGGCACGGCGTCGGTCAGCACCGCGTACACGCCTGCAGGAGGACGCACCCCAAGAGCGTCGGCCAAGGCCCGCCGGCGCATGTCGGCCTCCACCAGCAGCACGGTCTTGCCCGATGTGGCAATGGCGGGCGCAAGCTCGATCGAGCACGTCGACTTGCCCTCGTTCGGCACCGAGCTGGTAATCACGATGGACCGTATCGGAGAGTCGGGCGACATGAAGCGAATGTTCGCGAAGAGCGTCTTCGCCGCGTTCTGCACTTCGAGCGCGTTGGATGCGGATTTCTTTTTCCTGGCCACAAGTCGCTCCTTTGTTCAGCCGTGCTGCATTGGCCCCGGCTCCTCGCGTCAAGCAGGGCACCGTAAGTTCACTTATTCTAACTTGAGTAGAAGATAGACCCCTCGACGGCTCACGTCAAAGGAAAACCGCTCGGAAGATCTTTGCGACCGTCGGCAGCCCCGACTCTCGCGCTCGACGAGGCGGCGACCCGGACGGGCGGCGGCTCGGCCCCGCGTTGCGGACGGGCAGCAGCTCGGCTCCGAGTTGCGGGACGCGCCCGCAGCCCCAGTTCTACGCCGTCGAAGCCCCCGGGCCGCCGATCCGCCCCATTCCCCCATCGGCCGCGCGCGAAAAACCGCCCTCGCTGGCAGGTTCTGACGGTTTGGGGTCGTTCGACCCGGCAGGATGGGCGCCCGGGGAAACGCAACTCGGCAGCTAGGAGCCATGGCCAGGCGAAACGCAAAACGGGTCCGGCAGCGGCGAAGAGGGCGGCCGGCTCGGCAACCCCTAACCGTCAGAACCTGCCAGCGAGGGCGGTTTTTCGTGCGCAAGGCCTTGGCGGACACCAAGAGCGCTACCAGAATACGGCCTCTCGATGGGAACCCGGCCTTTCGCGACGCCGCAGCGAAAGGCCGGGTCCGTCCCGCGGCTCGATCGCGCGCGTCGCATCGCGCGTGCGCCGCCCCCGGCACCGCACGCCCCCCGCACCGCAAGCCCCCCGCGCACGCCGCGCCCGTGCGCGGGGGGCTTGCGGTGCCGAATTCGCCAACTCCCCCAAGTTGGCATTTCCCCAAATGCAAAAAGGTCAGCCGCGAACGACTGACCTGCAAGTTCTGGTCGGGTTGACAGGATTTGAACCTGCGGCCTCTGCGTCCCGAACGCAGCGCTCTACCAAGCTGAGCCACAACCCGAAGTACTGCTTCAAGCAGCGACGGATATGATAGCACAACGAATCGAAAAGCAAAAGGAAAAATGACCCGAATTTCCGTCAGAATTTTCCCGCCCGTTTCTCGGACTCGCTTTCAGCCGCCTCTCCCGCAGCCTCACGGCCGCTTCGGACAACGACGGCAGCGCGCCGCCCAACGGGAAAAGCCCACGATCGCGGTGCAGACCCCGTCGTCAGCGCGCGGCGGCGCGCTCCTGCTCCTTCTGAGCAAGACGCGCAAGCGGCACGATCTTCGTCATGATCACGCCGTCGGACACCACGTCGCCGTCCTCGTCGTACGCGACCACGTTCCAATACTGCTTGACTCCGCCCGCGCTCGAAGGCTCCTGACGGTCAAGCTCGGCCACACCGCGCAGCACGCCGTTCTTCCCGCTCTTGCGATGACGCACATGCACGTCGATGCCGAAAGGACGCTCGTTATCGAAATCGGTGTTCTGCTCGGTTCCGATGCTCGCCACCGTTTCAAGCAAGGCGATGGTCGCCCCGCCGTGCAGGTAGCCATGCGGCTGGTACAGGTCCGGCGTGATGGGCATTACCGCTTCAACGCGGGTTTCGCAGACATCGGTCGCCTCGATATGCAGGGTATCGGTCAAGGCCATAAGGCTCCTCCTTACTGATCCGCTCCGCGCGGATCCACCATGTTCGAGCCCTAGTATACCCGTCCGACGCCAAAGCATCCCCGGCCAGTCCCGCGAAGCCGTCCGGCCTTACCGAGCGCCCTCGGAACACGACCTGATGAAGCGCTTGACCTCGTCCGGAATGTCACGAGGATGCGGCTCGGGACGCGCGATCAGGTACCCTTGCAGGTAGTCAACGCCCAGATCGAGCACGGCGCGCAGCTCCGTTTCGGTCTCCACCCCTTCGGCAATCACGCGAATGCCGCGGTCATGAGCGTATCCCACCAGGTTGCGGGCAATGTCCTGCTGGTCCTTCTGGCAGTCGATTCCTCGAATGATGCATGCGTCAAGCTTCACGAAGTCAACGTGGTAGTCCAGCAGGGACGTCTCCCCGTTGTATCCGCTGCCGAAATCGTCCACGGCAAGGCGGGCGCCCAAACGTCGCGCCAGCGCTTCTTTGTACACGGCCATTTCGCGACTGTAATCGCTTTCGATGATTTCGATGACCAGGTGCCTGAGCATGCCGCCGTAACGCTCGATCAAGAACAGCTCGTCTTCAGAGGACAGGCGCTGCGTGGCGATGCTGTTCACGAACAGCAAAGACCCTTGACCTACGTAGCGCTGCGAGAACGCATCCAAAGCTCCCAGAAACGTCATGCGCTCGACATGGTGAAGCTTCGACTGCGAACGCGCCAGCGCCAACACGCGATCCGGCGTGGAAATGGACTCCAGCTGGGGGCGCATAAGCGCCTCGAAGGCAATGATCTCGCCGGCCCGAGCATCCACGATCGGCTGGAAATGGTAATCCACAAGCTGCTCGTCGAACAGGCGGTTCAAGTCCTCGCCGGTGTTCACGATGAACGACTTCTCGTCGTAGCTGGCGCGATCGAACGTGAACAGCTCGCCTTTTCGGCTGTTCTTCGCCAGGTACATGGCGAAGTCGGCGTACTCGCGAAGGCGCGCGTAGGCAGTGGCGTCATCGGGGCAGAACGCAGCGCCCATGGAGGCGCGCACTTTAAGCGCCTTCCCGTCAGGAGCAACCAGCACGCTCTCGTCGAACGCACGGCACAGGTCGGCGAACAGCGCTTCGACATCGGCTCGGTCCGAACAGACGTCGACGAACGCCAGGAACTCGTCGCCGGACACGCGCGAGCAAGGACCCTTGTTGCCGAACACCGACTCCACAGCGCGCGCAGCTGCCTTGATGTACTGGTCGCCCCAATCGTGCCCGTACGTGTCGTTGACGAACTTGAGGTTGTCCAAGTCGAGCATGAGCATGGCTCCGAGCCTCTTGCGGCCCCGCAAAAGCTCGGTCACCTGCTGCTCGAACGCGCGGCGGTTCAGCAGCCCGGTCAGAATGTCGTGATCGCGTTCATGCTCCAAGCGGCGACGCGTTCGAATCTCGTGCGTCACGTCTTCCACCAGCCCGTACATCACGCCGCGATCCTCGTCCATCAAAACGACCAAGCGCACCCACGTGATGCCGCGCTCGTCGAAGAACAGGTAGCGATCGTCCCCCTCGCGCTCGACGCGCACGCGGTACCAATCCATGAACCGATCGAAATCATCCGCCGACATGGTGCCCGAGCCCGCGCGCCCCACGCAGAAGCGCGTCGCTTCGGGGCACTCCAAGATGGACAGCGTAGAGAACAACCCCTCGGTATAGCTGACCGTTTCCAGGATGGCGTTGTACTCGAACGCGCCGATGCTGCGATCGGAAAGCTGCAGTATCTGGGACAGGCGCGAAGACGCCGAAGCAACCTGGGTTCCCAACGACTCGATCGCGTCGGAAAGCTCGTCCACCTCGACAATGCCGGTAGGCGTGAACGAAATAGGCTCTTCAGGACCGGTCGCGCGAACCTCTTTCATAAGGTTGCGCAAACGCGATGACGACAACCACGCCACCAGCACGGCCACGATCAGGCCCACGACGAAGGCAACGAGAAACGACCGGAACAAGCTTTCGGAAAGCGCATGCGAAGCCGAGAACAGCCCTTCTTCGGGAGCAATCCCCACAAGCACCCATCGATCGGAGGCGAACGGAGACGTGCTGTCGTACAGCGCCAGCTCCATCGCGGATGCCACGGCGCGCTTGTCCGGGTCTGCCGAGTCGAAAGCCGGATCGACTACCATGCGAGCCTGGTTGTCCAGAAAAGCCTCGATGGAGCCGTTTTCGACGTACAGGCTTTGCGTCGCCCCGCTTGTAGCCAGCACTTCGTACGCGCGCGGTTTGTCCGACAAGGGTTCCACGCCGGCGCTGCGCTCGGAGTCGGCGGCTTGCACGGTTGTGAGCAGGTACGAGCCGTCGCCTCGCTCGTTCAGGTCGCGATACGGAAAAAACGACTCGATGCGATCCAGGCGTATCTCAACGCCCAGCACTCCGCACAATTCCCCCGAAGCGGTTCGAATCGGCACGCTGTACGTCACCGAAGGCGTGCCCGCCCAGCCAAGATCAACCGGTCGGCCCCAGTACCCCAGATCGCTTGTCTCTGCATCGGGATGCTTTTGGGCGGCACGGAGGGGCTCGTAGTAGAAGGCGCTGCGCTGATTGCCTTCGGCAGCCAGCGGAAACGTTGCCGACCACTGGCTGTCCAGGGCTATCTCCATAGTGCGCCCCACGCTGATCGGACACGATGCAACCATGAGGTCCGATCCGCCTTCGGCGTTGACCTTCGGGTTCGAATCGCGAATGTAGAGCGCCGTGCGAGCATCGGCGGCCTCTCCCTCCGCCCCGCCGTTCGCCAGCACGAAGTAGGCGCCGCTCACCTCGTTGTGCCGGATGAAAGACACCAGATCGTCGGCCATCGCATCGATAATGGACAAGGCCACGTCCGAACCCGGAACGATATCGGACACCGAAGCTCCGCGCTCAGCCAGCACCTCGTCAACACGATCGGCCACAACGTCGGGCGTCGAGCCGAAGTCCGACCAGCGAAGGACCATGTCGCCTTCGAGGTAGCTTGCCCGACTGGCCACGCGCTCCGAGAACAGATCGTACGCAGCGTCGTCCATCTGGACGAACACGCGACTCCCGGACAGGATCGCAGCGCTCATGACGCCCTGCAAAATAAGCACGATGCAGAAAGGCAGCGCGACAAGGGCCTTGAACGTCAAGTCCTTCCGCGCACCCTTCACCTGTTTCATGCCCAGCGTCATGCCCTCGTAGCTCTATCCTTCAACATCCTCACCCTCGGGCGCTATGCCACGACGGCTTCCAATTGCATCTTCAAATCAGCCAGCCAAGCGTCGAAAACCGATTCGTCCAAAAACGCGGCGACGGCCTGGGCGGGATCGGCGCCCGCCTCGATCTGGGCGCGCACGGCGGCCCGATCCTGCGCTGCCCGGTCGAACAGCGATTTGCCCAGCACCGAACGAGCTTCGTTGCCCTTCGGAGTCGGGAACGTCCGGTACAGCCCCGCGTCCATGGTCTCGAGCGCAGCGGGCAGGGTCTCAGCGTAGTTGCGGGAAGAATCCCCCAGCGACAGAGCGACGTCCTTCAAGAACTCCGGCTCGATCGCCTCTTTGGTCACGGGCAGATACCCCGCTTTCACGGCGAACCCGGCATTCTGCTCCTTGGCCGTGAACCAGGTGAGAAACTCGACGCACGCACACTCCGTACGCTCGTCGGCCTTCGTCACCACGAAGCCCGCACCCTGCTGAGGGGCGCACGGAACGCCGCTTTCGAACGTGGGAGCAGGCAAGGCTATCACCTCGATGGGATAGCTGGTCTGATCATCAACCGTCACGGTCTGGGGAAAATACACGACCGACGAGGACGACCCCACGTAACTGAGCAGGTCGCCGGTCTTGACGGCGTCTGAGCGGAACTTGCCTTCGGAAGAGAACCAACCCTGCACCATGGGCACGTAGTAGTTGTCCCACAACGCCTTCATCGTAGCGCGATCAAGATCGAGCTCGATGCGTCCGTCACGAACGGAAAGCACTTCGTGACCCAACTGCTTCGCACCGGTGACCAGGTAATTCGTCAAAGCATCTCGGCCGAAGAACGCACGTCCGTCGTTCGGCACGTCCGGGGTTTGCGCATCGGTCCATTCGTAATAGCGCTGCGACACCGTCACGATCCCCTCGACGGTGGCAAGCTCGTCGAGCGTGCTGCCCGTTGCATCGGCGAACACCCGCCAATCGGTCAGATTCATCTGAAACGTCTCGGTTGATTTCGCCACGGGAAACACCTTCAGAGAACCCGTGCCGTCCAGATCCCCTTCGGCCAAAAACGCCTCGACGTACCGATCCTTCTGCTCGTCGGTCAGGTATCCGGAAAGATCGGCCACGCGCCCGAAGCTATCGACAAGCGAAGCCGTATCGGGATACGAAAGGAACGCGTCGGGCATATCGGCATACCCGACAAGCTCCTGCGCCGACCCGGTCACCGCTGCGGCCAAATCGTTTACGCCGCCCTGGCTGGAACTGGTAACCACCACGCCCACGCTTTTGCCCTGGGTCGCGTTGAACTCGTCGACAAGCGATTCGAACGCCTGCTGCTGGGTTCC
The DNA here is from genome assembly GCF_052119225.1 of Paraeggerthella sp. LCP19S3_G8. Classification (NCBI taxonomy): domain Bacteria; kingdom Bacillati; phylum Actinomycetota; class Coriobacteriia; order Eggerthellales; family Eggerthellaceae; genus Paraeggerthella; species Paraeggerthella sp. LCP19S3_G8. The sequence goes on from NZ_JBQKFQ010000002.1 coordinate 167,105, forward strand.
GTTGTAGTACGTCCACAGCTCGATCTGCACGGGGTCGGCGGGATCGAGCAGCGAAGAAGCGTCTTTGCCCGACGCAGCCGCGCCCGGGCCCGAGCAACCCGCCAAGGTCAGCATTCCCGCAAGAGCAAGCGCAGCAGCCTGCCTCAGCGTCTTTTTCGCACTCATCCGCTCCCCCTCTGAATCGCGCACAACCACCCCACACCTATGCGTACGTTTCAGAACATTCTAAGTCATGAAGCGGAGCTGCGGCCGACGAACTTGCGAACGCGCCGAGACGGCAGGAAGCTTTGGGTTGGCGGCAGGCCCTTACGAGTCCCGCGGCGCTTTCGGAGGCTTCGCATCGCGCGGAGCCGCCGAAGCACGGGGAACGGCCGCTTGCTCGTGGTCACGGTCGCACAACGGCTGATCGACGTCCAAAGGAGCCCGCTGCTCGTCAAGGTGCCGCGCCACCGCCGACACTCCCGACAAGCGGCCGGCAGCATCCGGATCGTTGAGCATCTGCTTGGCATCGCGCTTGAACGTCTTGGTTGTTTGAATGAGTATCGCGCCGATAAGGAACGGCATCCAGAACACGATGCCGCGATAGACGAGCGCAATGGACAGCCCCGCCGCCGCAGTCGCCCCGAAAGACGTGAACGCCACCACCACGGCAGCTTCCACCACGCCTACGCCCTGCGGCGTGATCGAGATCATAGCGAACAGCGTTGCCACCACATAGCCGCAGATGAGCGCTTCGGGAACCGTTACGCCGAACCCAACGCCCACCAAGCTGAAGCAGGCAAGCTCGCACGCGCTTGCGGCAATGGAGCACCCGAAGGATTTCGCCGTGGTCTTGGGATTGTGCGCGATAAGGCCCGCTGCGTCGGAAAACGAGCACACCGTACGCTCCACCCACGGGTCGAGCGGCCCTTTCTTGAAGCGGGCGAGAATGCGGTTGACCAACCGTTCGATGGGCCGCAGCACGCGCAGCACGAGCGCCGGACGCTTGCGGCCCAGTACCAAGATGGTGATCATGGCCCCCACCAGCGCGATGACAAGCAGCCCGAGCAGGAACCACAGGGGCGACAAGCCCACCGTGGCGGCCAATATGGCGAAGCCTATCAGCATGATGGTGGCGAATCCCGAATCGATGGTGATCTGCATGAGCAGCGCCGCGCTGGTTGCCTTGCCCGGGGCAATGCCGCGCTGGCGCGCATCGTCCACCACCAGCGTAGTGCCGGCCAGGTTGAGCGACGGCGCGATCGTGTTCATGAAAAACGTCCCGAACACCAAAGGCAGCGTCGAGCGCGGATCCATGCGCTCGTCAACCGCTTCGAACGCATACGAATACGCGAAGCTCTGCGCGAAGTACTTTCCCAGCTGGGTGCACAGCGCAGCGATCAACGGGATGGCCGCGCCCTTCTTGATGGTTTCCACCAGCTCGACCAGCTGATCGCCGCGCAAAAGCACCACCGCAAGCACGATGACGATAACAAGCCCGATGAGCAGGTTTCTGATGTTGAGCTTCACAGCCTTGCTCGCGCCCCGAACGCCTCCGCCTAGCGGAGGAATTCCTTGAGGTCGGAGTGCACGAGGAAGTCGAGCTCGTTGGCCGATTCCGCATCCGTTTCCAAGAACAGGAAGCCGTAATTGCCCACGCGCCGAACGTCGAACGGCCGCATCTCGAGCACATGGGAGAAACGGCTGAGGAACGCATCGTAGTCGAACCGCTCGTCCCCTGTAGCGTCGGCCGGCGGATTGAGCAGCGACATCGTGTACACTTTGTCGCCCTTGCCCTCGAACGCGCGATCGAAATCAGGGCGCTCATCTTCCAGGAACGCCTCGTACGTGCGATACCCGTAGCCGTGCCAGCTGACGTCGGTGCCGCCCAAACCCGCGAAACGAAGCGGGTTGAACTCGATGGGGCACACGTGCCCGTCGAGAACGCGCACCTCTACATGCACGGGGAAATTGCGCGCTCCCACAAGCGCGTTCACGCGGTCAAGCCATTGCGTGAACAGCGCGGACGTTTCGCGCACGATAGGCGCGCTCGTCACGTACATGCGGTCGGACGTATCCTCGGCTGAAACGAAGTCGTGGCGCAAGACGTTGAGGATATGCGCCGCGCCGGTGGCGTCGAAGTACGCGTCGAGCGCGTACTCGGTCCCCTCGATGTAGCCCTCCAAGATGAACGATCCGGACCCGATGACGCTTTCGGGGTACATGTCGTGCCAGGTGGACGCGTTGCGCTGAATGTCGGCAAGCGCGCGCTCCCAGTCTTCGCGATCTTGGATGGCGTACACGCCCATGCTGCAGAATCCGACGGACGGCTTCAGCACGAACGGCGCTTCCAGCTTCGAGAAGTCCAGCTTGAACAGCTCGTCAACCGAGCAGGTTTTGAAGAACAGATCAGGGTCGAGGGCAGCCAGAACCTGCCGCATAGCGGCTTTGTCCTTGAACAGCCCGATAGCGCGCGACAGGCTTTCGTTATGCGCGTTCTCGACGATCCACGCCAAGGCGTTTTCGGAATTGGTGTACACGCGCTCGCCTGCATCGATACGGCGCACGGCTTCGTCTGCCGACACCAGGTTCAACGCACGGCCCGCGGCTGTCGTGCGCGCGAATTCGTTGTCGAGCACGGGATGCTGCGAAGACTCCATCCACGCAAGCAGCGGTTCTGATGCATACGGCTCGTCAAGCACTATCATTGCTTCGAATCCTCCTTCATCGGTGCGCTTCGAGCATGCGAAGCGCTTCGCGCATCCGCCGGCGCAAACACCGCGCGGCGACAAACAAACAGTATAGCATGGGCGCGCCCGCGCCCGGCAGCCCTACTCCCGACCGGCGGCACGATAGACGCGCACAAGGTCGCGCGCGTTCGTGATGTCGAAAAGAACCGCAACCGCAAACGCAAGGCCCAGCCCTATCGTCACCGCACCTTGCCGCGGCGCGATCATGAACACGAACGGCGCAAGCACGAGCGCGATAGGAACGAAAAAGCCGATCAAACAGCTGCCCAAACGCTTCCACAGCCCGTAGACGAACGACGCCACCACGTACACGAACAGCCCGGTGGCAGGAGACCCCGCCAAGCTCAACACCGCCAAAGCCGCCGCTTTCGCCGCCACGACGGCGCCTTCCTTCTTGATGCTTTGGCGCGTCTCATCGCGCACCTGTTCCGGCGTTTTCTGAGGAGCCGATGCCCTGAACGGCGCAAACGGGTCGAACGGATCGAACGGCACGCCGCCGGGCGCGCCCTCGCCGGCGGAGCGGGCGCCGTCCCACGAGGTCCATACGTAGGTGGTGCGGCCCTGCCCTTGCGACGAACCCTGCCCGAACGGCCAATCCGCGAACGGGTCCCATTCGACCTGCTGGGGCGATCCGTACGGGTTCGCCGTAGGATGCGCGTACGGGTTGCCCGCATAGGGGCGCGGGTCGCGACGCGGGTCGAACTCCGGCGTCCACGAGCGGTTGAGCAACACGTCGCGCGCTTCGTTGATTTGCTTGGTCAGCTCTTCCGCTTCGGCGCGCTCGGCGGAATCAAGCGGAAATTTGTCCGGGTGATGGGCGATGACCAGCTTGCGATGCGAGGCTTTGACCTCGTCGTCAGTAGCCCCCTCGCTCAGGTTCAGTATGTTCAACGCTTGAGATTTCTTCATGCCGCCCACTATACCGAAGCGCATTGCGCGTTGCGCCCCCGGTGCGAGTATGTTCCTTTTACGACAAGGAAGGAACATAACCATACCCGAAACGCTCACACGTTCGCGGCTACGGCATCGATGCGAAAAGGCGGCCGTTGCCCTTCCTGCAAAAAAAGCTGGACCCGACAAGCGGATCCAGCTTTTCGATCAAGCGTGCTTGGGGGGGGGCGCTGCGGGCTTCGGCCGCGCGCCAGCTGCCGGCTTAGTGCCTGAAGTGGCGATGGCCGGTGAACACGAGCGCGATGCCGTGCTCGTCAGCGGCGGCGATCACCTCGTCGTCGCGGATGGATCCGCCCGGCTCGATAATGGCCGTCACGCCGGCCTCGGCCAAAGCGTCAAGGCCGTCGCGGAACGGGAAGAACGCGTCCGACGCGGCCACGGAGCCCTTCGCCTGCTCGCCCGCCTGCTCGACGGCGATGCGCGCGGAGTTCACGCGGTTGGGCTGGCCGCCGCCCACGCCCACCGTGGCATGGTTCTTGGTAAGCGCGATGGCGTTGGACTTGACCGACTTGCACACGTTCCAAGCGAACAGCAGCTCGGCCATTTCCTCGTCGGTAGGCTGGCGCTTCGTGGGAACCGTGAACGCAGCCGGATCCTCCAGCACGCCGTCGGAATCCTGCACGAGCAGGCCGCCCTCGACGGAGCGGTACTCCACTTCCCCGCCGGCCTTGTTCACGCCGCCCGTGGACAGGAGACGCGCGTTCTTCTTGGCACTGTACATGTCCAGCGCGTCGCCCGCGAACTCGGGCGCCACGATGGCCTCGACGAACTGCTTGTTCTCGAAGATGGCAACCACCACGTCGGACGTGACCGGACGGTTGAACGCCATGACGCCGCCGTACGCGCTGACCGGGTCGCACGCATGCGCGCGTTGGTACGCGGCCACCAGGTCGGCGTCCTGGCACACGCCGCACGGCGTAAGGTGCTTCACGATGACGCACGCGGGCTCGTCGAACTCGCGCACGGCCGTCCAGGCGGCGTCCAGGTCCAGGTAGTTGTTGTACGAAAGCTCCTTGCCCTGGTGCTGCTTGGCGTGGGCCAGGCTGTGCTCGGCACCCGCGTAGCTGTCGCGACGGTAGAACGCGGCGGACTGATGCGGGTTCTCGCCGTAGCGCAGGTCCTGCACCTTGGTCAGGTTGAGGGCGCGGGCGGCCGGGTACTTCTGGTCGCCTTCGAGCTGCTCGCCCATCCAGGCGGCGATGGCGCCGTCGTAGGCGGCCGTCGTGCGGAACACGTCGAGCGCCAGCTTCGCGCGCGTATCGCGCGTGGTGGCACCGTCGTTGGCGCGCATCTCGGCCAAGATGTCGTCGTAGGTTTCCGGGCGCGTGACCACGGCCACGCTCTCGAAGTTCTTGGCGGCGGAGCGCAGCATGGACGGGCCGCCGATGTCGATGTTCTCGATGCAGGTTGCGAAGTCGGCGCCGCCGGCCACCGTCTTCTCGAAGGCGTACAGGTTCACGACCACCATATCGATCATCTGGATGCCGTGCTCGGCCGCCTGGGCCATGTGGGCCTCGTTGTCGCGCTTGGCCAGCAGACCGCCGTGCACGCGCGGGTGCAGCGTCTTCACGCGTCCGTCCATCATCTCCGGGAACTGCGTCACGTCATCGATCGGCGTGACCGGCACGCCGGCCTCCGCGATGACGCGGGCCGTGCCGCCCGTGGAGATGACCTCCGCTCCGAACTCCTCCACGAGGACGCGGGCGAAATCGACGACGCCCGCCTTGTCCGTAACGGACATCAAAACGCGCTTGACCTTCGGATTGCTCATATGGTCTTACATCCTTTCCTTTTGGGTTCCGCCGCCTTGCGAACGACGAAACAACTCGACGCTGCGGGCCCTATTGCCCTGCACCGGCATTGCCTCCGGCGCTCTATCTACCTGCCCAAGCTGCTTTCGTGCTTGGCGCGGGCTTCTTCACTGTACCGTTGCCGGTAGCGTACGTCCACCAGCTCGCCGACGATCGCTATCGCCAATTCGGCGGGCGTCTTCGCCCCGAACTTCAAGCCGATGGGGCGCTTGACGCGCGCCCAGTCGTCCTCGGTGGCGCCCGCCGCCAAAACCAGCTCGTGCACGCGATCGTTCTTGCCAGCGCACCCCATCATGCCCACGTAATGCGCGCCGTGCTTGGCCGCCCACACGCAGGCCTCGGGGTCGAACATGTGGCCGCGCGTGAGCACGCACACGTAGTCCGCCGACGTGCAGGACAACTGGTCCAGCGCATCGAAGCTGCCGCCGGGAAGGACGATGCGCTCGGCGTCCGGGAAGCGGGCTTCGCTCACGTACGCGGGGTCGTAGTCGACCACCGTCACGCGAAAGCCCACGTGCGCGGCCAGCGCCGCGACTTCGCTGGCCGCGTCCGACGCGCCCAGCAACCACACGCGCACCTGCTCGAACAGCGGGACGGAAAGCCAGGTGAGGCCTTCGAACTGCTCGTTGTGCATCGAAGGCCCGCGCGTGACGTCCTTCATCTGAAACGCATCGCGTGCGGAATGCGGGCGCGCCGCCACGATCTCCTTCGCATCGTTGCAGAAGAACACGAGCGGCTCGCCGTCGGCGGAACCTTGGTCGCCGTACTTCTTCGTCACCTCGTTGTCGGTGTTGGCCTGGGCCTGCTGTGCATCGTAGACCACCTTGAAGCCGATCCAGGCAAGGTCGCCTTCGTCGATGGCGCGCACGGCGCGCTCGAACACGACGGCGTCGGCTTCGCCCAAGCTGCGCGCGATCACGTCCGCGTACGACGGGTCGACATGCTGGTTGCCCGCAAGGGCCTCCGCTGAAAAACACGGGAAGTCGTCAGCCGACAGGACGGGCGTGCGGCCCGCCCGCAGATCAGCCGCCACCGCGGCGAGCACGTCCCTCATCATGCGATATGCACCTTCCTGTCCTCGCCCACCGTCACGCGGTCCTCGGCGATCTGGCGCAGCACCTCGGGGTAGATGACGTGCTCCACCTCATGGATGCGCGCCTCCAAATCCTCCAACGCGTCGCCTTCGCGCACTTCGACGGCGCGCTGCGCCACGATGGGTCCCTTGTCGTAGTCCTCGTTCGCGAAATGCACGGTCACGCCCGTCACCTTCACGCCCGCATCGTAGGCGTCCTGGATGGCGTGCGCGCCCTTGAACGCAGGCAGGAGCGCCGGATGCAGGTTGAGCACGCGGTCCGGGAACGCGTCCAGCATGACCGGCGTAACCTTGCGCATGTAGCCGGCCATGACCACGTATTCCGCGCCCGCCGCACGCAGCTCGTCCACGATGCGCGCATCGGCAGTCAGCGGATCGGCGTACACGTCGCGGTTGAGCACGACGGTCGGGATGCCCGCGGCCTTCGCGCGCTCGATGCCGTACGCGTCGGGACGCGACGACACCACGCACGCGACGTTCACCGGCAACCCGTCGCGCACGGCATCGATGATAGCTTGCAGGTTCGTGCCGCTGCCGCTCAGCAGCACGCCTATCGTAAGCGGCGTGGTCATGCGAATTCTCCTATTCCGCTTCGTAGCCGTACAGCGCGCCGTCGTTCGCGTAGCGAACCTCGGCCGCGCCGGACACGACGCGTCCCACGCGATAGGTTTGCTCGCCGGCTTCGGCCAGCGCGGCCTCCACCTCGTCGGCGCGCTCCGGGTCCACGATGAGCACCAGGCCCAGGCCCATGTTGAAGGTCTTGAGCGCCTCGGACTCGTCCAGATGCGCCGCCTCGCACACGAACTTCGCGATGGGAGGCACCGGCCACGTGCCCAGGTCGACCTGCGCGTCCACGTTCTCCGGCAGCGCGCGGTTCAGGTTCTCGGTGATGCCGCCGCCCGTGATGTGCGCAAGCGCGCGCACCGCGTTCGGGCAGGCGTCCAGCACGGCGCGCACCGGCTTCACGTAGATGCGCGTCGGCGCCAAGAGCGCGTCCTGCAGGCTGGCTCCGCCCAACTCATCGCGCTCGATGCGCAGCTCGTAGTGGGTCTTGCCCTCCACGCACACCTTGCGCGCCAGCGAGTAGCCGTTGGAGTGCAGGCCGCTCGACGCCAGGCCGATCAGCACGTCGCCTTCGCGCACGGCCGCCGGATCGAGCATCTTCACGCGGTCCACCACGCCCACGCAGAAGCCGGACAGGTCGTAGTCGTCCGGATCCATCACGCCGGGGTGCTCGGCCATCTCGCCGCCGATGAGCGCGCAGCCGGCCTGCTTGCAGCCTTCGCCGATGCCCGCCACGATCTCGGCCATGTTCTCGGCGTTCAGCTTGCCGATAGCCACGTAGTCCAGGAAGAACAGCGGCTCGGCGCCCGTGGCCAGAATGTCATTGGCGCACATGGCCACCAGGTCGATACCCACGGTGTCGTGCTTGCCGGCCAGCTGGGCCACCTTGAGCTTCGTGCCCACGCCGTCGGTACCGCTCACCAGCAGCGGATCGACCATGTCCTTGGCCGCCGCGATGGAGAACAGGCCGCCGAAGCCGCCGATGTCGCCCACCACCTCGGGACGGTACGTGTCGTGTACGACGCCCTTGATAGCCTCCACGGCGCGCGCGCCTTCCGCCGTATCGACGCCGGCCTGCGCGTACGTGACCGCATCCTCGTCCATCCAGCTGGGCATCTGGGGGCCGTCCTCGTTCTGGTTCGCGTTCACGGTGATTCTCTCGGTCATCTCAAGCTCCTTCTTGCCGCCCTTCAGACGGACGCCTCGTTATCGTACGCTTCTGCGAAATCCTTCTTCGTCATGAAGCTCTTTTTGAACAATGATTCGGGAATGGCCACAGGATAGTCCCCCGAGAAGCACGCTTCGCAGAAACCCTGCTCGCGCACGTCGGGCAACGCGTTCCGCAAACCCTGCAGCGATATGAACGCCAGCGAGTCGGCCCCGATCCAAGAGCGCATCTCGTCAAGCGTCATGTTGGCGGCGATCAGCTGATCGCGCGTGTCGGTGTCGATGCCGTAGAAGCACGGCCACAGAACCTCGGGGCTCACGATGCGCAGGTGCACTTCCGCAGCGCCCGCTTCGCGCAGCATCTCCACCAGCTTCTTCGACGTGTTGCCGCGCACGATGCTGTCGTCGATGACCACCAGGCGCTGACCGCGGATAACCGAGGGCAGCGGGTTCAGCTTCAGGCGAATGCCCAACTGGCGCATGGCCTGAGTCGGCTCGATGAACGTGCGGCCCACGTAGCGGTTCTTCACGATGCCGTCCGAATACGGGATGCCGCTTTGCTGCGAAAACCCCATGGCGGAAGGCACGCCCGAGTCGGGCACGCCCAGCACCAGATCGGCCTCGACGGGCGCCTCCTGCGCCAGGATGCGCCCCATGGCGCGACGCGCCTGGTAGACGCTCTGCCCGTCGATCACGCTATCCGGGCGCGCGAAGTACACGTACTCGAATATGCAGGATGCGCGCGTGCCCGCGGGTACGCCCTGCTCGGAGTGCATGCCCTCGCGGCTGAAGCGGACGATCTCGCCCGGCTCCACGTCGCGCAGGTACGTTGCGCCCACGATGTCCAGCCCGCACGTCTCGCTCGACACCGCCCAACCGCGACCGTCGGGAAGCTGGCCGATGCACAAGGGGCGTATGCCGTTCGGGTCGCGAAACGCGTACAGCGAGTCGGGGCTGGCCAGCACCATGGCGTACGCGCCCTCCAGATGCTCCATCGCGTAGCGGATGCCGTTGCGCAGATGGTGCGTTTCCTGCGTGACCCACCCGATGGCCTTCGCAGCCACTTCGCTGTCGGTACCGGCGCGGAATTGCACGCCCTCGCCCACCAGGCGCGCGCGCAGCGCGTTCGTGTTCACGAGCGTGCCGTTGTGCGCAAGCGCGATCAGCACCTCGTCGATGGCCGAGATATGCGGCTGCGCAGCCTCCCACGACGCCGCTGCGCCGCTTGTGGAGTACCGGGCGTGCCCCACGGCTACGAACCCGTCGAGCGCTGCCAGGCTCGCCTCGTCGAACACCTGCGTGACCAGGCCCAAGTCCTTGGCAACCATAACGGTTTCGCCGTCGCCCACCGCAATGCCCGCGCTTTCCTGCCCGCGATGCTGAAGCGCCTGCAGGCCGAAGCACGCCATACGGGCAACGTCCTCGCCCTCGCCGGGAGCGAACACGCCGAATACGGCGCACTCCTCCTCAAGGCGATCGGGGCGCTCGCCCGGAAACGCAGCCATGCTCATGAGGCGATCTCCTTCGACGCGTCGCCCACGGCGGCCGCAGCGTCGGGGTCGGCCAAGCCGCCTTCGGCCGCGTTGGCGGGCGCAGGCCCGATCGTGGAGTCGGCCACGTAGCCGAACAGCACCCAGCGACCATCGGTCGGCAGGTTGTCGCACGTGGCGAACGTGAAGGTCTGCTTCATGTCCGCAGCGGCGGGAAGGTCGGACACGCTCACCACGGAACGGTCGATCTTGTCCTGGACGTAGGCCACGCGCTCCTCTTCGGACGCGAACGCGGTTTGCGCAAGCGGGTCGTCGGCGGCGCAATGCACGAGCGAGAACGTGGTCAGCTTGACGTTGCCCTGCGGCGTGAGGATGTAGATGGTGCGGCTGGCGTTGAACGCCGCCGGGTCGTCCATGCCGGCAATGGCCGCGAACATGGACCCGTCGTTGAGGTGGTGCCCGTACACGATGTTGTTCGCATCGGAGAAGTCGCCGGCGTTCTCGGCTGCCAGGAAAATAGCGCCGAACGTGGCGATCCAGCCCTCCGAGCCCTTGAAGTCATGCGTCAGGTACTTCTCGTTGTCGGTCGTGTGCACGATCGGGTAGTTGATGTTCGTGCCCGGCACGTAGATCCAGCCCACCGTATCGGGGTTGATGGCCTTCAGCGCGTCCCAATCCACCGTGAAGTCGGCAAGCGACGTCCCTTCGACGTCCGCAGGCGGATTGAAGCCGTCTTGGGCCACTTCCTTGTACGTCTGCTGGCCCTGCCAATAGCTGAAACCGATGGCGCCGAGGGCAGCCAGGGCCACCACGAACACCACGAGCGCGATCCAGAAGACCACGCGCCACGGCCCGCCCTTTTTCTTGCGCCCGTTCGCCCCGGAGCCGTTCGGCCCAGGTCCGTTCGGGCCCCTGCCGGCGCCGCCGTATCCGTACGAAGCCGGTGCCGGACGGTACGCCTGCTGCCCCGCCTGGGGCTGCACGGGGCGATACGCCTGCTGATGAGGTTGAGGTTGGGGCCGATACGCAGCCTGCTGCTGCGTCGGCTGCGCGTAGGGCTGCGCCGGACGCGGCGCCTGCTGACGGGGAGCCTGCTGACGCGGCGCCCGGTACTGCGGCGCCGGCTGCCCCTGGCCAGGTTGCTGGGGGGCCGGGGCCCTTCGGGCACCGGGGCCTGCGGCCTGCTGATGCGCAGCTTCCTGCTGAACCCGGGCACGAGCGTGACGACCGCGCGGCTCGGGATCGGGATACTGTCGATAGTCGGTCATGTTCGCCTTTCGAAGGAACGTCGAACCGCGGGCGTTGTATCGTCCTCGACCGTTTGGCGCGCCCGCTGCTGCCAGACCGTTACCATAATAAGCAAAACGCCCCCGAAACGAGGGCGCGATGTAGTCAAAAACGCAATTTTCACGACTACGGGCGTCGCCCGCGGTCAGCTACTTCTTCATCTCGTCGATAAAGCCCTTCGCAATGAAGACGACGATGATAAGCACGATGATCGCAACGACGACCCAGATGGCCTCCATGGGCACGGTCATTCCAAACAGAGTCATGTCTTCCCCTTAAATCAAGCGCGCGAAAGCGCGCAATCGGCGTTAATGGCTGCAGACCATAGTAACGCGATCTCAGGCTTCGCGCAAGCGAGCTTCCAGAGCGTCGTTGATAATTTTGAGCGCCTTTACGCGCGCATGACGCTTGTCGTCGCTTTCCAGAACGATCCACGGAGCGAAGGGGGTCGAAGTCAGCCGGAACATGTCCTCGACCGCAGCTTGGTACTGCGGATGCTTGTCGCGGTTGCGCCAATCTTCGTCGGTGATCTTCCATTGCTTGGCCGGATCGTTCTGCCTTTCATGGAAGCGGCGCAGCTGCTCTTCCGGGCTCACGTCAACCCAGAACTTGAGCAGGATGGCGCCCCAGCGCACGAGCTCCTGCTCGAACTCGTTGATCTCGTCGTACGCGCGCGTCCATTCGGCGGGCGAAGCGAATCCCTCCACGCGCTCGACCAGCACGCGCCCGTACCAGCTGCGGTCGTAGATGCCCACGTGCCCCGCCTTCGGCAGACGCGTCCAGTACCGCCACAGATGCGGGTGCAGCAGTTCGGGCTTCGTGGGAGCCGGGCTGGGGAAAATGGTGTAGGCGCGCGCATCGAGCGCCTGGGCGACGCGCTTGATGTTGCCGCCCTTGCCCGCCGCATCCCATCCTTCGTACATGAGCATGAGCGGGATGCGCTTTTGGTACATCTCCATTTCCAGCCTGTTCAAACGATCTTGCTGGGCTTTGAGCTGCTCCTTGTAGGCCATCGGATCCAGCGCGAGGCCATGGTCGACCCGATCGAGCGCGGGAGGGTCGTCCACCTGGCGAAACCGCGAGGCGCGAGGGGCGCGGGCGCGGGCCTCGTCAGCCTCTTTCTGCGCGGCAGCCAAGATGCGGGCCTCCTCTTCCGGCGCGCGGCCGAACAGAGGGGCCTCCTCCAAAGCGCCCGCCGAATTGGCTTGCGCCTTCGCTGCCGCCGCAGCAGCTTCGGCGTTGGGCTGCGCGGCAAGCGCGCCGGACAGCGCGTCCGCCAGCGTTTCGGCTATCTGCAGGTTCGCGCGGCGCTTGTCCTCCCCGTTGACCAGATGCCAGGGAGCGTACGCGAAGTCGCTGCCTTCCAGCAGGTTGTCGTACAGGCGGTAGGCCTCCTCGTAGTTTCCTATGCGCGCAAGCTTCTCCTCGCTCACCCGCCAGCGCGTGGCAGGATCGTCGTGCAAGCGCGTCAGGCGCTTCTTCTGCGCCTCCTTGGTCACGTGCACGAAGAACTTCACCACCAGATAGCCGTCGTCCACCAGCTGGCGCTCGAAGTCGGCCGCCGACGTAAGGTGGCGGCGCAGCGCGCTGATGTGACGCTCGTCGCGCGCCTCGGCCATGGCGGCAGCCACGGCCTTGCGCTTGCCCGTGGCCTTTTCAGCCTGGGCCATGGTCAGGCTTCCGTATTCGGCGTACAGCATGTGCTGGACTGCGGCGGTGTACCAGCCGCGGTCGTAGAACGTGGTGGTGCCGCGCATGCCGAGCGATTGCCAGAACTCCTGCATGATCGGGTAGAATCCCGTGACGCCGTACGGTGCGCCCGCAAAGGTCCGCGCAGCCTTGACGTCGAGGTTTTCCGTAACGTGCACGCTGGTCGCGCGTGCGTCCAAATGATAGAGGAGATCGGAGATGCGACTGCCCTTGCCCGCCCCGTCCCAGCCCTCGAACAAGACCACGAGGCCCACGCCCTGCGTGCGCGCTTGCTGCTGCAGCACCACAAGCCGGTCCATGAGCTGGTCGCGACGCAGCTTGTACTCGTCCTTCGGCAGGGCTTCCAGCGAGAAATCGACGGTCTCCAGCATGCGCGCATCCTTTCTCCGGGGGTGCACCCCATCATAGCACAGCGGGAAATCGGGCCGTTCCGCTGCATCAACTCAAGGTAAAATCTTGGTGCCGGGTTCGCGAGCGCGCTTTGCGGCCAGCCACGGTTTGCCTACAATGGAATCAATGACCAACCAGCGCGGCGCGGCGCACGACGTCGCTTACGCGGCGCCTGCCGCAGCGGCCGAACGACCCACGAAGAAGCCATCATGCCCAACTACGGAGTAATTGACCTCGGATCGAACTCTATTCGCCTCGTCATATACGAAGTGAAGGACGACCGCCGGGAAACGTACACGAACAAGGATTTCAAAAGCCTCATCAACGACAAGGTGATGGCCGGCCTTTCCGCCTACGTCGTTGACGGCGCGTTCACCCAGGCGGGCATCGACCGGGCCGTCAACGTGCTCAAGGGCCACGCGAAGCGCTCGCGGTACTTCGATTGCAAAAAGCTCGAGGTGTTCGCCACCGCCGTGCTGCGCAACGCCTCGAACTGCAACCAGGCCGTAGCCGAGATCGAGGAGCGCACCGGGCTGCCCATATCCCTGCTTTCCGCGCAAGACGAAGCTCACTTGGGATTCGTCGGAGCCACCTGCGATCGAGCGGTCGCTCGCGGAACCCTGGTGGATATCGGCGGCGGATCGACCGAGCTCACGCGCATCGAGGACGGCCGCGACTTCGACAACGTCAGCTTGGGGCAAGGGTCGCTCTCGTCGTTCGCGCGCTACGTGCGCGCCATCCTGCCCGCAGACCCCGAGATGCGCGCCATCGAACGCGCGCTGCGCGACCATCTGGACAAGCTGCCGCACCCTGAGGCGTACCGAGCGGACACCCTGTACGGCATCGGCGGCAGCACGCGCGCCGCCGCCAAGATGCTGCAACAAGCCACAGGCTCGGCAACCCGGCCCAAAACCATGACGCGCGACGATATTCATGCGATACTGAAGTGGTGCCGTATCGACCCCGACGCATTTGCCCATGCCGCGCTCAAAGCCTCTGCCGAGCGCGTGCATACGTTAGTACCGGGCTGCATCATTCTCCATGCGCTGTTCGACGCCTTCGGCGCGCAGCGCCTGGAAATCTGCAAATACGGCGTTCGCGAAGGATACCTGATCGAACGCATGCTGCTCTAAAGGAACCGATTCGCCATCACGCGCATCAGCGCACGTTGACGGAACGTACGGGAAGGGAAGCTCATGGAAGCAAGCAAGAAGCCGTCGATCGAAACCACCCCCAAGCAGGGTGCGGGCCATCCGAAGACAAGCCCGGCCGTTCCCGACCACCAGGAGCCAGCCGCCCATGCATCCGCCGCGGACGGCGTTGCGGACGAGCGCATGCAGGCGGCGCCCTACCTGCAGAACCGCGAGCTGTCGTGGCTCACGTTCAACGAGCGCGTGCTCGACCAAGGAGCCGATGAAACGGTGCCTCTGCTCGAGCGGCTGAACTTCATCTCCATCTTCTGGAGCAACCTGCAGGAGTTCTTCATGGTGCGCGTGGGCAGCCTGACCGACCTGGCCCTGGTGAAAAAGCACATCATCGACTCGAAGTCGAACATGACGCCCGCCGAGCAGCTCGACGCGATCTACGCGCGCTGCCGCGAGCTCTACCCCATCCAGGAACGGACCTTCGAGGAGGTTCGCCGCCTGCTGCGCGAGCGCCGCGTATGCCACCTGCGCCCCGAAGACCTCACCGACGACCAGCGCGCCTTCCTGTCGCGCCACGTTCAGCAAAACGTCCTGCCGTTTCTGTCTCCGCAGATCATCAACACGCGTCACCCGTTTCCGCATCTTGAAAACGGAGCCTTGTACGTTGTGGTGCGCCTGAACGAGGAGATCAACCTGGGCAAGAAAACCGCGAAGGCGAAGGGCGCGGACAAGGCGGCCAAGCCCGACAAGGCGAAAAACCTTGGAGCCGAAGGCGTGACGCTGGGGCTGGTGCCCATGCCGAAGCAATGCGCGCGCGTCATCGAGCTGCCGGGCGACGGGCTGCAGTTCATCTTGCTGGAGCACGCCATCGAGATGGTGGCGTCCGAGATTTTCAGCATGTACGCCGTCAAGCACACCAACGTGATCTGCGTGACGCGCAACGCCGACCTTGACGCCACCGAAGGCACCGACGAAAGCGACGAGGACTACCGCGAGCACATGAAGCGCATCCTCAAGAAGCGCGCGCGCCTGGCTCCCGTGCGCCTCGAAAGCGAGCGACCCCTTTCGTCAACCCTGGAAAAGCTGCTGCTCAAGCGCTTGGGACTGAAATCTCACCAGGCATTCGTCACGTCGGTACCGCTTGACATGAGCTTCACCTGGGGGCTGGGCAGCCGCCTGCCCGAGAAGGAACGCGCCAAGATGACGAACGTGCCCTTCACGCCGCAGTGGCC
This sequence comes from Paraeggerthella sp. LCP19S3_G8, assembly GCF_052119225.1. Classification (NCBI taxonomy): domain Bacteria; kingdom Bacillati; phylum Actinomycetota; class Coriobacteriia; order Eggerthellales; family Eggerthellaceae; genus Paraeggerthella; species Paraeggerthella sp. LCP19S3_G8. The sequence continues at coordinate 182,674 of NZ_JBQKFQ010000002.1, forward strand.
GGGATGCCTTGACCGCAACCGCCCGGTCATCGACCAGGTAACCGAGAAGGAAGTGCTGCTGTCCTACCCGTACGAGACGATGGACGCGTTCGTGCAGCTTCTGCGCGAGGCCGCCAACGACCCAAGCGTCATTTCCATCAAGATCACGCTGTACCGCCTGGCAAGCCAATCCCACCTGGCCGAAGCGCTCATCGCGGCAGCCGAGAACGGCAAGGAGGTGACGGCGCTGTTCGAACTGCGCGCGCGGTTCGACGAGAGCAACAACATCGAGTGGTCGCAGCGCTTCGAGCAGGCCGGATGCAAGGTGATCTACGGGTTCCGCGACTTCAAGGTGCACTCGAAGATCTGCTGCATCACCCGCCAAACCGAGCACGGCCTGCAGCACATCACCCAGCTGGGCACCGGCAACTACAACGAGAAGACGGCGAAGCTCTACACCGACCTGGCGTTCATCACCACCGACGAGACGTTCGGCCGCGACGCCACCGAGTTCTTCCGCAACATGGCGCTTGAGAACACGTCGGACAACTACGACATCATGTGGGTTGCCCCGCTGCAGATCAAGCCGATGATCCTTGCCGGCATCGACCGGGAAATGGAGCGCGCTCGCGCAGGCGAGCCGTGCGGCCTGTTCTTCAAGACCAACTCCGTCACCGACAAAGACGTAATCGAGAAGGTGGTCGAGGCGTCTCAGGCGGGCGTTCCGGTCACCCTGTTCGTGCGCGGCATCTCGTGCATCGTGCCCGGACTTGAGGGATTCACCGAGAACGTGCGCGTGGTGTCCATCGTAGGGCGCCTGCTCGAGCACAGCCGCATCTACGGGTTCGGCCCGCGCGACAACATGAAGCTGTACCTGTCGAGCGCCGATCTCATGACGCGCAACATGGACAAGCGCATCGAGATCGCATGGCCCGTGCTCGACGAAGAGCTGCGCGAGCAGATCCTGGGATATCTGGACGTCAGCATGGCGGACACGGCGAAGCTGCGCGAACTGCTGCCCGATAAAAGCTACACGGCGCTCGGATCGCTTGCCAAACAGGACGACAACGGCGAGACCGCGCTGTTCGAGTCGCAGGAGTTCTTCATCAAGCAGGCGCAGAAGCGCCGATTGGAAGCGGCCGAGGACGAAGCGGCGCGCGACGCGACCCGTCGCAGGATGGCGGCGCGGGACGAGTCCGCGCCCGATGCGGCCCCCAACCGCCAAGCCGCCGCGCCCGCGGAGGACGACGAGCACCCCGCAGCCCCCACCATGCCCGACGCGCAGGCGTCGGCCCGGGAGGCCGAGGTCATCGCAGCTGCCGCGAACAAGGCCGCCGAACTCGCCGCCGAGGCGGCGGCGCGCGCTGCAGCCCAGGCCGCCGAGGCGGTGCGAGCGGTCAAGGCCGAGGAGCAGGTCGAGGCAGCCGCGGCTGCGACCGAAGAAGCGGAGCGGGCGGAAGCGCTCGAAGCGGATGCGATAGAGCCGCCCGCAAACGAGGGCGACGAGTCGGCCTCCCATCAGGAGATCGTAGCGGCAACAGCGGCCGGCAAGAAGAAGCCGAGCCTGCTCGTGCGCTTCCTCAGCCTGTTCGTGAGAAAGTAGCCGCTTCCCGACGCCAAGCGCGGCGCTAGGGACGTTCGCCCGCTGGAAACGCGCGTCATGCTCGGCGCGCTAAAAAAGAAACCCGCCTGGCGGGTTTCTTTTCGCAGCAACAAAAAGCGCTACACCTCGCGCTCGACCACCGCGGCGATCGCCGCCGCATGACGTTCGGCGTCTTCAGCGCTTGCAGCCTCCACCATCACGCGCACCACCGGCTCGGTGCCGGAGGGTCGCAGCAGCACGCGCCCGGAATCGCCCAGGGCGTCTTCGGCAGCGCGGACGGCGGCCTGCACGGCGTCGTTGTCGTCCACGGCATGCTTGTCTTGCACCTTCACGTTGATGAGGGTTTGCGGGAAGCGCGTCATGACGGAGGCGACCTCTTCGACGGATTTCCCGGCACGCTTGCAGGCGGCCAAGAACTGGAGCGCCGTCACCAAGCCGTCGCCCGTAGAGTTGTGCTCGAGGAAGATCATGTGGCCGCTCTGCTCGCCGCCGACGACGAACCCTCCTTCGCGCATGGCCTCCAGCACGTAGCGGTCGCCCACCTTCGTCTGGATAAGCTCGATGCCCGCATCGCGCAGCGCATGCGTGAGGCCCAGGTTGCACATGACCGTGGACACGGCCGTGTTGCCGGGCAGCAGGCCGCGCTGCTTCAGGTCGATGGCGCACACCGTTTCCACCACGTCGCCGTCGATCTCGTTGCCCTGCGCGTCCACCAACATGACGCGGTCGGCATCGCCGTCATGCGCGATGCCCACGTCGGCTCCGATCTCGGCCACCAGATCGCGCACGGGACCCAGATGCGTCGATCCGCACTGCACGTTGATGTCGGTTCCGTCGAAGTCCTCGTTGACGACCACCACGTCGGCGCCCAAACGGCGCAGCGCCTCGGCGCTGGTCATGCACGAAGCCCCATGCCCCACGTCAAGGGCCACCTTCAAGCCCGCCAGGTCAATCCCGTCGCGCGTCACCGTGGACACGGCGTGGGCGATGTAGAGCTCGCACGCATCCTCGACCGGCAGCGAAACGCCCACGGCATCGCCCGCCGGCAGCTCCTCGGCCGCCGCGCCGCCGCGCACCACGAACGCCTCGATGTCGTCCTCCACCGCATCGGGCAGCTTGAAGCCCTGGGCGTCGAACAGCTTGATGCCGTTGTACTCCGGCGGATTGTGGGAAGCGGAAATGACCACGCCGCCGTCGCAGTGCAGCTCGCGCACCAGCAGCGCGATGGCGGGCGTGGGGATGATCCCCGCTAACAGCGCCGTGCCGCCCATCGACATGACGCCCGCAGCAACGGACGACTCCAGCATGTCGCCCGACAAGCGGGTGTCCTTGCCGATCAAAATGGTCTTCCCCTGAAACGCCACGGCGGCTTGCCCCAGCTTGAAAGCCAGGTCGCACGTGAGTTCCGTATTGGCGATGCCGCGAACGCCATCGGTTCCGAATAGTCGTGCCATGATGATGTCCCTCTCTAGTCCAACAGGTTCAGCAAAGGTCAGCAAGGTCGGAGGTCGGAAGCCCGCGCCGCCGGACCGCTTCGATAGCCGCAAGGCCGTCGGGACCGCTTACTTTCCCCTTTTCACGAACGCTTCGTGCAGGCGAACGCCGCCGCACGGGCGCTCCTCGTCCGTCATGCGGTTGTTGAGTTCGGCTGCAAATTCGTCCAGGTCGATGCCGTAGCGTTCAAGCAGAACGAACAGATGGTACACCACGTCGGCCGCTTCGTAGCGCAGATGGTCGACGGCGTCGGAATACTCCGTCGGAAGGTCCACGTCAAGCGACGTCGCCTCCTCTTCCTGCACCGAATCCGCCTGGCATGCCAGCGCAGCAGCCAGCGACGAGCATGCCCAAGACTCCACGTCTTTGGCCGCGAGCGCAACTTCGCCCGCCTCTTCCATGATCTTTTTCAGCACGTCGTCGACGGAACCGGAAAGCAAGCGGTGCGTGTAGCTTTCCTCCCCCGCCTCGCGCCGCGCGGCGATGGCGCCGCTCAAAGACTCGAGCGTTGCGCCTATAGGGGAAGCCGGCGGCGTTTCGCCAGCCGGAATGTAGGTCTTATGTGACACTGGGCAACCTTTCTCGACGATTCGCCGACATGCTCGGTCGCGGGGCATGCGCAACGCGCTGCAGCGCCGAAACGCTGCATCTCCCAACCCGAGCACGGGCCTATGCAAAAGGGGCGCGCCTGAGCGCGCCCCTTGCAGCTGTTACTCCACGTCGTCCGCGTTGGAGGCTTCCTCTTCCTCCTTGCCCGTCAGGCCGAAGCCCAGCGAGCCCACGGAACCCAGCAGCGCATCCAATTCCTCCAGGTTGCGCTGGTAGGAACGAGGCGGCAAAGCCTCGCCCAGCATGTCCTCGCCTTCGGTGTTGAAGGTGGCAGGCTCGTCGCCGCCGATGAGGACGGTGTCGTCCGGGCTGAACACCATGTCGAGCAGCTGGGACATGTCGTCGCTCGTAGCCGCCAGATCGTCCTCGATCACGTGCGTCAAACCGCGCTCCTCCAAGCCCTCCTTCAGCTCTTCGATGGCCTTCACGCCAATGCCCTCGATGCGCAGCAGGTCCTCTTCGGTGTGGCCCACCAAATCGGCCACCGTCTCGATGCCGGCCTCGCTGAACTTGTTGGCCCAGCGCTGGGACACGCCCAGGTCGTCGTAGATGTACAGGCGCGCATCCTCGTCGGACAGCTGCGGACCGCGATGGCCCAGCGACAGGCCGCTGTAGTAGCTGCCGTAATTCGAGCCCATGTTGAGGTAGCCGTCGCCGTCAAGCGACCAATCCTGCGGCTGCGGCAGCAGCTCCTCGATCTCGCGCAACGCATCCGGAGCGAAGTCGGGAAGCGTCTCGCCCGCCACGCCGGAAACCGGACGGCCCTTGTAGGTAAGGCCCACTTCGCGGTAGCGCGTCAGGCCCGTGCCCGCCGGGATCGGCTTGCCGATGATGACGTTCTCCTTCAGGCCGGCCAAATGGTCGATCTTGCCCTCGATGGCAGCGTCCGTGAGAACCTTCGTGGTCTCCTGGAACGATGCGGCGGACAGGAACGAATCCGTGGCCAGCGAAGCCTTCGTGATGCCCAGCAGCAGCGGCTGGCCCACGGGCGGCTCCTTGCCTTCGGCGATAAGCGCGTTGGCAACGCCTTCGAACTCGAAGCGGTTGACCTGGCGACCCGGCAAAAGCTCGGAATCGCCCGCGTCGAGCACGGCCACCTTGCGCAGCATCTGGCGCGCGATGACCTCGATGTGCTTGTCGTTGATGTCAACGCCCTGGGACACGTACACGCCCTGGACCTGGCTCACGATGTAGCGCAGCGTGGTGTTCGGGTCGGTCAGGCGCAGCAGGTCGTGCGGGTTCACGGAACCCTTCGTCAGCTGCTGGCCCACCTTGACCTGGCAGCCGTCGCTCACGCCCGGAAGCATCTGGGCGCGGGCGCTTACCACGTACTCGCGGAAGTTGCCCTGCTGGTCATGAATGGTCAGCGTCTTGAACTGCTTGTCGCCCGAGATCTGCAACGTACCGGAGATCTCGGCCAGCACGGCAAGACCCTTCGGCTTGCGCGCCTCGAAAAGCTCCTGAACACGAGGCAGACCGTGCGTGATGTCCTCGCCTGCGACGCCGCCGGTGTGGAACGTACGCATGGTAAGCTGGGTGCCCGGCTCGCCAATGGACTGGGCGGCGATGATGCCCACCGCCGTGCCGATGTTCACCGGACGCGCCGTAGCAAGGTCCCAACCGTAGCACTTCTGGCATACGCCCTGGTCGGCATGGCAGGTCATGACCGTGCGGATGATCAGTTCCTCGACACCCGCAGCGTCCATGGCGCGCAGCTGGTCCATGCTGGTCATGTACTCGCCCGCAGCAAGGATAACGGTGCCGTCGGCGCCCTTCACGTCTTCGAGCAGGCAGCGGCCGATCAGGTTCTCGTCCACCTCGCCCTTGTCGTTGTGCAGCGGATAGGGCACGCCGTCGGTGGTGCCGCAGTCGATCTCGCGGATGATGACGTCTTGCGCCACGTCCACCAGACGACGGGTCAGGTAACCCGAGTCGGCGGTACGCAGAGCCGTGTCGGCCAGACCCTTACGAGCACCGTGCGTCGAGATGAAGTACTCCAACACCGACAGGCCCTCGCGGAAGTTCGCCTTAATGGGTCGGTCGATGATCTCGCCCTTCGGGTCGGACATGAGGCCACGCATACCGGCCAGCTGGCGGATCTGCTTGATGTTGCCTCGTGCACCGGAGAACGCCATCATGTAGATGGGGTTGAACTTGTCGAAGTTCTCGGCCATCGCGTCGCCGACCGCCTCGTTGGCTTCGTTCCAGATGTCGACGACCTGCTTGTGGCGCTCGTCGGGGCTCATGAGACCCATCTCGTAGTCCTCGTCGATAGCCGCGACCTTCGCGTCGGCAGCAGCCAGGATCTCGCCCTTCTGCGGCGGCACGGTGGCGTCGTACACCGAAACGGTAACGCCAGCGCGCGTGGCATAGTGGAAGCCTGCGTCTTTCAGGCCGTCGAGGATGGCGGGCACCTTCGACAGCTCGTAGCGGCTGCAGACGTCCTCCACCAGACGGCTGATCTCCTTCTTGTTCATTTCGTAGTTCAAGAAGGGGTAGCTGTCGGGCAGTACGTTGTTGAACGTGATACGACCGATGGTGGTTTCGATGCGCTCGCCGGCCTTGTGCTCTTCGAACTTGCCGAAAGCCGTTGCCACCTGGGTGTCCTTGCTCAGGCGCACCCAGATCTTGGCCTGCAGGTCAAGATCGGCGCGAGCGTCGTAGGCGTTCAGCGCGTCAGCGAAGTCGATGAACGCGCGTCCCTCGCCCTCGAAGCCGTCGCGAGCGGCCGTGAGGTAGTACAGGCCGATGATCATGTCCTGCGTCGGCACGGTCAGCGGACGGCCGTGAGCCGGGGATTTGATGTTGTTGGCGGACAGCATGAGCACGCGGGCCTCGGCCTGGGCCTCGGCGCCCAAGGGCACGTGCACGGCCATCTGGTCGCCGTCGAAGTCGGCGTTGAAGGCGGTGCAGACCAGCGGGTGCAGCTTGATGGCCTTGCCCTCGACCAGCACCGGCTCGAACGCCTGGATGCCCAGACGGTGCAGGGTTGGCGCGCGGTTCAGCAGCACCGGATGCTCGGTGATGACTTCTTCCAGCACGTCCCACACGTAGCTGGCGCCACGGTCGACAGCGCGCTTCGCAGCCTTGATGTTGGCGGCGTACTCAAGCTCCACCAGACGCTTCATTACGAAGGGCTTGAACAGCTCGAGCGCCATCTGCGACGGCAGGCCGCACTGGTGCAGCTTGAGCTGCGGGCCGACGACGATAACCGAACGGCCGGAGTAGTCGACGCGCTTGCCCAGCAGGTTCTGGCGGAAGCGGCCCTGCTTGCCCTTGAGCATGTCGGACAGCGACTTCAGCGGGCGGTTGCCCGGGCCCGTGACGGGGCGGCCGCGGCGGCCGTTGTCGAACAGGCTGTCGACGGCCTCCTGCAGCATGCGCTTCTCGTTGTTGACGATGATCTCGGGAGCGCCCAGGTCCAACAGGCGCTTGAGACGGTTGTTGCGGTTGATGACGCGACGGTACAGGTCGTTCAAGTCCGACGTGGCGAAGCGGCCGCCGTCGAGCTGCACCATGGGGCGCAGGTCGGGCGGGATGACCGGGATGACGTCCAGGATCATGTCGGACGGCTTGTTCTCGGACTTGAGGAACGCGTCGACCACCTTGAGGCGCTTGATGGCCTTGGCGCGCTTCTGGCCCTTGCCGTTGGCGATGGTGTCGCGCAGCTCTTCGGACACGGCCGCAAGGTCCATGGCGTCCAGCAGGTCGCGCACGGACTCGGCGCCCATGCCGCCCGTGAAGTAGTCGCGGTAGTTGAGGCGCATCTCGCGATACAGGGCCTCGTCCGGCACGAGCTGCTTCGGCTCGACCTTCATGAAGGCGTCGAAGGCGTCCTGACGCAGCGACTTGCGCTCGTTGAACTCCTCGTAGATGTCGGCGATCTCCTCGTCGACCTCCTCGGCGGTCATGCGCTCGTCCTCGTCGATGTCGTCGACGAAATCGTCGTCCTCGGGCACGTAGTCCACGGACAGACGGCGCGTGGCCTCGACGAGGCGATCGCGCTCGGCGTCCAGCTCTTCGAGGTCGGCGGCCAGCTCGTCGCGCAGCTCGTCGGCGTCTTCCTCGCGAGCTTCCTTGTCAACCGACGTGATAATGGAGGAGGCGAAGTACAGAACCTTCTCCAGCTCCTTCGGCGGGATGTCCAGCAGGTAGCCCAGACGGCTCGGGCTGCCCTTGAAGTACCAGATATGGCTCACGGGCGCGGCCAGCTCGATGTGGCCCATGCGCTCGCGGCGAACCTTGCTGCGCGTGACTTCCACGCCGCAGCGCTCGCAGACGATGCCCTTGAAGCGGACGCGCTTGTACTTGCCGCACGCGCACTCCCAGTCCTTCGTGGGGCCGAAGATCTTCTCGCAGAACAGGCCGTCCTTCTCCGGCTTGAGCGTGCGGTAGTTGATCGTCTCGGGCTTCTTGACCTCGCCGCGCGACCAGCTGCGCACGTCCTCGGCATTGGCCAGAGAGATACGCAAAGCGTCGAAATTGTTAACGTCGAATTCCGTCGTCATTTATCGCTCCTCTCCTTCACCGATGAGGTCGTTCGTGTCGTTGTTGCTTTCGCCCATCAATTCTCCCAGCTCAGCGGCAATGCTGTCGAGAGCGTTCGCCGCGTCGTCCTCTTCCGTCTTGCGCGCGTCGGCCGCGATGGCCTCGTACAGCGCACGGTCGCCGTCATCCTGGCGGTCGATGTCCTTGGTGACGTCGATCGTCTGGTGGTCGTGACCCTCAAGCTCCACGTTCAAGCAGAGCGACTTCATTTCCTTGACCAGAACCTTGAAGCTCTCGGGCACCTCGGCAGCCGGGATGTTCTCGCCCTTGACGATGGACTCGTAGGACTTGACGCGGCCGGCGGTGTCGTCGGACTTCACGGTCAAGATCTCCTGGAGCACGTTGGAAGCGCCGTACGCGTACAGCGCCCACACTTCCATCTCGCCAAAGCGCTGGCCGCCGAACTGGGCCTTACCGCCCAGAGGCTGCTGCGTGATCAGGCTGTAGGGGCCGGTCGAACGCGCGTGGATCTTGTCGTCCACCATGTGGCCCAGCTTCAGGATGTAGCTCTGGCCAACCGTGATGGGCTCGCGGAACTTCTCGCCCGTGCGGCCGTCGTAGAGCCAGGTCTTGCCGGTGCGGGAAAGCTGCGGCACGAACTCGTCGCGGGCCTTCTCGCCGTACTTGTAATGGTTGTAGTTGATGAGGTTGCGGTTCGCCTTCTCGATGGCGTCGGAGATCTCCTTCTCCGTAGCGCCGTCGAAGACGGGCGTGGCCACGTGCATCGGGCCCTCCACGACCTCCTCGGTCTCCTCCTCGTCGGACCAGCCCCACTTCGCGGCCCAGCCCAGGTGGTTCTCAAGCAGCTGGCCCACGTTCATTCGGGACGGAACGCCCAGGGGGTTCAGGATGACGTCGATGGGGGTGCCGTCGGCGAGGTACGGCATGTCCTCGACCGGCAGCACGCGGGAGATAACGCCCTTGTTGCCGTGGCGGCCGGACAGCTTGTCGCCCTGCTGAACCTTGCGCTTCTGAGCCACGTAGATGCGAACGAGCTCGTTCACGCCCGGAGCCAACTCGTCGCCGGCGTCGCGGCTGAAGCGGCTCATGCCGATGACGCGGCCGCCGGAGCCGTGAGGCACCTTGAGCGACGTGTCGCGGACCTCGCGGGCTTTCTCGCCGAAGATGGCACGCAGCAGGCGCTCCTCAGCCGTGAGCTCGGTTTCGCCCTTCGGCGTGACCTTGCCCACCAGCACGTCGCCCGGGAACACCTCGGCGCCCACGCGGATGATGCCGTCGGCGTCCAGGTCGCCGATCATGTCGTCGGAGATGTTCGGGATCTCGCGGGTGATCTCCTCGGGTCCCAGCTTCGTGTCGCGGGCATCCACCTCGTACTCGGAGATGTGGATGGACGTGAGCAGGTCCTCGGCCACCACGCGCTCGGACACGATGATAGCGTCCTCGTAGTTGTAGCCTTCCCACGGCATGTAGGCCACCATGAGGTTCTGGCCCAGCGCCAGCTCGCCGCCGTCGCAGGACGGGCCGTCAGCCAGCACGTCGCCGGCCTGGACCTCGTCGCCCTTGCGCACGATGGGACGGTGGTTGATGCAGCCGCTCTGGTTGGAGCGCTGGAACTTCGGCACCAGGTACTCGTCGTACTCGCCGTCGTTGTTCAGGATGATGATGGTCTGGCCGTCGACGTAGTCCACGACGCCCGGGTTCTGGGCAACCAGGATCTCGCCGGAGTCGACCGCGATGCGGTGCTCGATGCCGGTGCCCACGAGCGGCGCGCTCGGACGCAGCAAGGGCACGGCCTGGCGCTGCATGTTCGAGCCCATGAGGGCGCGGTTCGCGTCATCGTGCTCGAGGAACGGGATGAGCGACGTTGCGACCGACGTCATCTGGCGCGGGGACACGTCCATGTAGTCGATCTGCGCGGGCGGCACCTCGTCGGGCTCGCCGAAGACGCCGGCGGCGTCCTTCGTGCGGCAGAGAACCTTCTTGTCGACCGTGAACGAACCGTCCTCGGCGTACGTGACGAACTCGCGCGTTTCGAGGTCGAACGTCTCGTTCGCCTGGGCGATGGTGTAGTTCTCCTCCTCGTCGGCGGTCAGGTAGTCGATCTCGTCGGTCACCTTGCCGTCGACGATGCGGCGATACGGCGTCTCGATGAAGCCGTAGGGGTTGATGCGAGCGTACGTGGCCAGCGAGCCGATGAGGCCGATGTTCGGGCCTTCAGGCGTCTCGATGGGGCACATGCGGCCGTAGTGGGAGGTGTGCACGTCGCGCACCTCGAAGCCGGCGCGCTCGCGGGACAGGCCGCCCGGGCCGAGGGCCGACAGACGGCGCTTGTGCGTGATGCCGGCGGCGGGGTTGGTCTGGTCCATGAACTGGGACAGCTGCGAGGAGCCGAAGAACTCCTTGATGGCCGCCACGATGGGGCGGATGTTCACGAGCGACTGCGGCGTGATCTCGTCGGGCTCCTGCATGCTCATGCGCTCGCGGACGACGCGCTCCATGCGGGACAGGCCGATGCGGAACTGGTTCTGGATCAGCTCGCCCACGGTGCGGATGCGGCGGTTGCCGAAGTGGTCGATGTCGTCGGTCTGCACGCCTTCGACGCCGGCATGCAGTGCGACGATGTACTGCATCGTCTTCACGATGTCGTCGTCGGTCAGCGTGGAAGCCTCGTAGTCGGGATCGAAGCCCAGCTTCTTGTTGATCTTGTAGCGACCGACTTTCGCCAGGTCGTAGCGCTGCGGGTTGAAGAACAGGCCCTCGAGCAGCGTGCGGGCGGAGTCGATGGTGGGAGGCTCGCCGGGACGGAAGCGCTTGTACAGCTCGATGAGCGACTCTTCCTTCGTGGTGGCGGGGTCGCGGTCGAGCGTGCGCAGCACCATTTCGTCGGCGCCCAGAAGCTCGATGATCTCCTCGCGCGTCTCGGCCAGGCCAAGGGCGCGCACGAGCAGCGTAGCCGGCTGCTTGCGCTTGCGGTCGATGCGCACGGACAGGATGTCGCGCTTGTCGGTTTCGAATTCGAGCCACGCACCGCGGCTGGGAATGACCTTGGCGTTGTAGAGCATCTTGTCAGACGCCTTGTCGCGCTCGGAGGCGAAGTACACGCCCGGGGAGCGGACCAGCTGGCTGACGACGACGCGCTCGGTGCCGTTGATGATGAACGTACCGCGCGGGGTCATGAGCGGGAAGTCGCCCATGAACACGTCCTGCTCTTTGATTTCGCCCGTTTCACGGTTGATGAAGCGGATCTCCACGAACAGCGGCGCCTGGTAGGAGACGTCCTTCTCCTTGCACTCGTCAACCGAGTACTTCGGCTCGCCAAACTCGTGCTTGCCGAACTCCACGCACATATCTTTCGTGTTGTTCTCGATGGGGCTGATGTCACGGAACGCTTGCGCCAGGCCCTCGCCCTTGAAGAACTCGAAACTATCCGTCTGGATAGCGATCAAGTTGGGGACGTCCATGACGTCCGGAATCTTGGCGAAGTTTCGCCGATCCCTATAAAGGCTGGTCTGATCAGTCGTTTTTCCTTGAGCCACGAGGCTTTTCCTCCTTCATGTGCACCCGCAAAAATGCGAAAAAGTCGCAAGTTCTAAAAATAGTGCGCCCGTCAAGCCATGTCAAGAAAAATTTTTACGAACTGTGGAAATTTATTGTGGATTTGGCTGTTCATCTGGGCGGATGTCGTTGGAATTTTTGGATGCGGAGGACGATTTTTCGCGCGGCGAGAGGCGGCTGCGGAGTTGCGCGTGCGGCGGGGGCGGGAGGCGGGGGCCGAGGGGCTGCGCGCGCGGCGGGGGCTCGGGCGACTCCTCCCCCGGAACCCGCCTGGAGCGATCGCCGCCGGAGCGCACGCATCCGAAGCGGCTTCCAGCCTTGCGCGCGGCGGGGCCGCCGTTCGCCGCCGCTCGCTGCCCGCCGTTCGCTGACTGCCGTTGCCCGCAGCCGCCTGCCGCCTGCCGCCTGCTGTCAAAACGAGCGAGTTTTGCTGGTCCTCAAGCCAGAATAATAACGAACGACAAGCTTATGACCTGGCACGATGCAAAACTGCCTCACGCGGAACCGCCCCGATGCCACAAAAATCGCCGCAAAACTCGTCCGTTTTGACAACAGGGGACGCTTCCGCTGCTGAACGAGGTGGAGCCAGGCAACACGACGCAACCGGATCAATCCTGCCGACGCGACGCGACGCGCCGCCGATGCACCTGGTTGCCCAGCAATTCTGTTTAATTTGTCGTAAAGCCATGGAGAAGACGCCGCCGAACTGGCTTCCTCTCGCGCGCGCGTGAGAAACTTATTATTCCGCTTCGTGCTGATTCCTCCGATCGGCCCCAGCGGATGCGCGCCTTGGCGCGCACTACCACAAACGCAGATGAAACGCACCATACACGCAGAACGGAGGTCCCCATGGGACAACCCAGCGCACCGAAGGCGCTCGCCTTGGGCGTATCGCTTTCCCTTGCATGCAGCATGATGCCAGCAGCAGCCCTTGCCGACGAGCCCATTCCTTCCGAAGCTGCTTCGACGGACGCATCGGCTTCGAACGCGATGCAGAAGCCCGCGGATTACGACAAGGACGACTTCTACTCCGACAACTCGCCGAAAACCAGGCTTGCTCGTTCTATCGCAATGCCGTACGCGGTGTCGCTCGATCCGGTTGCAGTTTCCAGCGAGATGAAGTACTTCGCAAAATACGAGAGCGGCAGGAACTACAACCAGGGGCTTTCCTATGGCGACGGATACCATGCAATGGGGTATTACCAGTTCGACAACCGCCACACCCTCAAGGGATTTCTGGAGGCATGCTACGCGTACGATCCTGAAACGTACCACATGTTCGAGTGGGTTTCCTCCACGAACATCTCGGGCGATTTGTACGACGAAAGCGCCGGGAAGCTGACCGAGGTCGGCCAGAGGCTCGAAGATTCGTGGCACCTTGCATACGCTGCCAACCCGACCGAGTTCTCCGGCCTGCAGGACAGCTACGCGTACAACAACTCGTACATTCCTGCGCAGGAATACCTGGCCAGCAGGGGCATCGACATTTCGAATCGCTCCGATGCCGTGAAGGGCTTGTGCTGGGGTTTGAGCAGCCTGTTCGGATCTTCCGGCTGGAAGAAGTTCGTGGGCGGCGTTTCGGACGGATACGACTGGAACGGCACGTACCACTACCCTAGCGAAAGGTACGACTGGCCGGGAGCCGGGCTCACCAACGACATGACCGACCGCGAGTTCGTCACCAAGCTGTGCAACTACGTGGTGGAGAACGTGAGCGTGTTCTACAAGGGCCAGCCCCAGTACCACCAGGGCTGGGAAAACCGTTACCGCAACGAACTGAACGACTGCCTGGCGTTCATCACCCAGCACGAGCAAGATGCAGAAGCGAACAAGCCGGCGCCGGCGCCCGACCCCGATCCTGCGCCGGAGGCAACGCCCACCCCGAACCCGGCTCCGGGCGAGACGCCGGCTCCGAACGAACCTTCGACGCCTGTCGAACCCGCCCCATCCCCCAACGAACCGACGGCTCCTATTGAGCCGCCCACGCCTTCCACTCCCGAGAACGGCGGCTCTGGCGAAGGCGCGCCGGGCAATGCCGATCGACCGGGATCGGAAGATGTCGTCGTGCCTGCTCCCCCGGCAAGCAACGAGAACCCCTCGCCAGAGGAAAGCAAACCTGGCACGGGAGAGCCGAACGCACCCGCCCCGCCCGACAACTCGACGGGCAACGGGGACCAGTCGGCGTCGGGCAACGGAGGATCGAACGAGGGGAATTCGTCGAACGCCCAGGACCAGGGAGCGGAAAACGGCCCGAAGCAGGAAGTCTCCGATTCGGAATCCGGGAGCAAGCTGGAAGAACCCGGTGCAACCTTGACGACAGAAACCTCCGGAACATCCAAGACCGAAGCCAAGCCCTTGCCCGCAGCTGCGAAGGAGTCGAAAACCTCGAACCTGACCCAAACGGGTGACGAGAGCACGAGCACGCCCCTTGTGGTTGCACTCGCTTCGGCGTGTCTCGCCCTTGTGGCAGGCGCCGCGCTGGCCATGAGGAAGCTTCTGGGAAGAGGTTAACCGCGCAGATCAACGCACATGTCGAGACGAGCCCCGAAACGGGGCTCGTCTTTTTTGGGGACGCAAATCGAGAAGGCGAACGGTTAAGCCCGATCAAAGAGCCGACAATTCCGCCCGATGCCACTTCAACAAGCACTGAGTCACCAATAGAATGCGGGAGAAATAACCGTCCGGGCTTTGCTCTTCCACGCAATCTCTAAAGGACCCAATCCAATCAAGTGGGTGATCGTCGATAAAGGAAGCGAGTTTCTGCCGAGCGTCCACGATCTCGACAGGATCGCCCGACAGCCAGCGACATCGATCGGAAAGGTATAGCAGTTCGATGCCCATATGGTCTTCATACTGGCGATTGTCGTTTCGAAGTTCAAGGCCGGCCTCGCGCAACAATTGACGCATTTCGAAAGTAGCTTGACCGAAGCCAACCGTAACGTTCGAAGCTCGATACATCGTTTCCCATGGCGGTGCCAAAGGAGACGGAGGACCAATAAACAGGCGGGTATATTCCACGGCGCAGCGTTCGACCGAGTCTTCCCCGCTCTCCTCTGCGCGTGAGCGAACAGACTGAGTCCAGCAAACGCACGCAGCAACGGCGTCAGTCAAACCTTGATCTCCGAACGTAGGAAACGCCTCCCAAAAGCGCCCGTCAAGACCAACCGACGCCGTCATGGTCATAGGAGCAAGCAGCGAATTGCCCAGGAATCCGTACGCCTCAGACAAAGCCTTCCAAGGAATACCGGCCATAGAGTCGTCCTTTCTTGAAATCAGTCGACGCGCCGAACCTGACAAAAGCGTCCGGCGCATTCTTTCTCTTACTGAACAGATTCCGACGCGGGCTCAACCACGCGACGCGCATCTGCCGAAGAGGTATTCGTCCTATTCGTCGGCATCAGCATACGCGTCAGCGCCACGAACGCCAAAGCCCCCAATGCCACAACGCCCAATACTACAACGACTTCAACCCAAGTAGGAACGTAGGTACCAGCCAGCGCCCACATGTCGGTACCTCCCTGCTGGGCATTAACAGTTCCCAACGACACACCCGGAGCACCCGGCACATTAAAATGGGAGAACGAGGTAAGCAGCAGCCACACGCGCTTGAAGAACACGCCAGCCACCACCAGCACGCTGGAGAAAACAACCAAACCTTGCCGTTGACGGTTTTTCGCAAACGCCAGAATGCAAAACGGAATCAGCAAGCCAACCACAATTTCAAACCAGAAGAAAGGCGCAGTCGCTCCGGTTGTCATGATGGCTAACGTATCGGCTCCGGCAGCACCTGGATAAGCCATGGTCAGAACCTCGCAGCCGATAAAGAACGCGTCGACAGCAACGCATACAGCCAAAAGTCCCGCCAAGTTCGCCAACAGTCTCTTGTCCGTCTTGAACACACCCGACTTGTTCAATCCGTTCAACACCAGAAGCAGCAACGCCAAGCCCGAATCCATAGCCGAAGCCACAAACAACGGCGCCATGATGGCGGAATACCAACCCTCTCGCGCAATCTGCAGACCGAAGATCCACGCGGTCACTGAATGCACCAGAATAGCGATGGGCAAGGCAAAGCGACTAACGACAGCAACCTTATCCTGGGCACCCGGCTTTTTTGACGTCATAAAGTACAGGTACGCCAGGTTGATGACAAGATACATCGTGATAACGCAAATATCCCAGAACAAGGGGGAGATCACGTTCGGTCCCGTAACAATGCGCCACACCCGTTGAATGCCGCCAAGATCGATAAGCACGAACATTCCTGCGCAGCAGATGCACACCGTGGATAGAATAACCGCGGGCAACGCCACCTTCTTGTAATCGGACACATGAAACACGCTAGCCGACGATGCAACGATGAGGCCGCCGGCCGACAAGCCCACAAAGAACATGAAGCACGTGATGTAAAGGCCCCACGACGTGCCGTTATTCATGCCCGTCACGCCAAGACCACCCATCAGCTGATAAATCCAAGCGGCAACACCCGCCACCGTCAGCATTCCCAGCACCCCGATGGCAGCTTTAGTTTTCGTAGAGGTTTGCATGGTTTGCACCTCCTCCCTAGTTGAAGTAATGGACTTGCGGGCGGGTACCTTGTTCCTCAAGGAGGACGCCGGCCTTGCGAGCAACGACGAGCTTCGATATCTCGCTCTCGGGATCATCAAGATCACCGAATGTGCGAGCTTTTGATAGGCAGCATTTCACGCACATAGGCTGCTCGTCGCGGTCGGTGCGCTCTTTGCACAACGTGCACTTTTCAGCAACGCCCTTTCCGCGCACCGGTACGCTTTTGTCTCCATAATTGAAATCAGGATCGCGAACCGGATCACTCCAATTAAACACGCGTGCATTGTACGGACAAGCAGCCATGCACATACGGCAACCGATGCACTTTTCGTAGTCAATTTCCACGCGTCCCTTGTCATCCTTGTACGTAGCCCCCGTCGGACATACGCGCAAGCACGCCGGATTCTCGCAATGCTGGCAGGCAATAGGCAGATACGTGCGCGTAACATCAGGGTAAGTTCCTTGAACTCCGAACTCAGATTCGCATCCCTCATTAATCACTCGGTTCCACGTCATGCCCATGGGCACATTGTTCTGCATCTTGCACGCCATTGCACACGTATTGCAACCAGTGCAGCGATCCAAATTGATAGCTATTCCCAGCCTAGTCATTCGATCACCTATGCTTTCTTAACTTCGATGAGCGTGTCGTTGAAAGGAGTAACACGACCTTTGGCAAGTGCTTTTCCCCTGGGGTTGACGGCATCATTGGTGACATTTTGCAAGTCCCCAGAACCCATGTACTGACTCCAAATGCCCTCGACAATAACAGCCATGCCCGGACGAACCGCCTCAGTGGCGACGCATTCGCAACTGAAGGAACCGCGATCGTTAAACGCTTCGACCATATCACCGGACGCCAACCCACGCGAAGATACGTCGCCCGGGTTCATTTCTAGCGTCGGTTTGTAATACTGACGTATCCACGTAGCGTCCATGAGGTTCTGGTGAATGAAGTACTTCGATCGACGCTGGGTCATAACCAAAGGGTATTTCTCTCGCAAGGGATTCTCTTCGTAAGCCTCGCAAGGAGCTTCGTATTGAGGCAAGGCTTGATCATGCTTTACAAGATTCTCGTAATACAGATCTATCTTTCCCGATGTGGTTTTATAGGTTTGGCCACTATAGCTACGCGCAATCTCAGGCTGATTCTTAAGCGCCACCACACCGTTGCTGGCAATAACCTCGTCAAGCGTTATGCCAGCAATCGCTTTGTCGGTGGCACAATCAAGCTGAAAGCGGGCGAGTTCTTCCTGGCTTTTCGGCAGAAAATCTCCGTACCCCAAGCGCTTCGCCATTTCGCAATCGATCCAAAAATCGGTTTTGCTTTCAAACAAAGGATCGAGCACTTTCTGCTGGAGAAGAACATGGCCGCGCAGCGCGCGCAAGAAACCCACTTCTTCGTCGACTTCAAAATGAGAGCAAACAGGAAGGACAATGTCAGCCCAATCAACCGAAGGAGTATGCCAAATGTCCTGAACGACAACGAAATCGAGCGTTTTCGCCCATTCGTTCGTTCGATTCTGGTTTCCCGCAATTTGCTGAAAGCCTCCGTTTTGCACCCACATGAAACGAATGCCGCTCTCTTCATCGCGGTAGTCAACGCTCGCTTTGGGAGCCGGTGCCGTCTTGCATTCATCGGGAAGCGGCCAACTAGCCAGTTTTCCTGCGCCGAATATCTTTTGGTAAGCATTGACGTACGCGCCTGCGCCCCAACCAGGAATGTCAGTTCCAAACGAACCCACAAGGGTCGCAAGCAAAACGGCTGCATGCCCGGCAACATCAGCGTTATAGAACTTCTCACCACCGCCGAATCCAAACGAGAGAATCGAAGGTCCGTGGTTTGCATACTTGTCGGTTATTTCGACAAGAACATCTTCATCTACGCCCGTTGTCCTCGCAGCCCATGAAGCAGGGTATTTTTTCTGGCTTTCTTTTAGCAGTCGAAAAACAGTGACGAACTCTTCGCCATTGATGGACGTTTCGAAATCAAGCACTGGGTCTACGCCATCTGCGCGGTATCCAGCAAGCGAGCCCGTGCGCCCATCCCAAACCATGAACGGATTATCGTCACCTGTTTGCTTGCCGTCGACGGCAGGGCGCTCCCTTAAAAGCGATCCATCGGAACGCTTGACCAAGAAAGGCATGCTGGTATTAGCCTTAAGATACGGCTCGTTATACCATTCATTCTCTAGAATGATTGTAATCATCCCCAGATACAATGCCGGATCAGTACCCGCGATCATAGGTATCCAGCGAGAGCTTTTTGCAGCAGTGGTGCAAAAATTGGGATCCAGCGTGATAATTTCTGCACCCGCTTCCTTTGCCTCAAAGAAGTAAGGAGCCGTCACCATGCAGGTTTCGAGCATATTGCAACCGACGTTGAGAATGGTTTTAGCATTTTTCCAGTCAGCAACTTCATTCGAGGATGCTCCCTGTTGACCAGATTCAGCCAATGCCGGCGAAAACCCATTCCCTAAACCGATATCAATGCCGCGGTGGGGTTTTTCTTGTCCTTTGAGAAGCTTTGGCAAGAACGTGGTTAGGGAATCCACTGCCGTCTGGAAAGCAATGGCCCCTGCGCCGTACTTTTCTTGGGTTTCCTTTACCTTGTCGGCAATGGTGTCAAGAGCCTCTTCCCAAGTTATCTCGATAAAATCTCCCGACCCCCTCTCGCCAACGCGCTTTAGGGGAACCTGCAGCCGCTCAGAGCTGTATGTATGCTGGATCTCAGAGATACCCTTCAAGCATACGGTTTCGTTTCTCTTATCCGGCCAAGTATTCGGCTCGACAAGAACCATGCGACCATCGCGAACGGTGCACTTCAAGTGGCAGTTGCATTGACAATGTCGATAGTGGAATGTATACCCCACTCGCTCCTCAGGCTCGGCGTGGGCCTCCGAGGGCGCAAGCCAACCATCGGGCGTAGTCATGCCAACGGCGCCCGCAAGGCCCAACGCCCCAGCCGCAACGCCGGTTGTTTTCAGGAAACTCCTACGCGTGAGCCCGCTCTGCGAGCTGGTTGTTCCTGACATTTCTCCTCCTCCAAAGATCTCGTCAGGATATCCCCCTGCGAAATGGATCGCGAATCTATTGCCGCGAATCCCAAGCGCAATCCTATCGGATATCCCCCAATACGTTCCTGACAAGAATTGGCCAAATTCCCTTGCCTGCACTATACGAAATTATCCTATGACAATCAATGATTGTCATAGGATAATTTACCGGCAGTATTATTCTATTTTAGAAACAATGTCAGCGGTCGCTTCAGCTCGTACCGTTCAATGCAAAGCGCGGGAACCTTCAAATCCAGCAGATCAATAGCAGGAACGTCGACCCCGCACATCCGAGCAGTCGACAAGCACAAGCATTCAACCAGCATCAAGTCCGACAAGCTTACGCCGCACAATTCTGCAAGATCGGTTTGCGTGTAGCCTTGCGCCTTGCGCTCGGCTCGCACGGCTCGACCTATGGCACGAATCAAGGGTAATCGGACGAGAATTATTGCGTACGCACGAATTGTGTACAGAACAGCCACGCAACTTGGAAACGCGACAACAAGACCTTACGCTTTCCCGCCTTTCCCGCCAAGAACGTCTTTCGCAGCGTCGCCGAGCACGTCCCCAAAGCCCTCGCTGAAACTGCTTGGCACCACAACCGTGCCGCCGGTTTCCCGAACGCTCTCATACAGAAGATGCATGGAGCGCAACCGCAGCGCAGCATCGTTTCGCGCGTATGTATCGCCCATATCGTCCATCATTTCGCAGATGTCCTGCTCAGCCTCCATAAGAATGATGCGAGCCTTCTTGCGCTGCTCGGCCTGAGCCTCAAGCGACATAACATCTTGCAACTCCTTCGGCAGCAAGATGTCGCGGATCTCCACCGACAGAATGGTAATGCCCCAAGGCTCCACCTTCTCTTCGAGCGCGCGTTTGAGTTCGCGGTCCAGCTGTTCGCGGCGAATGGCAACCTCAGCCGCACCTCCCCGACCGATAGCGTCGCGCAAAGCCGTCTGAGCGGCAAGCTCCACCGCGCGCGTGAAGTCCCCCACCTCCATGCACGCTGCCTTTGCATCCCACACGTGCCAGAACAGGACCGCGTTCACATCGAGCGGCACCAGGTCGGCCGTCAGGGTTTCTTCGGCTCCGAACGTGGTCACGCGAACGCGGTTGTCCACGCGCATGGTGTTCTGCTCGACAATAGGGATGGTCCAGAACAACCCCGGCCCGGAGACTCGATTGAACTTGCCGAAACGCAGCACCACCACCTTTTCCCACTGCTGCGCGATATGCGTAGACATGGCAGCCAGCAGCCCCATAACCAGCGAAAGCGCAAGAGAAACCAGCCCCATACGACCCGTTGCCCCTATCGAGATGCCCATAATCAGGCAAAACGTCACCAGAAACACCGTCGCGGTAAACAGCAGCACGCCCGCGCTCGAAGCGCGCTCGCCCGCCACTTCCGTATTCGCATCGGGAAGCACCCTCCACGAGGAACGCCCTCCGAACGAACGCGACTCGGCTTCAGTCGTCCGCCTGCGCCGAGCATTCCTGCTGTTTTCAAGATTCATGTCGGTTTCTTCCCTCTTCTTATACCAGTTGATCATGCGCCGCGCACTTTGCCGCCAGATGCACCGATCACGTCCACCTTCACGATACGGCCAGATCCCTCCACTGAAGTATCGTCCTCAATCCCCTCGGCCATTTTTGCCTGCTTGATCTTAAGGAGCATGCACCGCTGCACGTCGTCAAGAGACAAGCCCAGGTCGCGACACGCCGCAATGCAATCGTCCATAAGGCTATCGATCTCCTTTGCGAATCCTTCGTCCATCTCCGCATCCAAGTCGCGCACGAACACGCCACGCCCACGCGTCGATTCCAGATATCCATCGGACACAAGGCTGAGATACGCCTTGTTCACCGTGTTGTAGTTGATGGAAATGTCGGACGCCAGCCCACGCACCGTCGGCAACCGATCGCCCGGCTTGAAATAACCGGAATTGATCAAATAGATAAGCCGCTGGCGCAGCTGTACCCACAAAGGCACGTCGGTAGTTGCATCAACTTCGAAAGGAAACGTGGACTTATCCATTGGTCGCACTCTCCATCCTTATCACAATCCCATCTGCAAAACAGGCTGCATTCCCACTTCAACCAGGCAATACCGCAAAGCGAGCCCACCGGCTAAAACACCCGCAGCCACAGCTAAAGCCATCATCGGCAAAGGCTTCGCAACCCGCACGATCGCCAAATCAGCCGCAAGCGGAAAGGCAAGTCCGCCCGCCGCGAACACAACCCAAAACAGCCACGCGTCCGGGCCGCCAACCAAAACCTGCGACGAGACGGCCAGCGCCTGTCCGGTGCCGCTCGAACCGGAAAACGCAGGAGCCCCCAGCGCGGTCAGCCCCGAAACCGCAGCTACGTAAGCTGCCGCAACCAGAATCTCGCACGCCACGACCACGGCATCGACAGCCGCCAGCCGCCGAAACACGCCCCCGAACATTCGCGCTGCGCCTGAGAACTGACCGACAGCCAGAACCATAGCGCATCCGCACGAAAGCGACGAAAAGACGAACAGCACCGGAAGCCAAGGCGTCGACCAGAGCGGCACCGAGGGCATGCTCTGCAGCAGTAAGCCCGTATACGCCATGGTCACGACCGATGCCAAAGCCAGCAAAACCTCGGCCACGCGAACCACCGCAACCGAGAGGCGGGCCAAGCCGACCCATGCAACCAGCAAGAAGCACGCCAGCAAGAAGCACGCGGCCAAAGCCCAGGCGCCCGCCGCAACGTACGACAATGAAGGGTTCAGAAGCAGCGACGCCACGCGATCGATGCGCCCGACGTCCGCCAGCAAGCAGACCATGCCAGCTCCAAGCGCCGTCAATCCCGCGGCAAGCCCCGGAGCAAGCAGTCGCCTATACGCTTCAGGCAGGCGAACGATCCTGCAAGGCGAACCCGTGCGACCAGGCATGCGCTGCACGGTCAGAGAAGCAGGAGACAGCAAGCTCAGCGCAGCCGAAACCAGGCAAGCACCGGCTCCCGCGCCGCCCAAGAACAGGTAGCACACGATCAGCGATCCGAACAACGCGCCGCCCCCCTCCCTGGCCGCAAGCCGGCTCCTAAACGCCCGCACATTATCCTAAGACAATTATCGAGAACATTGTACGCGATTTCGGGAAGGTATGCAGCGGAGCGTGACGAAGGGCCTGCCGCACCGCCTCGTTGCAGCTTGAGACCTCTAGCGCAGCGCGTTTCCTGAAGGGCGCTTCGGCATCAGAGGTGATTGATCGAGGAAGCCTCCGCGGGAGGCGGAGACGACGAAAGACGCAGCGCTTGGAGGCGATGGCACGAACTGGCGGGTCTGCGCTGCGTGAAGCGCCCTACGGAGGGCGTCGTTTCGTGCGCTCGCACGAAAACACCAGGCCAGGGAACAGGGGGTCGCGGGCGGCGTGGTGGCGGAGTCGCCCGGGGAGCGCAGACCCGCGATTTTATGCCCGCACACGAGGATGCGGGGCCACCCTAACGAGAAAGACCCCCCACGACACCCCAACCCGCACGAGCAATGAAAGAAATCAGCCTTCGAACACAAGCGAATGAGCCCGGTTCATCCTTCGGGAGGGATGCGCGACCACGACCGAAAGAGCGACCATGGAACAACCATCGCACCGAGGCGTGCTTGCTTGCCCGCTGCAGCAGGCGGCGCTCGGCGCACTCACGATAGGAGCCGCAATGTACGAGGAGCTGTACGAAGACATCCCCGATGTTCAAAAGTACTGGGAAAGGCTGGAGATGGAGCAGCCCGAGCTGCCGCTGTCGAAAAGCGACTTGGACCGCATGATCCTTGCGCACCAAAGCCGCATCCCTTTCGAGAACCTGGACGCATGCGACTACCATCGCCCTGTTTCATTGGGCATACCCGACATATTCGACAAGGTTGTAGTCGGACGGCGCGGCGGCTACTGCTTCGAACTGAACGCCCTGTTCAACGCGTTGCTCAAGCACATGGGCGTTGAAACGTCGCCTTGCTTGGGACGCAGCCTGAAAGACCGGGGCTACGTCTACCCCATCCTGCACCGGGGCACGATCGCACGCGTAGAAGGACGGCGATACATCGCGGAAGTCGGCTACGGCGGGCCTTCGCCGGCATGCGCCATCCCCCTTGTCGATGGCGCGGAGGTCGAATCGTGCGGGCAGGCGTTTCGCGTCGAACTGCACGATTCGTGCTGGTGGCACGTCGTATACTGCGGGAGCGCAGCGAAAAGGCGGCGCGGCGACGCAACGGAAACGCCTGCGTTCGCCCTGCTTGACGCACCGATAGCCCTGACCGATTTCGTGCCGCTTTCCCATTACTGCTCCACGCATCCCGATTCCATGTTCACGCAGCAAAGGATGATCAACCGTCGGACCGAAAACGGGAACGTGTCCATCACCGCAAACACGTTCACCCAGGTGACGCCCGAGGGCAAGGAGACGAAAGCCGTCGATTCCGAAGACATGTTCCGGGCGCTTTTAGAAGAGCACTTCGGCATCGTGCTGCCTGGCTAGCAAAGCGCCTCGCGAGCAACGGCGAATCGAGTCGCCCCTTCGGGAAACAGAGCGCGCCCGCGCCGTCATCGGGAGTCACGCAATTCCCGATGCGGCCCCCAGCGGGCACGAAATCGCGGGTCTGCGCTGCACGAAACGACCTGCGGGGCGCGCCGTGTCGCGCACATGCACGAGAACCCCAGGTCAGAGAGCAGGCAGTCGCGGGCGGCGCGGCAACGAAGCTATCCGGGGAGCGCAGACCCGCGATTTCGTGCCCGCGCGAGGGGAAGGCGAGACGGTCGAAGCCGGACGGGCCGGCAAAAGAGCCGCCGCCACCCGACCGAGAGGGCGGCAAGCCGCCCCTTGCCCCGTCCGCAAACCCTCTACCCCTGAAACAACGCCAGGAAGCGATCCCACAGCGTCGGCTCAGCCTTCGACTCCTCTTCTTGCGGCGCCTCGGGCTTCTCGATGGCCGCCGTGGACATCACGAACTGCACGGCAGCAACGTTCTTGTTGTCAGGCGACACGAACGACACCGGGTCGAATTCGGGGAAATCGAATTCCGCGGTCATCTCCTCGATCTGCTTGCGCATGGTTTCCGGCAGCGTGATCGTGGTCGCATTGAGCTGGCCCAACCCGCCGCTCAGCGAGCCCGCGCCTCCCGAAAGCTGGCGTGCGCCACCCGCAAGCGACGACGTTCCGGACTCGAGATCGCCATAGCTGGCAGCCAGAGCCGACACGCCAGAGGTGTACTGCACCAAGCCGTCGTGGAACTGGCCGTACGAAGCAGGCAGCTGAGACAACCCCTCGACCACCTGCACCAGCTGGTCAACGCGCCCGTCGGCTACGGCCGCATCCAGCAGCTTGGCAGCG
The DNA here is from genome assembly GCF_052119225.1 of Paraeggerthella sp. LCP19S3_G8. Classification (NCBI taxonomy): domain Bacteria; kingdom Bacillati; phylum Actinomycetota; class Coriobacteriia; order Eggerthellales; family Eggerthellaceae; genus Paraeggerthella; species Paraeggerthella sp. LCP19S3_G8. The sequence goes on from NZ_JBQKFQ010000002.1 coordinate 207,391, forward strand.
GCGCGCAACGCAGCTACCTGCTGGTCGAGCGCGACCGCGGAGGCGGACAGAGCATTGTCGGCATCGTCGAACGCCGGCTTCCCTTCGACGTACGCCGCTTTGACCGCCTGAGCAGCCTCGTACACCGACAGAAGCTTCTGCACGGTTTCAGCTTGGGAGGAATCGCCCTTGACGTATTCCTTCAACGAATCGATCTGGCCTTGCGTCGGAGCATTCGCCAACAGCCCCCCGATCGCCCCATCGAGCGCCGTCATGGCCTGGGAATACTCCTGCTGCACCGCATGCGCTTGCCGAGCAAGCACCTCGAGCCCGTCCGCTATCTTGTCGATCGCGTCCGGAAGCTGCTTGAGCTGCTCAAGCTGGCCGGGATCGATCTTCGACAACGCCGCGGGCATGGCATCGAACGCGGTCTTGATCTGGCTCGAGGCTTCCACAAGCGCACCCGAAGACGAGTCGAGCTGCGCCAAACCTTGTCCGAACGACGTCGCGCCCGACGAAAGCCCTTGAACGCCGCTCGACAGTGCGCTCGCGCCCGAAGCCAAAGACGACGCTCCCGCCGCAAGCTGGCTCACGGCATCGGACAAACTGGTCATGCCGTCCGCCATGCCGCTCGTGTCCGGCATCTCAATAACCGAGGAATACGGCAGCGCGGCTATTTGCGCACCCGCCATACGGAAATCCTTCACCTGGGCCTTCAACTCGAAGTCACCATCATGGCCAGGCAGAACGGTGAACGCTACCGTAGTGTCTTGGCCCGCGCTTGCCACCGAGGCCCCCTCGGCCGTCACGTCGGATGCCACAGCCCCCGGCAGCGTAAACGTGATCTGCATCATGAAGCTGTCGTAGAACGCCGGGGGAACCGCGTCGTTTCGCGCAGTGCTCACCCGGATGGACAAGGCCCCTGACGCGCCGGCCAGCTGATCGGCCGGCACGGTTTTGCCGTCCAGCTTGTATTCAAGCGACACGCGCCAGGGCAGCGCCGTCCGCGCCGCATCGCCCTGGTAGAAGAACGCGCCCTCGCCCGCCTCGAACACGGTGGCGTTGCCCTGGCGCTTCAGATCCGCCTGGTTGGTCAGGTTCTGCACCGCCGTGTAATCGCCGTAGTCCGCGATCGATCCCGCACCCGTTACGTCGAAGCGATTGACCACGTACACCGCTTCCGGCTTCCCGCTTGCCGTCAGGTTCGCGTACACCACTTCGGACTTTCGATACGTTGCGGTGGAAGCCGGCTGCGCCGATGCGCCGCTCGCCCCGGGTTCTTTCGCCGATTCGTCCTGGGCAAGCGCGAGCGCGCCGGGCACGCACGCCACCGACAAGGCAACGGTCAGCAGGGCCGCAAGGCCCGTGCGCATGCAGGGATGATTCCTCATGATTCGTCTCCTTCACTTGTATGGAGCACGGAAACGGAAGCGCCTCCAAGCGCGACCGAGGGATTCGAACAGCAAGCTTCCGATGCCGCAGACGCGTCGCCCGCCGCGCCCTCTTGCGTTTTGGGCGCGAAGTTCGCACGCCAGGTGGTCCGGCGAATGGGGCCGTCAAGCAGCACGAGCAATGCCGGCAAGAAGCACGTGACCAGCGCAAACGACAGCAACGCACCACGCGCGAGCAGCATGCCCAGGCTGGCAACCGCCGACATGGTGGACGAGAACGCCAGCGCGAACCCGGCTGTGGCCAGAATGCCCGCCGAAACCAGAAGCGACGGGAACGTCTCGCCCAAGGCCCGATACGCCGCTTTGCGCGCAGGAAGATTCTTGCGATGGGTCAGGTAGTGCGTGGTCAGCAGAATGGCGTAGTCAATGGTCGCTCCCAGCTGCACCGTGTTGATGACCAGGTACCCGATGAAGTTCACCGAATCGCCCGTGAAGTACGGGATGGACAGGTTGATCCAGATGCCCGACTCTATGGCCAACAGCAGCACCAGCGGCAGCAGCAGCGAACGGAACGTCACCAGCAGCACCAGCAGGATGGCCGTGAACGCCACCGCAGCAACCACCACGTTGTCAACGGCCACGATGTTCTTCATGTCGTACAAGTTCGCCGACTGCCCCGCCGTGTAGTACGTGTCGTAATGCGCAGCCGCCGTACGCTGAACGGCCTCAACCGTAGCGAAAGCCTCGCTGCTCTCCACGTCGGTGTCCGTATAAGCGATGATGCGCGCCCAATTCTGCGAGTAGAACTGATCCAGCACGCTCGCGCCCACGAAACCCTGCGGGATGGTCGCCCCTACGGTTGCCGCGTACGAGATGACGCTGGCCACGTTGTCGACCTTCGCCAAATCGGCCGAAAGCGCCGCTTCGGCGGCAACGTCGCCGCGCGGGACCAGCACCACTACCGCGTTCTGCTGACCGAACTCGTCTTGGATCATGAGCGTGTCGGCTCCTGCGCGCAAATTCGGATCAGGCTCGCTGTTCTGGTAGGTGAACACGGTATGGGCCTGGCCCAAATACGCCGGCACCACCAGCGCAAGCACCAACACGAGCGCCGGCACGCGCACCTTCGCCAGCACGCGCCCCACGTTGCGAAACGAGGGCAGCAAGGGCCGGTGCGCCGTCTTGTCGATAAGCTTGTACAGTGAAAGCGTGAGGGCCGGCAGGAACACCATGACCGTGAAGAAGCTGAACACGATGCCCTTGACCAGGTTGATGCCCAGATCGGCGCCGATTTGGAACTGCATGAACGACAGCGCCATAAATCCGAAAAGCGTGGTGACGGCGCTTGCGGCGATCGTGGACAGCGACGTGCGCATAGCCACGGCCATCGCACGCTCGGGAGTAGGCTGAAGAGCCCGCTCGGCCGCGAAAGCGTGCAGCAGGAAAATGGCGTAGTCCAGCGAAACCGCCAGCTGCAAGATGGGGCTCACCGAAAACGTGATGAACGACACCTGGCCGAACACGATGTTCGTGCCCATATTGATGATGATGGACACGCCGATGGCCGCAAGAAACAGCACCGGCTCGATCCAAGACCGAGTGGAAAGAACCAGCAGCAGCACGATGATGGGAACCAGGACCAGCGCGGCTTTTCCGGTTTCCTCGCCCGTACTGGCCGTGGTCTGCGCCGTATCGGAGGCTTCGCCCGACACCGCGTTTACCGGCCCCGCCTCGTCCACCAGCGCACGCAGCGCGGGAACGGCCCGACCCTCGAAGCCTTCGGCAACCGCTACCTGGAACAGGGCTGCGCCATTGCGGTAGTACGTTTCGACCAGCGACGGATCGGCCATTTCCAGCGGCGTTGCCACATCCATGACGTCGTCGAGCCACATAACGGACTCCACACCGTCAACAGCGGCGATCTTGCTCTTAAGTTCGAGGGCCTGCGCCACGGACACGTCGTGCACCAGCACGTTCGCATTCGGAACAGCCTGGGCGAATTCCGTGCTCATGATTTCCACGGCGGTGGTCGATTGGGCTTCGTCCGGCAGATAGTCGACCATGTCGTAGTTGACGCCGACGAACGGAATCATGGCCGCACACACGATGGCGACGGTCACGAACGCCGCCACGACCGCTTTTCGGCGCGCGATGACGCCGTCTATGATGCGGTCCGTACAATTCGTGCGTGTCATGAGGGGAATCCCGTTCGCCTTGATGCCGTTTCGTACTTCGAATAATACCCAACACCAGGTGGGGAAACAACCAACAAGCGCGCGACGATGCGCTCGCGCCCCGACGAGCTACCGCACAAGCAGGGCAGCCAGCCGTTCAACCTGGTCAAAACGAAGTCGCAACCCTTCCCGCACGTAGCGGTCGAACGAGCCGAACGCGTTGTCCACTTCCGCGAAGAACGCGTCCAGGTACGCCGGTCGCGCCTCGAGAAACGACTGGAGGATCGCCCGCTCCCCGTCGGTCATGCCCGCGCCGAGCGATGCGGCCTCCGCGCGCATGGACGCGGCGTTCACCTGGTTCGTTGCCAGGTAGTCGGCCATGACGTCGTCGGGATGGACTCCCGATGCGCGCAGCAGCACGGCGCAGAGCACACCGGTGCGGTCCTTGCCGTTCACGCAGTGCACCAGCGCAGGAACGCCCTCCGCGGCAATCGATCGCAGCGCCGTGCCGATGAGCGGATACTCGCTCACGTAGCGGCGGTAGTTGCGCACCATGCGCTCCCCCGGCGCGCCGTATGCATCGATCACGCCTGCCACCAGGCGCTTCCCCGCATCCTTGCGCCTGGTTTCCGCCGAAGGAGCCAGTGCGACGGTTTTCGCGCCCACCAGGTACGGCTCAGGTCGCGCGGCCACCTCGCTCTGGTTGCGAATGTCGTATATGGAACGAACGCCCAGTAACCGAACGATAACGTCGGCTTCCTGAGCGTCGATGGAAGACAGGTCGCACGAGCGAAACAGGCGCGCGCCCGCAAGCGGCCCGCCGCCTATCGCCCGAATGCGCGAAGCTCCGTAGGCTTCGGGCGCGGCGTGCGCGGAATCCGCGCCCAAGCCGTTCGGGCTTGCGACAGCCATCACGGCAGGACCTCGAATGCGAACCCCGACACCAACGAAGACGAGCGACCGTGCGCGTCCCGAGCACGGGCTTTGAGCAGATAGCAGCCCGGACGCTCGGGCGTGTACACGAAGCGCCAGTTCACGCCGCGCTCGGCCACCGCCCCCGTCGTCGCGTACGCCGTCCAGGTCTCACCGTTGTCGAGCGAGAACTCAAGCGCAGACACCCCTTCGGCGAAGTCGTCCACGTAGCCCTCGAACACGACGGGATCGCCCACATGGTAGACGGAACGGCCGGCCTCGGCATGCGCGCTATCGTCCATGAGGTTCGCTCTCCCCGTCGCGCATGGCCTTGAGCTTCGCCAGGACGGCAGGATCGATGCGCGATGCAACGGTGTTCTTCTGCGCCACCTTCGGCGTTTCGTCCAAGCGGGCGTCTTCGTAATGCATGCCCACCTCACGGCTGAAACCGTCGGCGCTCATGCGATCCACGCCGAAGCCGAAGACGGTGTCCTGGATGGTGGCATCGCTTGTGACCACGAGCGTTTCCACCTGACGTTCGCGCGCATCGTGCGCCAGCTTCTCGATCACCTTGTCGGCCGACTGACCGGCCGGACTGAACATGATGCGCACGCCGCCGATGGTTTCCGCCTCGCCGGTGGAAAACGCGTTGCGCGCGCCATCGAACACGATGATGGCGCGCCAGTCGCGCCCCGCGTAGTTGATCACGTCGTTGATGAGCGTTTCGCGCGCGACGTTGAACGTGTCGTCCGTGTAGTCCGGGTCGGTGACCTGACGGTACCGGCTGCCCGAGCGCAACACGTTGTACCCGTCCACGATCAGGAGTTTTTTACGTTGCCGTGCCATAGCGGTGCATCGCCTGCAATCAAGCGCGGTTCTGACGAAGCCACTCGTACATGCACGCCGTGGCCGCCTGCGCCACGTTAAGGGAAGCAACCTCGCCCTCAAGCGGCAGCTTCGCGAACAGGTCGCAGTTTTCCAGCACCAGACGAGAAACGCCCTCGTGCTCGTTGCCCATCACCAGCGCGATCTTGCCCTTGAGGTTGGTGTCCCAGATAAGGTCCTGGGCATGCTCGGTGGCAGCAGCCACCCAAAAGCCCTCTTCCTTGAGGCGGTTGATGGCCTGGACCAGGTTCGACACCTGCGCCACGGGCACGTGCGCGATGGCGCCGGCCGAGCTCTTGTACGTTGAAGCTTCCACGTGCGCGCTGCGCTTGTTGGGGATGATCAGGCCGCACGCGCCCACCGCTTCAGCGCTGCGCGAAATGGCGCCCAGGTTGCCGGCGTCGGTGATGTGATCGAGGATCACCACGAGCGCACGGCCGTCGTTGTTTGCCGCAGAGGCTTCAGCCGCGCCCACGATATCACCGATGCCCGCATAGGGAAACGGCTTCGTCTTGGCCATAACGCCCTGATGGCTGCCACGATCCGACTTGTCGTCGAGGATCTTGCGCGGAACCATCTCCACCGTTGCGCCAGCGCGCTTCGCCTTGCGCAAGATATCCTCGATGAGGCCGTCGCGCTTGACGTTGTCGGCCATGAGGATGCTCTTGACGGGCACGCCCGTGCGCAGCGCCTCGATGATGGGGCGCTTGCCTTCTATGTAGTCAGCCATGTGGTTGCCTTTCGTGGAGGATCGCGCGATCATCTGCGCCGATCCTGGAGAATTCGATCGCTCGAAAGTGTACCACGCCGCACATGCGCCGGGAAACGAGGGGACGAAAAGCGCACAGGGCGAACGCGGAGGGCGCGGGATGTAGGCGGCGAGGTGCGAGGCGGGGCGCACGGCGGGGCGAGGCGGGCGCGGCGGGGCGTGCGGGGCGCGGGGTGAGGTGGGGCGGGGCGCAGGGTGCATGCAGCGGGCCGTGCGAGCGAAGCGCCCGGGCCGCGCGAACGGGTTCCCACCCCGCTTGCGCGCGAAAAACGGCTCCCGCTGGCAGGTTTTGACGGTTGGGGGTCGTCGATTCGCTTTCGCCGCCCTTCCAGCTGGAAAGCGCTTTGCATCGTGCCTGTTCAGGAGCGCGTGGCGAATCCGGGTTGAAAACGGCCGACTTGTAGCGGGCGTCAAACGACCGCAAACCGTCAGAACCTGCCAGCGGAAGCCGTTTTTCGTGCGCAAGACGCTACCTCAGGTAGCGCTGGCAGACAGCACGCAGGCGAAAGCGCTCGCAAGCGAAACGTTCCTGCACCCCCGCCGCGCAGCCGACGCCGGCAGCCTCGTGCCCGCTACTCGTCGTCGCGACGGCGCCGCAGCACGCGACGCAGACTGCGCTTCTGCGCCGCCGTCGTGTCGCCGCCGTGCAGGAACACGCCCGACACCACGCGCTTCACCTTGCCGACGCCGCGCGCAACATGGGGCGTAAGGTCCGCCTCGCTGCGCGTTTTCCAATCGTAGTACACGCTCCAGTAACGCAGAAACACGACCGCGAACACGCAGGCAACGCCCGCGATGGGCAACGGAGCGCCCGCGTACGCCAGCACGACGAACGCAAGCGAGCCGCCCAAGCCCGCCACCGCGTAGAAGTTGCTCTGCTTGAAGATGCCGGGCGTCTCCCCCACGCAGATGTCGCGCACCGCGCCGCCACCCACCGCCGTGATGGCGCCCAGGATGATCGACAGCACAACGCCCTGCTCGCACGCATACGCCTTGCTGGCCCCGGCCAGCGCGAACAGCCCCACCGACAGCGCGTCCGCGAAGAACACCGTGGCGTCCAAATGCCGGAACAATCCGCGGAAGTAAAACACGAACACGCAGATGGCAATGCAGATGACGATAAGGTCGGGGTGCGAGGTGAAGTACACGCCGTGATCCTGCATGAGCACATCGCGGATGATACCGCCGCCGTACCCGGTGACCAGGCCCAGCACAACGGTGCCGATGATGTCGAGCTTGCGGTCGCATGCGAACAGCGCGCCCGTCAGCACGCCGACGACCACGGAAAAATAATCGATGCTCCACGGCACGGTGAGCACCTGCGAGTCGGAGAGCATTTGCTGAAAAAAGGAGGTGTCCATAAGCCCCTTATCGATCGATGCGCCTATGAAACCACAACGAGCGGCGGCGCGCTAGAGGAAGGAGGTCAAAAAAGCACGATGCACGCCCGCACGCGCCCCCGTCCGCGCGCCGCAAAGGCCGAAAGAAACAAAATAGCAAAGACGAGAAGAAACTATTGGCTAAGTGCAAATATTCATGAGATGATATCATTTGCAATTTTACCGAAAGCGCGCACGACCGAGAACATGCGAAGGCGTGCCGAATCCCAAAGCAAACCGCGTAGTGAAAAAGAGGTTTCCCATGTGGAGCAGTTGTCATCCTAAGTCCGACGAAGACATGCGAGAGTGCGCGGAGCTCGGCAAGTCGCTCAACCGTTTGTCGCAGCCCACCATCCTTACGCTGCTCGCATGCTCCGACGAGCCGTTGCACGGCTACGTCATCGTGCAACAGGCAGCATCTTCGCCCATGTTCGGCGGAAAGAAGCCCGACGCCACCGGCATCTACCGCGCGCTCAAGCGCATGGAGGAAGCCGAGCTGGTCACGTCGGAATGGGACGTACCCGAAGAGGGATCCGCCAAGCGCCTGTTCTCGCTGACCGACAAGGGTCGCTGCTGCCTGCGCCGCTGGATCGACGCCCTTGCCTGCTACGAGCTCACGCTCGAAGAGCTGCGCGGCCTGGCCGCGTCGGCCCTTGGAATCGACCTGCCCGACGCCCCTCGTTGTTCCCACTAGCAACAAGTTCCGAAAACGCGCCGCAAAACCACGCTAGGGCCGCAGCCTCTTTCGCATAGGTTGCGGCCCGCATTCGTCGCGCATGGTGCAGTGGTCGCAATCGTCGACCAAGCTCATTTCGATAAGATCCCACCCGATGGACTCGTAGCCAAGAGCGTCGTAGAACGCGCGACTCGAACCGCGCGAGACAAGCCTGAGCTCGCCGTGTCGGGAAAGCGCTTCGTCCATGAGGGCGCGCCCGACGCCGAAGCCCTGCCACGTTCGGTACGTGACAACCGGGTTCACGAACGCCACGCCCTCCTTGAACGTGACAACGCGAATGAACCCCACAACCTCGTCGTCTTCGTTCACCGCCACGCGCACGCCCTCGATGGAGGGAATGGCATCCATCCCCTCGGCGTTCGCGTACGAATCGAGCACCGCCTTGTCTTCTTGCCGCGCATCGCGGATAGAGAACAAATCGCAGACCACGACAACCCCCTTGTTCGTACGTACGCGGCAGGCGGGGCGAACGAACGCGCCGCACGCTCCGCCTGCCGGAAAAGCCCCGCCTAGAACGGCGGCAAGTATATTTTATCCCGCGACTGAGGAATGGCCTTCTTCCCCAGCTCTTTCAACCCTTTCACCACGTCGGGCATCAAGTCCACGGGAATGCCCATCATCATCATGGAATCGTCCACATCAGACGAAGCGCGGCACCCGTAGCACCCGAACGATATGTTGATCTCGCCCGACGTCAGAGGCAGCAGCGTGGTTTCAACGCACTGGGCATTATAGCCGCTTGCATGGAAATCATGGCGATGTCCCGTGTAGTACGATGTTGCCATAGACAGCCACATCATCTGCTCGGGCTTCGCGATCACGGCCACCACGTCGGCTGCGCACTTCGCGTCGTCGAGGGGGCACACCACCGTCGCATCCACCGTGCGAGGCTCCAAGCAGGGGCGCTCGTGAACCATGCGCTTCGCCGCCTCTACAGAATCCAGCTTATGGAACAGGATGTACAGCTCCCCCGACGCAAGCTTCTCCGGCATGGGCGTAAGACCCAGAATGGACGTTCCGTCCGGGCACGCATGGCGGTTCGCGGGCATCATGATCGACGCCCCGCGGCGAGCGGCCATGAGCGACTGGCAATAGCGCAGACGCTGTTCGGGAAGCGGCACGTCGGGAAGCGGCTCCCCTGCCTTGATAAGGGAGATGGCCACAGGATGCCAGCGCAATCCTAGGATCTCGCGCATCGTATCGGCCCATTCCTTGTACTGGGCTTTCACGGCCTCGTCAAGAGGCGGCGCCATCTCCCGATCGGCCTGGGCCGCACGCGCAGCGGCCGAGGCTTCGATGCGGATCGCGTGCGCCGGGCACTGTCCCGCACACGTCTCGCAGCCCCAGCAGTCGTCCAAGCGCAACGCCTGAGGAACGCCTTCCACCAGCTCGAACACGTTCACCGGGCAAAACGCCTTGCACAAGCCGCACTGCGTGCACAGCCTTTGGTCAACATGGATAGCGTAAGCCACCTCGTTGCTATTCGTCATATCAGCGTCCCTTCCATAACCTCCGCGCGAAACCGAAAACCGGCCTTCGAGCCCGTCGCGCAACCTTACCGCAGCGATTCCTTGCACCAAGGCGGATACACCCTTCGCCCGCACGAGTCCGTCAAGTGATACGAGCAGAACGGAATCGCGCGGCCATCGGGAACCGCGACCATCATGGAGCATTCGCGCAGCCGCTGCGTGTCCATGGACACCGCGTCCATGTAGTTCATGACGATCACCGAAAGCCCACTTGTCACCTCGACGCCCTTCTGAGCCAGGATGTCCAAGAACACCGAGCCCTGCGGGCTGTCTGGCGAGTACCCTTTGCGGTACTCTTCCATCGTCATCGCCCTGGTAGCCGGGTAGAAGCCCGACGGATGCGGCGCCACGCCCCGGGGAGGCTCGCCGTGCACGAAGAACACGCCGGTGTCGCACAGCGGGTTCGAGCATCCGAGCGGCCATACGTCGCGCGGGCCGATGAGCCCTTCCGACTGCTCGGCCAGCTTGAATATCACGTCCCCCGAGCTCATGGGCAGGGCGCGCTCCGCGTCGAAGCGCCCCGAGGTGAACGCCGGTTGAAGTGCCAAGCCCGCCACCACGTCCGCGTTGTCCAGGCAGAAGCGCAGCAGGTCCCCCAATTGCCCATCGTTCAGGCCGGCAACCACGGCCACCGACAGCACCACCTGAACGCCCACCTGGCGGCACCGCTCGATGACCTTCAGCTTGACGTCGAGGATGTCCCGGCCGCACGTCCCCTCGTACACATTGCCCGTCAAGCCGTCGAACGACAGGTACACCCCGGTGAGCCCCGCCTGCACCAGTTCTTCCAAATAGCCGTCGCGCGCGGCGATGACCAGGCCGTTGGTGTTGACCTCGATGCCCCAGAAGCCCTTTTCGCGACCCATGCGGATGATCTCGGGCAGATCCTTGCGGCACGTCGGCTCGCCGCCCGTGATCTGCACGGCACCGTCTGCGCCCACCGCGTTCACGATCACGTCGTACATGGCCTCGATCTCGTCCATCGTAGGATCGCCCTCGCCCGTTTCCGCGCTCATGAAGCACACGGGGCAATGCAGGTTGCAGTTGCGCGTGACCTCGATTTCCATGAGCGTTGCGCGACGCTCATGGCGAGAGCACGTGCCGCAGCCAAGCGGGCACGGCCCTGAAGGGGGAATGGCACCGCACGGCGACGTCCTGGGAAACGCGAGCGAGCGCAGCCATTCGTAGTGCGCGGCATCGGGCCACATGCGCGTAGCAAGCCTGCCGTGATCGGGACAGGTGCGCTCCATCCACACGACGCCCTCGGCGTCGGCGTACACGTCCGCGGGTAGCTCGCGCAAACAGTCCGGGCACAGCGCCGTGGTCTTGTGCAGCGGCACATGCTCGCTTCCTCTTGTTTTTTGCTCGCTCATCAGGTCTTCTTACTCGTCGATGTACTGACGGGGATCGTGCTCGTCGTTCGGAGGCGTGGCAACCCGGATGCCCATGAAGTCGACCCAGTCGAGCACGCGCTGCGGCACGAACAAGCCGGGCTGGTACGCGGCCGACTGCTTGATGGCGCGTATGCACGAGATGGCGTGCGCAAGGTCGGTCGATTCGTCGATGTCGGACACGGGGGACAAATAGGCGCAGGGCACGTCGCGGTCCTGAAGCTTGGCCATGTAGCCGTCAAGCGCCGGAACCCCGTCGGTGTTGTAATAGACGCTTTGATGGTTCACGGGCGTGTTGTGGCTGTACCCCACCAGCGACGTTCCGCACTCCTGGCAGGGCGCTTGCACGAAACCGGGCTTGCCGAGCGCCTGGAAATAGTCGAGCCATTGAAACGACTGGATCACGTGGGATTTGGGCAAGGTGGGAATGTCGCCGCCCACGGACACCACGTGCTCGTAGCCCAGATCGAAAAGCTGGCGAAACGCGTCGTCGAAATGGTCGTCGAACGTCGCGCCCTTGTCCGTGAGGTAATGCACCTCCATCGGCCACGGACCGATGGCGTCGTACGTCTCCTTCATAAGCTCCACGTTCGACGCCGGCGTCGTGGACACGAAGAAGTCGTAGGTGATCTTGTCGACGCTTGGGTCGGCCTCGACGGCAGCGTCGTTTTCAAGCTGCATCTCGATGAGCGCGTGCATCGAAAGCTCGCTCACGTCGTACAGGCTGCGCTTGAAGAACTCGGCAGCCTGCTCGGGGGTGAGAAACCCGCCTCGCTCGGTGGTCAAGCGCGTCTTTACCATACCCGGCACCGGAGGCTTGCTGAACAACAGCAATGCTTGCTTCTTCTCCGCCATGGGGACATTCTCCTTCTCGTCGTGTTTCTTTTCGTTATAAAGCAGCTGTTCACGACCGTCCGATCAATCGGACTTGCCGACGCTTTCCCCCGTCGGCCGCTCCCAGCTTAGAACTCTGTCGACCTTTCGCACTACGCAGTCGACGGCGTTGTAGCACCATGTGCCGATCATCGGCTCTTCCGGCTTGCACGATGTGAGGCAGTTCACGTTCGACTCCCAGATGCCCCCGAACGCAGGAGCGCCCGGCTCCCATTCGGGATGCCACCAGCCGTAGTCGACGTTCACAAGATCGTCGCGCATGCGCGCGACGGCCAGCACGAAGCAAGCGGAGCCGTTGTCGGTGGCAACCTCCACGCAATCGCCCGGAGACAGCCTCAGGCGCTCGGCCGTAGCCGCGCTCATCTCGGCCACCGGGTACGGCGACTTCTCCCTGAACGATGCGTTGTTGAAGTACATCGACGCGTTGTAGGGCTGCTTGCGCGAGCCGGTTATCATCGCCACGTGCGCCGCCCCCTTCGCCCGGGCGTCGTCGAGTAGTTCCTGCGAGCACAAGGTGATCGGCCTGGCCGGCGTGGGCAAGCGGGGGGCGCCCAGCCGCGGCAACAGCTCGCTCGCCAGCTCCACCTTGCCCGTCGTGGTTGCGAAGCCCTGAGGACGACCATCGGGGCCGAGCAGCTCGTGCTTGGCGTACGCGGGCTGCTGCCAGTACGTGCCCAGATCGCAGAACGTATCCCAGTTCACGCCCGCGCGCGCAAGCTGCGCCGCGAAGGCGTCGGCCAGCGTCTCTTCGGGCCACGCGTCCTTTTGCCCCAAGCGCAAGCCCAACTCCCGAAACACGTCGTAGTCGCACCGTCGTTCGTAGTAGGGAGGCACCGCGGCGGGACCGCCGTAGCCCATGTTCGCCACGCCGCCGTGCACCTGCAGCACGGGCCGCTCGATGGCGCCGGCGATCGGCAGCACGTAGTCGGCGATGCTCGCGGTGGGCGTCATGTAGTAGTCCAGAACCACCAGCAAGTCCAGCCCCATGAACGCCTCGAAGACGCGATGCGTGTCGGCGTACGTCAGAAGCGGGTTCGTGGCGTTCACGATAAGCGCGCGCACCGGGTACGGGTCGCCGACCTCCATGGCGCGCAGCACCAGATGCGGATGCGCCGAGGTCAGGTAGCGCTCCGGAAGCGTGCGTCCCAACCGCTCCGTAAGAGGGCGAACCAAGTCGTAGCCGTCGAAGCACTGAAGCGGGGTGTGCGGCGTGTTCAAGCAGCGCGCGCGATGCTCCGGCTTCAGAGCGTCGGTCATCTCGAGCTCCATCTCGGAAACGAAGTCGGGGGCGTCGGCCAGAACGCAAGATCCCGGCTTGTCCACATTGCCCGTGACGGCGCGCAAGCAGCAGATCGCGCGGTGCGTCGGCGCGACGTTCGCGCCCGCCTGGTCGATGCCGCGGCCCGAAACGAGGGCGGCGGCTCCGGCCTGCGCGAACAGGCGCGCGGCGCGCACGACGTCGTCAGCCGGCACATCGCACACACTGGCCACGTATTCGGGCGTGTAGTGCCGTACGCATGCGGCCAACTCGTCGTAGCCGAAGCACCAAGCGTCCACGAACGCGCGATCGACCAGGCTCTCGGCAATGATCACCTGCAGCAAGCCCAAGGCCAGCGTGCAATCGGTTCCCGGGCGAACGGGCAGCCACAGATCGGCGACGGCCGCGGCTTGCGTGCGCCGAGGATCGACGACCACCAGCGGCGCGTCGGACTTCGCGAACCGCAGCACGGAGCGCCAGAATGCCGAGTTGTCGGATTCCGCCGGGTTCGTGCCCCAAAGAAACAGGCATTCCGTAACACCCGGAACAATGTCGGCCTCCACCGTCCACCCGAACGTCAGAACGTCCATCCAGATGCGCGGGTTCCAGCAGATCTGCCCGATGCCCATGTTGTTCGGGCTTCCGAACAGGTTCATGAAACGATGCAGCGGCCAAAACGAAGCGTGCGGGCCGCCGATGGCGCTGGCAAGCGTTTCCGGGCCGTGCTCGGCAGCAAGCTCCTGCAACCGCGCCGCAATATCGTCGAGCGCATCGTCCCAGCTCACGCGCTCCCACTTCCCGCTGCCGCGCGACCCTGCGCGCCGCAACGGGTAGTTCACCCGATCGGCGCCGTCGAGGGCGTCCAGGTTCATGCGCCAGCGGCGACATCCCGCAAGAACGCGAGCATCGTAGGGATAGCGCGCAGGATCGGGGTCGATCTTCACCACGCGCCCGTCCTCGACCGTGGCGAGAAGCGCACAGCAGTATCCGCAGTAATGGCAGTTCGTAGGCTTGATTTCCGTGGTCACGAGATCACCTCCGGACTCGTTTCGACGCGCTGGCCAACGCCGGCGGCGCAAGCAGCCTTGGGCGGCTCGAGAGACGCGAACGCCCGCGAACTCGATGCGCCCTCCACGGCATCAAGAGCGTCGTCGAAAAGAAACCGGAGTTTCATGTACGAATCGGCTCGACTCCAATCGATGCGCCAATCGTACAAAAGCTCCAAGTAGTGAAACGCCGAGATCGGCGCCGCAAACATTTCCAACTGCAGCGCGCAGCTCATGCACGCCACCACGAACGCGCTCGATCCGGCCGCGCGAGCTTCCTGGCCATGGCGGCGCGCGGCGTCGTCGGCGCGATCGAACTTCCCAACCGCCCGCAGCAACGACCCGCAGCAGTACGAGCGCTTGCGAATATGAGCCAGCTCAACCATAAGGTCGGCGGGCATGAGCGCGCGCACGCCATCGGCGAATTCCCCGGTATCCCGATCAGGGCACGAGTCGTGCACGCTCGCGCGCACCTCGGAAGCCGCGACTCCCGTCTCTTGCGCCAGCAGGCGCCGAGCAACGCCTTCGTCGATACGGTAGCCCAGGTTGGCCAGCACCGCCGGCAGCGCGACAACCTGGATGCCGGCCGTACGCTCGTCGGCCGCAAGCGCGGCGCGCAGGGCCTGCACGCAATTGGGACACGCAGCCACGATGCGCTCGACTTCGGAAGAGCGCAAACTTGCGCGCAGCTGCTCTTCGAACGAAGCGCGCACGGCGTCTCCGCCAGGTTCGTACGACAGTATCTTTCCGCAGCACAAAAGCGAGACGCCGTCGACGCAACCCGCATCCGAAAGAGTGTCGTACACAGCGTTGACCAGCGGCAATCCGTAGTTGATCAGCGAACAGCCAGGGAAGAACACCGAAGAACACGGGCGCGGATCGCCCGGGACGCGCTCAACCGCGATCTCAAGTTGCGGGAACCCACACGAAACAATGCTTCGCGCCAGGGCGTCTTCGAACACGTACTCGCTCATGCAACCCTCCCCCGTCCTCTCCATCGTCTATCCCCTCCGGTCAAAACCGCGCATCCGGGCCGCAGGCATCCTTGGAAGCCCGCAGCCCGGCGCGGGCGAATTTAGAATTGGTTATCGCCGTACGTCCACTTGGAAATGAACTCCGCGTCCTTTTTGGCAACGCGATTGTAGTAGCGGTTCTCGCCCGGAATCTCGGCGCGATCATCGGTGTTGACCACCATGAAGCGCAGCAGGCAGCCGCCGCACAGCACCAGGATGGGAGCCACAACCTGAGCAGCCGGCGAATGGCCGCCGCCCAGGTACATAAGCAGCGGCACCACCAGGCCCAGACCCACCATGCCAACCCAGAACAGGCCCGCATACGATCCGCGCACCCACCGACGAGCCGCCGCCTTTGCGGTCACGTTACCAGCACCCGCGAACGACAGGACCATGGTCAGCAGCACGATGAGCTCGGCAATGACCAGCACGATGTCGGCCACGTGCAGGATTTCCAGCACAACTTCGGACACGACGAACGACTCCAGCGAAAAAGCCGCAGGCCAACCGCCGATGGACAAGACGATGGCGGCGCAGCCCGTCGAGATGGCCGAAATGGTGAACAGCACGGGAAGCGCCGGGGTCGCCCAAAACGCATGGGCTTTCAGCGTGGACAGCATGATGCCCGTGTACATCATGATGCACAGCCCGAAGAACCCGGCAACCAGCAAGGAGAAGTCGGCGGCGGGCTTCAGAAGATCGGACAGGCCGGCAAGCACGGGCAGCGCGTCGCCGACGAAGGCGAGGAAGAACACCAACGCGAACACCGAGGCGATGACCAGGAACGTCGCGCCCCATTTGATGATGGACTTCGACGTTGTCCACACCCTCCAGAACACGCCCGGCTGGCCAAGGTCGACGATCAGGAACACGCAGCCCAAGGCCACGCAGCCCAGGGCCACGAGCACCGGAAGCGCGAACACTTCCGCATGACCCGGAACTACGAAGCTGTTGAAGATAGCAGCCAGGAACAAAACGCCGCCAGCCAAGCCGCCCAGGAACAGGTAGAGGGCGATGGGGGGCTCCCAGTAATGATGCTTCATTATGCCTTACCTCCCAAATCAGGAATGTAGTAGATCTGAGGCTCGGTGCCCAGCTCTTCGAAGAGACGCTCGGTCTTCACCGATCCGATAAGCTTGGAAACTTCGCTGTTCGGATCATCGAGATCGCCGAAAATGCGAGCCTTCTGATGGCAGGTCAGCACGCAGTACGGCTGCGCGGAGGGATCGAGCTGGCGCTTGTCGCGGCAGAACGTGCACTTGCGCACGAAGCGGTGCATGCGATCCTCCAGGTGCGAGGCGTCGCGCATGCCGTAGGGGCAGGCGTTCACGCACACCTTGCACGACAGACATTTTTTGGGGTCGACCCACACGGTTCCGTCTTCGTCTTGCTGGCTTGCGCCCGACGGGCAGCAGGGAACGCACTCGGGGTTCTCGCAGTGCATGCACAGCAGCGGCTGCCAGCTCTTATGGACGTTGGGCCAGGTGCCCTGCGCGCCCTCGGTAACCACCGGGTTGTAAATGATGTCAAGCGGAAGCTTGTTCCACGTACGGCAAGCAACCGTGCAGGAATGGCAACCGATGCAGCGACGTTGGTCGATGACCATAACGTAACGAGTCATGTATCTATCCTTTCTTCCCGCTCGGCAACTAGTCTTCGACGGGGGCATACGACATGTCGTAGCGCTTGCCCGTCGCCTCGTCGATCAGATTTCCCGTGGCCGCGTCGTAGAGCCACCCGTAGTACGCGTCGTGGAACGCGCCGCTTTCAGGATCCAGTAACCAGCCGCTGTTCGGATCGTAGACGTACGGAAGGTCGCCAAGGACGGCGCAGCCCGCCTCCGCGTTCCAGGTCAAGTTCTCGGGAACCTCGAACGGGGCAGCCGCCGCACCGGGATAGCAGCGGACGCCCGCCACGACCACGATCTCCTCGCGATCCATCGTGTACAGCTTGCCGGTCGCGTCGTCCACAAGGCACTCGCCCGCCGCGTCGTAGCGCCAGCCGGTGTACGCGTCGTGGTACGCCTTCGTGCGGGGGTTGACAAGCCAACCCGATTCGTCAAGACGGAAATGCGTGTCCTTCTGGTACAGGGCGTTGTTCTGCCACACCCATTCGTATCCCTCGGGAACGTCCTCGGGAGGCTGCGGCTTCTCGAACGGAATAGGCTCGCGTGCAAGCTTCTGGTCGCTCGGCATGACCGTGACGCCCGGCTTAGCCGAAGATCCGGGGATGGAGAACTGGGTATCCTCCGGCTTGTACTCCTTGTCGAAATCGCCGCACTTGTACACCTTGCACATCAAGCCGCGGTTCGCCCACGATCCGCCCATCGGATCGCAGTGCTCGTCATCGACCGAGGTCAGCACGTTGACGTTCGACTCAAGGCACCCGAAGGGATTGTTCAGGTCGGCGGAGCCGTCGCGCTCGGGGAACCACCAGCCGCGCGGCGCGAACACCACGTTCGGATGGACCTCCGCCTCCACGTTGGCGCGCATCTTGATGCGGCCGCGACGCGTTTCTATCCAGCACCATTCCCCGTACTCGATGTTGAGCTTCGCAGCCAGTTCCGGGTTGATGGAGAAGTACGGATCGGGATACAGGTAGCGAATGCCCTGCATCTGGAAGTGCTCCGAATGGTGGTACGGCATGAAGCCGCCGCCCGTGGTGAGCACGATGGGGTATTCCGCAGCGATCTCCGGGGTGTCGATCTCGTTTTCGATGCAGCCGATGTAGGTGGGCATGCCCGCGTAGCCAAGCTCGCGCAGGATGGACGAGTTGCACTCGACCTTGCCCGAAGGCGTCCAGAAGCCGCCGTTGGTCTTGAACTTGTTCTGGTGCAGCGGCGGATAGTACATGCGATAGTAGTCGACGAAATCGTCGTAGCATTCCACGCCGGGCAGGCCCAAAGGCTGGAGAATGTGGAAGTAGGCTTCTTCCTCGGTCTCCCAAGGCCAGTTGGCGGGATCCTGGCCGCACGCAAGTCCCAGCTTGCGCCAGAACGTCATGTCGGTGTGGCGGTCGTACTTGGGCTGCATCGCGCGCTTCCCGCCCATGATCGAGTCGGTTGCGCCGTAGTGGGTGACGATGGTGGGCCGCTCAAGCGCGCCCGCCGCCGGGAACACGTAGTCGGACAGCAGCGCCGTGGGGGTCATCCAGTAGTCCACCGTGACCAGGAACTCGCACTTCTTCAGCGCTTCGAGCGTCATCTTGGCGTCGCCGTACGAGTTGACGGGGTTGCTGGCGTTCACGATGAGCGCGCGCACCTGGTACGGGTCGCCCGTGATGATGGCCTTGAAAACGCTGGGGCCGTGCGCCTCGCAGAACCACTCGGTGGGCAGGGTCTTGCCCCACGTGCGCTTCGCGTTATCGGAGATAAGCTGGTAGCCGGGCCACGAGGTGAGCTTGAACTTGTTGGAGCCGATCTGCTTGCCCTTCTGATCTTCGGGCAGGCACTCGTTAAGCTCCATCTCCTCGTCGGTAAGGTAGTTCAAAGCGGGGCCGGGCATGCCGTCGCCGCCGGGAACGTCCAGGTTTCCGCAGATCGCGCGCATAAGGGCGATAGCGTGGCTGCCGGTGGTGGAAGCGCGACCGATCTGGTCCCACGTGCAACCCCATTGGATGCAGCCCGGCGTGTTCATGGCGTACAGGCGCGCGGCCTCGCGGATCTTGTCAGGCTCGAGCCAGGTGATGGGGGCGGCCCATTCCGGCGTGTACTCGGCGACGTGCTCTTGAAGCTCGTCGAAGCCGTCGCACCACTCGCCCACGAAATCGTAGTCGACAAGGCCCTCGTAGATGATGGTGTGGAGCATGGCAAGCGCGAGCGCCGCATCGGAACCGGGACGCAGCGGCAGCCACAGGTCGGCTTTGGAGGCCGTTTCGGAATACCGAGGATCCACGACCACGATCTTCAAGCCGGCTTTCTGCAGGTCCGTGTAGCCGTTCATGCCGCCTAGCGTGGAGGCGCCCGGATTCATGCCCCAGAGGATGAGGCACTTCGCGCCCATGAGGTCGGTTTCGAACGGCGACCAACCCGCCACGCAGGTTTCGGCCATGAACGTGGGGATCCAGCACAGCAGCGCGTTGTGGAACCCGTTCGGCGTGCCGAACTGATTCAGGAAGCGGCGGCGCGCCCAGTCGTCGGTGCGCGTGGTGCCGCCCGCGGAAGCAACCGCTTCGGCGCCGCTTTCCTTCTTTATCTGGTTCAGCCGATCGGCAACTTCTTGGATGGCCTGGTCGTACGGGATCTTCTCCCAGTTGCCCTCGCCCTTGCCGCCCACGCGCTTCAACGCATGGTTGATGCGGGCGGGGTGGTTGACGTGCAGCAACGCACTGGTGCCGCGACAGCACAATCCGCCTTGGTTCGAGTAATCGGGATCGCCTTCGATCTTGATTACGTCGCCGTCTTTGACGTAAGCGAGCACGCCGCAGTTGGCATGGCAGAAATAGCAGAGCGACTTGACCATGGTGACACCCTCTTGATGGATGTCCACCTCGGTCGATTCGGTATCCGGGCACACAAGGCCCTTGAGACCGCTCGACGTCTTGGAAATCTCCGTCATCTACCTTCCCCTCTTCTTCTCGTCCGTTTTCCTCACCGTTTAACCCTGTCGTACCGTTCGCATGATTATGCGCGGGAGCTCCGCTTGGCATGAATGCTCTCGCTCGCGCGGATCATCCACGCCAGTGTATAAAACGCCCGTTCCATCCACATCACCCCGGAAGCTCTAAATTCCGCCAGCGAGTAAGCCCGCTAGTATTAGTTGATCGGACCTCGATTTCCGCGCCGACCGCTCGCCTGGGCATTTCGCGCGCTCCCGGGGACATGGCACGGTTCCCCTGGATCGAACCGGCGCAGCAGCAGCTCGTCTTCTTCAACCGCCAATTGGCATCGTGCTTCTCGTCTTCTTTAGTTGCTCGATGCCAACAAGTAGTAGATTAGATCTGCTAATTGATTATAACCATGCATAAAAGCATGTGCTACCCCGATAATGGATTTTTGCGCCCCCGACGATCCAAAAAAAGAGGATAACGATGCAATGAGTCCGCCCCTATCGGGTACGGCTCGTCGCGGGACCCGAGGAAAGCCCGCCGCAAAAGCGATATCATGAAGCGGTGGGCACGACGAACAATCAAGGAGCAGCGATGGAAAAAGGGACGCATACGTTCACGTTCATGGGCACCGCCGCCGGGTGCGGCATACCGGCCTTCTTCTGCGACTGCCCCGCCTGCAACGAGGCTCGTCGGAACCCGCGCGCGCGGCGCGGCGATTGCGGCGTCATGGTGCGGGGCGCGAACGCCGACGGCTCGCCAGGCAGGACCGTGCTCATCGACACGCCGCCCGACGTGCGCCATCAACTCATCCGAGAGGACGTGCGCACCGTGGACGAACTGCTGTTCACGCACGCGCACTTCGACCACATGGGCGGTCTGGGCGAGCTGGAGTACCTTGTGCAGCTTGTGCGCAAGGCGGCGCTGCCCACGTACGGCAGCGCCGCGACGCTCGAAGGCATCGGCCGGGAATTCCACTACATGACGGGCTGCCTGGACATGCGCGAGATTCAGCCCTACCAGTGCATCGAGCTGGACGGAGCACGCTACACGGCCCTGCCGGTGACGCACGCGCCCGGCACGTACGGATACCTTATCGAAACCAAGGAGACCCGCCTGTTCTACGCGTCGGACACCGGCAAGCTTCCCCCTGAAACGGCCGAGCGCGTGAGAGGCATGGACATCATGGCCATGGACGCAACGTTCTGGAAGCGAAACTGGTCGCCCGACGACCACCACAGCGTGCAGGAGTGCATCGAAGAGGGGTTGGGGCTTGGCGCCAAGACGCTGTACCTCACGCATTTGGCCATGCACTACGACGAGCCCGTCACGCTTGAAGAGCTGGAGAACTACCTCGAGCAGTACGACGGTCGCGTGAAGCCCGCCGCCGACGGGCTGTCGCTTTCGATCTGACCCCGCTGTTTTCAAACCGCCGCCCCGAAGGAGCACGTATGACGAACCAACCTCTTCCCCGCCCCGCGAAAACTATGAAAGCCGTCGTTTGGGACGGCGAGAACCTACAGCTGGCCGATCGGCCCCGACCGCGTGTAGAGGCGGCCACCGATGCCGTGGTACGCGTTACGCGATCGAGCATTTGCACGAGCGACCTGCACATACTCCACCATGCGGTACCGCGGGCCGTGCCCGGCACCGTGCTGGGGCACGAATTCGTGGGCGTAGTGGAATCGGTGGGCGCGAACGTTGCGCGCGTGAAGCCCGGAGACCGCGTGGCCGTGAACGTGGAGACGTTTTGCGGAGAGTGCTTCTTCTGCAAGCGCGGCTACGTGAACAATTGCGAACGGGGCGGCTGGGAGCTGGGATGCCGCATCGACGGCTGCCAGGCCGAGTACGTGCGCGTTCCGTTCGCGGACAACGGCTGCACGCCCATCCCCGACAACGTGACCGACGAAGACGCGCTGTTTCTGGGAGACATTTTGGCCACGGGCTATTTCGGAGCCGAAATAGCCGAGATCGAGCCGGGCGACACGGTGGCGGTCATAGGCGCCGGACCGGTGGGGCTGTGCGCCATGATGTGCGCGCGGCTTTACGGCGCCGCGCAGGTGATCGCGTTGGAAGTGGATGCCGAACGCAGGACGCTAGCCATGGAGCGCGGGCTGGCGGATGCGGCGATCGACCCCGCCGACGCAGCAACGGACCCCGAGCAAGCCGTGCGCGCGTTGACCGAAGGGCGCGGCGCGGACGCCGTCATCGAGTGCGCCGGCGCATCGGGAACGTTCGAGCTTGCTTGGCGCGTGGCCAGGCCCAACGCCGTGGTGTCGGTCATGGCGCTTTACGAGGAGGACCAGGTGCTGCCCCTTCCCCGCATGTACGGCAAGAACCTGGTGTTCAAGACCGGCGGCGTGGACGCGCATTGCTTGGACCGCGTAATGAACCTGATCGCTGCGGGGCGGTTGGACACCGGGCTTTTGATCTCGAAGCGCTTCCCGCTGAACGAGGCGCTTGAGGCGTACCGCGCGTTCGAGGCTCACGAGGACGGTTGCCTGAAGGTGGTGCTGACTCCCTACGAGGAGTAGGGAGCGGTTTGGCGATCATGATGACGACAACCGCGAGCCCGACGTCGCGGTTCGCCACTGGGGCGTTTTCGCTGCGCCTTCACCCGAGCCGTGTCAATGCTGGTCTAGCACGGAGAAGTCGGTGCTTAGGTACAAAATCACCGGTCTGCGCTCTTGGGCAAGGGCTTTCGACAACTGTCGAATCCGCTGCATCTCGGTGAGCTGGCTCGTTGATGCAAGCGCGCAAAACGAATGCAGGCGATGAGCAGATCCAGCAGCGCAGACCCGTGATTTTGTACCGCGGATGGGTCGGCCTCCATGGCAAACCAGCTTCCGGTACGCCGAGGGCTTCCACGACCGAAAGACAGACGAGCGCGCTTGGCTACGACACGGTCCACGTGCCCAGCAAGGCCAGATGATCGGTGCCGCTCACGTTGACGGTTTGCAGGGAGCCCACGGACATGCCGCTGCTCTTGGAATAGACGATGTGGTCGATCTCGATCATGGGAGGCACCGGGAACATGGCGTAATCCGGCTCGGACGGGTACGTCATGTGAAAGCCCTCCCCCGCTTGCTGCGAGGCGTCCACCAGCGTGTCGCCGAGCATCTTGCGATAGCGCGAATGATCCCATGTGGAGTTGAAGTCGCCCATGATCAGGTATTCGTCGTCGTACTGGCGAAGCGAGCTCAAGTTGCGCAGGCTTTCGTTCCAGAAGCCCCGCGCGCCCGACTTGGGCGACGTAGGATGCGTGCTGACCAGGCGCACCATATGCGACCCGGCGGTTACCGTGGCAGCAGGAACGGAAGACCCCGTGATGGGCAGAATGCTCGAAGACGCGTCGCTCATAGGAGCAAGCGCGTAGAGGACGTTGACGCCGCCGTTGTCGTAGGGGCCGGGCTCGCCGAACACGTGGTACGGAAGCAGCTCGTCGATGCCGGCCGCGGCAAGCCGCTCGATCAGCGAGGCGCTAACCTCCTGGAGCGCAAGGACCTCGACGCGCTGGTCGCGGACGATCGAGACGATCTGATCGGCATCGGCCAAGCCGTTCTTGGTGTTAAGGGTCATGATGCGCATAACGGTGTCGGCAGACGTCTGGACGGGAACGGGCTCCACCGCTTTCGGCGCTATGCGCGAAGCGGGCAGGAAGAACCCTGCGTGCCAGAAAACCTGGCATGTCAAGCAGAGAGCCGTGAGCACCGAGAGGGCTTTTCGCCTGGTGAAAGCCGCAACAAGAAGCACGGCCACGCTGGGGATGGCGAACCACGGAACGAACGCCGCCACTTCGGGAATGAGCCGCCCGTTGCTGAGGACGGAGGGCGCGTACCGCGAGGCCATGCCGACGACGATGCAGGCAGCCAGCGCCCACAAGAGAACGCTTGCGATCGTGCGCCCAATAGAGTGCCTGGGTCGTGCGTTACGAGCAGCGTGCTGCCCTTCGTTCGGCTCCATAGATCCCTCGCTTTCGAATGGCGTGCGCGGAAAGGCCAATCTATCACACTTCGACAAACGACACAGCATCGGAGACATCATGGCTCCCATCGTCTCGAACGACCTTAGACCTCCGTAGAAAGACTCGAAACTCGTACGATGCATTTGTTCATATGACGGGTTGTTATCAAATAATGGGATCAGTATAGTAACGCCCTTGGAGAATGTCGGAGATGATGTCCGCGACAGCACCATCGGAAAGAGGATCGTCGTCCACAACCCAAGCAAGAAGCAGGTTCGTCAACCCACCCGCGAGAAAGGCATCGGCATATCCGCGCGTACGTCGAGGGTGCTTTCCTTGCACTTTCTCCGTTGCGAGAGAAATAGCACACAGAAGTTCATCATATACGAGCGCATCAAGGCCGTTACGATACAGCATGCAAAGAAACGTGCGATCTCGTTCGAACGGAAGCAGCAGATCGCGAACGACATCGGACAAATCTACGATTTCACGCTTGTCGATGTTCTCGAACCCACGCCTTAGCTTGATGCGCAAGAACATGCGTATCACCTCGTCTTTTCCATTAAAAAGCTGGTAGAAGGTCTGCCGCGATACTCCAGCTTGCGCGCAAAGCCCCGTAATGGTGATCTTTTGATAAGGTCTAGATTTCATAAGCTCGTATAACGCCCAAGCTAATGCATGTTGAGATTTGAGCGCCGATGGATTTTTTCCAGAATACATGACGGATTTCTTTCTTTGTCAGGTTAGTGACACCGCGTGCTTTGACGCGGGAGAAAGCATCCGATAAAGTCTAACAAATGTCAATGTTACGACTTGTTGATGGCGCCCTAGAAGGCGCCATTACTGCCGAAAGGAGAAGCTCACTACATGCATCAAAAAGTTCAGCCTCGTTTCATGGCCACTTTGGCGGTTTTGCTATGCGTAAGCATAGTGGGATATTTAGCCCAAACCATCTTCGCTACTGGATTGCCTATTTTCATGGACGAATTTGGCGTAGACTCCGGTATGGCGCAATGGGCGTCCACCTCTTACTCGATCGTCTTGGCAGTCATGATTCCCCCCACTGCCTACATTACCCATCGGTTCACAACCCGTCAGGTTCTTCTCAGCTCTCTCGTACTGCTTACCGTCGGTTCGGTAGCGGGTTTTTTCGCGCAAAGCTTTGCAATGCTCGTATTAGCACGCGTATTCCAAGCAGCCGGTACAGGAGTTTTATACCCTTACCTCCAAATTGCCATTTTCAAGGTGCTGCCGCAACATCGCTGGCAGCTTGCCATGGGCGTTGTTGGATTGGTTATCTGCGTAGCACCCACCATAGGGCCAACGCTAGGCGGCGTGCTGATAGACTCGCACGGCTGGCGTTTCGTGTTCGCCATGCTGGCTGTTGCAAGTTGCGTTATGACCGTAGTGGCTTTCATAGTCGCACGCAACCTTACAGACAGCGAAAAGAGCGCTCTTGATTTCGTCTCTCTTGCACAATCGGCCATACTCTGCGTGGGCATTATCGTCTCGTTTTCCAATATAAGTTCATTTGGCGTGACGAGCCTATTCGTATGGGCGCCTCTCGCGATCGGCGTGTTGACTGCCGTCCTGTTTGTTCGTCGCCAGAATAGGCTTTCACATCCTTTTTTGAACTTAACAGTATTCAAAAATCAGCGCTTCAACATGGGAACGCTCATCAACGCTCTTATGAACTTTGTCAACTTGGGAGTCACGTTAGTTGTTCCCATTTACGCACAAAGCATGTGTGGGTATTCTGCAACACTTTCCGGCATGCTCTCGCTTCCGTCAGCCATTGCGATGGCAGTGTGCAGCTTGTTAGGCGGAGTTCTCGCAGAAAAAGTGGGTGTACGACGTTTGACCTTGATTAGTAGCGCAGTTCTTTGTGCGGGACTTGCCGGTATGGCATTCTTTGATTTCGAAACACCCGTTTGGGCTATCATGTTCTTCCAAGTGCTGCGCGGCGTGGGCATTGGCCTTTCGATGCAGGTCTTGACGACATGGTCTCTCGAAGCCGTAGATGATCTAGTAGAAGACGCTGCTGCGGTAAACAACACCCTCAAGCAAATAATCGGCGCTATGGGGTCTGCCGTCATGGCGGTGCTGCTCTCGCTGTTCGCAGGCGGAGCCGTCCAGGCGAACGAAACGTCCATTGCGGCTTTCCAGATGACGAACTGGGTTGGCTTCGGCTTGGCCGCCGTCTGCTTGGCTCTTTCGTTCATATTCGTGCGAACTCGAGCAAACAACGAAAATGCAGCTTCGAAATCGCCTTCCCCAATTGAGGTTCTGATAGACAGAAACCCTTTGTTTATCTCGGAAAACGCACCTGTATCCGATCTTGTTGAACTCCTGGTTGCCAATAAAATCAACGGTGTTCCCGTACTGGGATCTGAAAGGCGCGTAACGGGATTCGTAACCGACGGCGACCTGCTTAGCTTCACGGGCGCGCATACTGCACTCACGGTCGACGCAACGTACGAAGTACGCGAAATACAGGATACTAAAACATTTGCCGAACGATGCAGCGCACTCATGCAGCTGCAGGTAAAAGATATTGCAACGAAAAACGTGATTTCGGTAGAATCGAATGCCACTATAGACGAAGTGTTCGCAGTCCTCAGTAAACGCAAAATCAAGAAAATTCCCGTCATAGACGAAAATCTGCTAATTGGCACCATCAGTCGTGACGAGGCGGTACGACACCTTATGGATGTTATGGTTGATCTAGGCGCAAAGCAGCAAGCCCCGATCAAAACCGAAAACAAGTGTTAAAACAGCTTCCGCACTAATGCACGAAACGACTCAGTCAGACCACCCTGCGCATCATCGACGCTGCTGCCCCCATTTCAAGTCGCCTAAGAACGAGGTAAACCTCAAGGAGGCCTACCTCGTTCTTCACAAATTCTGGCAATCTTTGCATTTTGAAGTGGAGAGAACTTAGAAACCTCGAACGAGCCTCTAAAAGCTCTTAACATACTGGCAAACGCATTGCCAATGAAGACCATAACGATACGCATGCCAACATCGTGTTTCGAGCATCATCCCCAGAGATCGCGCTCAGAGTGTTGACGTCAGGAAAATATGTTGGCGACGGCAGTAGCCTCGCAATGGGCGCTGCAGATGCAAGCTAACCACAAGCGTCAGCGAAATTGCAATGCCGAGGCACTCCATGCCCTCGTCAACAGGAACATAGTCGATGCTGGCCTTTCGCAGTACCAAATCGAGATTCAGCTCGCAAGCCTTAACGCGAGTGATGGCGATTCTTGCCGTTGCCGCAAAGCACGCACACGAAAATACCATGCCCCTCGTGCTGATTCCTAGAACTTTTTGTATGATGGATTTTTTGTTTTACCACATCTTTCTTCCATCCTCTTCATGGTCAAAAACAGCAGTCGCAGCCATTAAGCCGTTCTAAAGAATGCCTATCCCTTGCAAAGTTTGTGGCTATTTTTCGCCATAATTCTCCTAGTATAGAGCAGCGTAACGGTGTTCCACCGAGCGGTCCTTGCACAAAGGCTGCCAACAGAGACGTGAACTACAGCCTGTATGGAAACAGGAAAAATCTTGCCACCAATCATCTATCCATGCGACCATTGAGCAAAACGATACATCGACCATGCAAGCCGCCAGCCCAAGAGGAAAGAAACAGTAGCCACTGCGTTTGGCGACTTATTGCTCACAAGTTTCGCACCATGTCGCGATATATAACCGAAAGCTCATGCGCCTTCGTTCTACTCTCGTAACCGTGGTTGCAAAAACGCGAAACCGGCATGATTCCCAGCAAAGAATTAGTGACGAACATTTCGTCTGCCGATATTGCATCATCCACGGTGACGACAGCCTCCTCAACATCTGCGTGTTCCATCACAAAGCCCCGCATGATGCCGGGAAGAATACCCTCCGCAACTGAGGGCGTTATAACTCGACCGTCGCGAACGATGAACAGATTCGTAGTTGCCCCTTCGCAGAGATGGCCTTGGATATTACAGAACAGAGGCTCGTCTATACATTGTTCGCGAGCCCTACGCCTTTCATAGACGCAATCGGCATAGTTCAGCGTTTTGTGAAAAGTAAACGGAGAAGTCTCGTTGCGGCGCACAGAACTTACGCTGCAGGAAAACCCCTTGCGATAATCCTCTCCGACATACGTGTTGGAGCGCAAGGCCACCACGAGATTATGAGACGTGACCGTGACTTTCAATGCCTGTCGCTCCGGCGCATCGACTGGCCGAGAATCAAGAGCCTGCCGTACGCGCTCGAGTACACGCTCCTTGGGCACATCAATGCAGAGAAAGCGCAAGGCCTTGTCTAGACGATTCAGATGCTCCTCGAGCAAAACAGGACGGCCGTTCTCCACCGCCACAGTCTCAAAAGCGCCGAAACCGAAAAAGAAGCCGTCGTCGGCCGCCACCATATCGCTCATCTCGTTTCCCGTTCTTCAATAGCCAATGCTTCCAGCACCGCCTTGGCCTTTTGCAAGGTTTCCTCGTATTCGAAATCGAAATCAGATTCCACGGTGATCCCCCCGCCGACGCCTAGATACGCTGTTCCGTTTTGACATACCGCCGTACGGATAGCAATATTGAGATCGCAGTCTCCGTTTGCAGAAAAGTATCCAATAGAGCCCGTGTAGAGGCCGCGGGCATCTCGCTCAAGCTCGTCGATGATCTCCATAGCGCGAATTTTCGGCGCACCCGTGATGGACCCTCCCGGAAACGCCGATTGTACGAAACGCAACGCGCTTTTGCCAGGCGCCAGCACTCCTTCCACAGTCGCCACAAGCTGAAACACTGTCGGGTAGGCCTCGACGACAAACTCCGGATGCGCGACGATAGTTCCCGGTGCGCATGCGCGAGCCAAATCGTTACGCTCCAAATCGACAACCATGAGAAGCTCGGCATTATCTTTGGAACTTTCGGCAAGATCGGCCTTAAGCGCCTCATCTTCTTGAAGCGTTCCCCCCCCTCTTGCGCGTTCCTTTGATAGGACGAGCAAGAACGTGCCCGCCCCGTACCTGCAGGAAGCGCTCCATGCTCGCACAGCAAATCTGATAATCCGTCGCGGCATCGCCCCCCTGCCCGCATAGATACGCTGAAAAGGGAGCAGGATTATGACAGCGTAGGTAACGATATGCATCGTAGGGGTCTGCCGGGGCCGAGGACCTCAGCAATTGCGTCATGTTGGCAACGTATATGTGCCCGTCAACCATATAGCGCACCATGCGGTCAAGGGCGGCGCAATAATCGCCGGCACTGAAAGAAGCATCAAAGCTCGCCTGGCGCTCGTGCTTTAACGGCGTAGGCGCCGGCGTGACCTTATGCAACAATCCAGTCGCCCATGCAAGGGCATCACCATGGCTCATGCGAACGCCCTGTGTGCACAAATACAGCTTCTCGTTCGCAATATCTTCCACAAACAGCAGGTCATAGAAAGAAAAGGAAGCCTCAGGAATGCGCTCGCGCGGCAAGTGTCGCGACGCAATCTTGCACGCCTGAAGCCCCATGCTATACCCAAGATAGCCTAAAGCGCCGGAGATGAGAGGGAGGCCGGTGGTATTGGGCGCCGCAGCATCATCGAGGTAGGCGCCCAATTGTTCAAAGAACGAGAGGGGGGACGCAGCGCCATTGACGTAGCAACTCCCCCCGACTTGCTCGACGGTGGCATACGGCATCAGCCCCACCAAAGAGAACCGTCCCTGATCGCTCTTCTCGGAGGAGTCAAGGAAAAGCGCTTGAGGCATAGCCTTAACCAACTCGAACAGGTCAGAAAGCGGTTTATAGAAGCGAAATACATGAACGGCCGTGGCCACGAGTCCCCCTATCGCGCCGTCTCGCAGCACACCACAAAACGAGACAGAAGCTCATGCCCATACTGGGTTCGCGCCGCTTCGGGATGGAACTGCACACCGTACAGCGGCAGTTCTCTATGCCGCAAGGCCATGATCGCGCCGTCTTCGGAGCGCGCGTCAACGGAGAAAAAATGGGGAAGCTCGTCGTCGTCAACCACTAGAGAGTGGTAACGAACAACCTCGAACGTCTCGGGCAAAGCCTTGAACAATCCTTGGCTGTTGTGTCGAATCGCGGTAACCTTTCCGTGCATGGGACGCTTGCCCCGAGTCACGCGCGCGCCGAGCACGTCAGCAATTACCTGATGGCCTAGGCACACTCCCAACAAGGGGATGCGACGACGCGCAGCCAGCCTCACGATATCGCCGCAGTTGCCGCATTCTTTGGGGCTTTTGGGCCCAGGGGAAACCACGATGCCCCGAAGAAGGCCCGCATCATCCATGTCGCGCACGGTCTTGGCGTCGATACCGTCATTCTCGTACGTGTCCATGCGAACGCCCAGCTCACGAAAATAGCTTACGAGCATCTGCGTGAACGAATCGTAATTATCCAGCATCAAATACACTGCTTGCCTCCTACGCTCCTCCGGCAAAAAACACTGCCGCAAAAGAAAAACTGCCACCCATCCGCCGTCACCGGCGAATAAATGGCAGTTTTCCCACTTGTTGATTTGGGACACACCCTCTGTTTCAACAGATTGTACCCGTTTAACAAGTGCTTGCAAGAAAATACTAGGAGTTCCCCTCGCAACGCCCGCCATACACGAAACGTCCACACTCCCCCATGGAGCTTGTCTTGCTTGATTCGCGTCGACAGTTATGGTCGCAGCTTTCCCTTATATCGCTCCGTCTTTTTCAAGCTGATCGAGGCAACCGGCTTCTAAGATTCAAGATACGTTATTCGCTAGCCCACCGTTTTGGTTGCTAGATTCGTTTGAGAGTGCCTCCATTTGCATTCCGAACCCACCTGACCGATCATCAATTCACCACTTCTCCGGATGAATTGAATTTGCTTCGGCCCCAATGACCCCATTCAACCCAAAGGCGTCAAAGCCACCTTTTTTGTCCCTGCTCGCGAAACGCCTTAGCCCATAAACCCACTAAAGCCGCGATCGAGTTCATTAAACCCAGCTCAGCTTTAGGGGGGGTCGCTTCGCGCGGTTCTCTTTATTTGGCCGTCAAAAAAACAATCAGACCTCCGCCTTGACTGCCTCGGCCATGATGTAGCCGTAGTTCATGGCAGCATCGAATCCCATCGCGTAGACGCGGCCGTCCTTCTCTTCGATCGAGCCGCAAACGTCGCCGGCTGCGTAAAGGCCCGGAACGGCGGTGCCGTCTTCCTTCTGCACATGGCAGCTCGTGTCGATCGCCAGACCGCCGGTGGTGAGGTAGAGCGTCGGCTCGCAGGAAACCACCCAGATGCCGTTGTAGGTGTCAAGGTAGGGAAGGTTCTTGCGCCCGAACTCGTCGGGCTCGCCGGCGAGCGCATGCTGGTTGTGCGCGTCGATCGTCGCCTTGAGCTCGGGCAGCTCGAGCGCTTCGGCGGCTGCTTCGACGGAATCGTAGTGAACCATGTCGCCGCGGTCGACGAGGCACTTGTAGATGTCCATCGCGTACGTCTCGTTCTTCATCGTGGTGATGTAGCCCGACTCGTCGGTGATATGGAAGAACCGGCCGCCGTTGTCGGGGTTGCGCAGCGCCTTGCTCATGACGCCGTGGTTGTCCGACATGATGTTGCCGAACTGTTTGCCGCTTCCGTTGACCATGATGCCGGGCGTGGTCTGGTACAGGAAGGCGATCTCGAAACGGGAGCCCGCCTGCGCGGTCGTGGAAAGATAGGCGCCGAGATCGCGCCCCATGCACTCGACGGCTGCGCCCGCCTCGATTCCGAGCTTGATCCCATCGCCGGTGGAACCCGGCGCGCAGTTGAACTTGTACTCTTCGTAGCCAGGGTAGTATTCGGCGATCATCTCGTTGTTCGCCGCGAAGCCGCCCGAGGTGAGGCAGACGGCCTTTGCCGAGACCTCCCAGGTGCTGCCGTCTTTGCCCTTGGCCTTCACTCCCGTGACGCGGCCTTCGGCGTTCTTCACGAGTTCGGTCACCGGCGTGGCGTACACGATTTTTCCGCCAAGCGCCCCGACGCGATCGACGAGGTACTGCATGGCGTACCCGCAGCCGCCCATGTAACAGCCAGGCGCCAGGTAGGGCGTGATGCCGTAAGCCTTGTTCACGCCGAGGCTGTAGAAGCCCACGCCGATTTTGTGCATCCAGTCGACGAGCTTGCCGGAATTGTCGTACATGGCGGTCTGGTAGGGCATCTCGCCGTTGAAGCGATCGTTTTCGGGGACGATGTACTTCTTCATGACGGCGAGCATGGCGTCTTTGTTGAACATGGGGCTGTCGTCGAAGCGGCCCAGGCCGTAGTTGGCCTGCAGCTCGGAGCCTGCGGCGGCGACGCCCGAGTAGGTCATGGACATCGAACCGCCGGGGATGTCCTGCTTCTCGAACAGGATGACGCTCTTGCCCTCTTCGAGCAGGCGGCACGCGCTGACGAGCCCGGCGGTGCCGGCGCCCATGAACACGACGTCGACGTCGACGGTCTGCGCGGCGCCGCCCGTCCGTTCGACGGGACCCTTTTTGAAGTCGGAAGCGGAGCCGCCCGCGCTTTCGATGGCGTCTTTGACGGCCATGGTGACGGCCATCGACGTGGTGGTTGCACCCGTCACGGCATCGACGTCGAGGTTCTTGGTTTCGAGCAGCCTTGCGGCCATCATCGGGGCGGCTACCGAGCCGACGCCGATGGTATCGTCGCAACGCAGGACTTTGATGTTGGCGATGTCGCCGCCGGACACGGTGACTTCGGTGATCAGCTCGTTGTCGTGGCCCATGGCCTTCCCGATCCATTTGCCATCGGCGAAGCTGTCGGGCACCTTCTTCTTGCCGGCTTCCCCACCCTCGGGCTTATCTTCGGGTTTC
This sequence comes from Paraeggerthella sp. LCP19S3_G8, assembly GCF_052119225.1. NCBI lineage: Bacteria > Bacillati > Actinomycetota > Coriobacteriia > Eggerthellales > Eggerthellaceae > Paraeggerthella > Paraeggerthella sp. LCP19S3_G8. The sequence continues at coordinate 240,077 of NZ_JBQKFQ010000002.1, forward strand.
TTCGGTGCAGAGCACCCGGCAAGTCCGCTAAGCGCGGCGAGCGAGCCGACTGCAAGGGACCCCTTGATAAAATTCCTGCGATCGATTTCCATGGCATTCTCCCTCCTTGAGGCGTATACGTGTAGGCGTCGTCCATATTCTCCGGATCGCTTGCCTCTGGGTAGAATACGTCCGTTTTCAAGAGCCGGCATCACCGAATGTCGGTGCATTTGCGAATGAGGAAAATTCATTGATTTTGGGTTAGATGCTACCTTTTCCCCAGTTCGGAGCGGTCATACAAAAAACGCGGTACAGCTTGTTCCCAGCTGCTTAACCATTTTTTCGAGAACGAATCATGCCAGTAGCATTAAAATACTGCACGGAGGTGGCCGATGGGTACTACGCGAGAGACGAGGGTTCTGTCCGCTGTTGGATTTGGATTGGCCAAAGCTGCCACATCACTTGCCTACATGACCGCAATGGGATCGGTTGCATCCAGCATCGGATTTGTGTCCGAGCTTGATTTCATGATTGCCATGAATCTTGTTGCTTGCGCGACCGGCCTTGCCATAGCATGGCTTGCTGGCAAAGGAAAGCTTGCTGGGAAAAGCCTTTCCCAGGTTCCTGCCGTCATCATATTCGTTGCAGGCTTGTCGCTGAATTTTATCTCGGGCCCATTCGCACTGCCCCCGGTCTTCTTGGCAAAACTGCTTGGTGCATTATGCGGGTTTTCAATAACAATAGCTTGCGCATGCTGGCTTGAAGTGCTCTCCGCTCAAGACAGCCTCCAGCATTCGATCAACCAAATCGTCTGCGCGCTGATCATCCAGGGAGTACTGGTCGCGTGTCTTTCCTTTGCGCCAGCAACTGTCGTGAGGATAGCGGAGATTGCCTTTTTCCTTGTTTCTTCCTTTCTGCTTCGAGCAGTCCGGCGAAATATCCCGGCAACAGAGCACAAAACACCCCCCGAAACACGGCCAGACCTGCGTTTCGAGTTGTTCCAATCTTACATTTGCCTGTTCGTGCTCGTCGGCGTCGTGGGGATTCTGCACACCTCGGTTCTTGGCTCTTCGACGGAGCACATCGTGGGAGATGTGAACATGTGGTTACCGCTTGGGGTTGCAACGTTTATTACGGCCATTCTCGCTTTCGCAACCGCTCGGCGCCCCAATCCTACAAGCGTCTATAAAGGCTGTTTTCCTTGCATGCTTGTGATTTTGTCGTTGTTGCCTTTCATGGGAGACTTTCTTAGCTCTTTCACGGGGTTTATCATGATCGCCTGCTATGACGTTTGTGGCATGATGTTCCTTGTCTTCATCGTCGAACGATCGCGTACCTTGTCTTACCCCAGCTATATTCTGTCTGGACTTTACTTAGGAGGTTCAAGCCTATCTCTTTTCGTCGGCTTGTCCATCGGGCTTTTGCTTGGGGCCTTAAGCGCCGATTACGACTTGTCGCTTCTCACCCTTCTGGCGTTTGCAACCATCTACCCGCTGGTAACCGTGCTCATGATCGCAGTCCGAAAAAGCCGGGGATCAAGCGACAGGAACCAAAGCATGCACATCGCAGAAGCGGTAACAATGAAGAGCGTCGATGCCTCAGAAGCGCGTGCCGAGCACGCGTCTGAACTAGACCCCGCCGAAAGCGAAACGAGCATCGAGCAAAGGCTTGCCGTCATCGCCGAAGAAGTGGCACTCACGAAACGCGAGCGAGAAATCATGGCGTTTCTAGCTCGCGGACGCTCTGCCAGATACATTGCCGAAGCGCTTGTCATATCGGAAAACACCGTGTGGTCCCACATCAAGCGCGTGTATTCGAAAACGGGAGTCACCTGCAAACAAGAGCTTATCGACCTTGTGGAAGCCCCAACGGAAACAAGCCATAGCAGCTAAAACGCACGAACCCGGAATGCGACCACAGGCGACCGGCCCATGGTCGCGACCGATTTCCTGCCTGCCTACCCCAACAACGTAAAAGCCAAAGGTTACGAATCGTATTCGAGGAGAGACGCCTTTGCGCCTTCCCTCGAAGCGAGTGCTATTATCGAGCTGCGCACGACCTCTCGCCTCCATACTGCATGCATGGCAGGAAAAAAGCACGCACAAACACGGCGCGCAGACAAGGGCTTGCCGGATTGTCTCGAGAGAATAGAAAGGATTGCCATGTGCTCGGGTATCAGGTTCACGGATGCGTCGGGAAACATGTACTTCGGTCGTAACTTGGATTGGAGCTGCTCATACGGAGAGCATGTATGCATTACGCCCATTGGATATGCACCCGCATCCCCTTTCGACGCCATCGAGGAAACCCTCTACCCTGTTATAGGAATGGGGATCGTCGCCGACGACACGCCACTCTATTTCGATTGCGCCAACGACCAAGGTCTTGCCATAGCAGGCTTGAACTTCCCTGGCTTCGCACAGTACGAACCCGCCTCCGTCGACGGCAAGGTCAATGTTGCGTCCTACGAGTTTCCCCTTTGGGTAACAAGCTTGCACAAAACCGTCGACGAAGTTGAGGCGGCGCTGCAAAACGTCGCGATCGTCGACAAGCCCCTTAACGCCGATTTTCAGTCGTCCCTGCTCCACTGGATCATTGGAGATGCAGCCCGATCGATCGTCGTCGAATACACCGATCAAGGCATGCAAGTGTTCCACGACGATGTCGACGTCCTCACTAACCAACCAGGATTCGCCTGGCAGTTCGAGAACCTACGGGGCTATCTCAACGTCACCAGCGACGTCCCCCCTACGCGCACGTGGCGCGCGGCAACGCTTGAGCCCTATGGATCGGGCGCTGGCATGCGCGGCATCCCGGGTGACTACTACTCCCCCTCGCGCTTCGTGCGGCTTGCATACCTGAACGCAAATTACCCGCAGAAAAACTCCGAGAAGGAGAACGTTTCCCGCTTGTTCCGTTCCCTTGCGGGAGTCTCCATGGTGGAAGGCGCTGCGCGCATGTCGAACGGCGACTTCGAAATCACCGTGTTCAGCGGGGGTTTCTCGTCGCGCACGAACACGTACTACTACTCCACATACGACGACCCAGCCATCCGCTCTGTATCGCTCGATAATTACGATTGGCGCGGCCCGAGCCTCATCTCAATCGAACAATAGAAAAACATGCGGGGTGCTCTGCATAACGCGCCAATGCGTCGCCCCGAGGGCTCTTGAACGAATCGCTTTTTTTGGGGCGTGCGCCAGAGCGCAGGCGCACGCATTCGCATGGCAGGCATTCGGGATCAAGCCCCTAGGCTTTGTCCATGCCGAAGCCGTAATTTCGTTCAAGCAGGTCTGCGAGAGGCTCCCGCATCAGGTTTTCCTGCACATGCTTCTTGTCGCGAAGCGATCGCATGAGTAGACGGTTCCGTTCTTTTCAACGCTTGCCGCAGGCCATGTTGCACTGCGACTCCAAGATGCGCGAGATAGACTTGGCCATCCAGGACGGGTACGTGCTTCATCCCGTAAAGACCAAGACGAACGCGCTGGTGAAGAAGGATGCAACCAAGAACTTCACCTACCTTGGGGCATGACCGACTACGAGGCAGGGTTCGACCATGTCATCTGCCAGGCGCAAGGGTCCTATCTGCTGGCGAAAAATATGGAGGCTGCGCCCGTTTGGACGATCTCACTCTTCAGGCTTACATGACCCATCCACGAGCTATTTTAGACATCCGAGTGTTTTTCTCATGCCTCGTTCTTGCCGCTGATCCCAAGACTTTTCGCCATCCCCGTCACTGCCGCGATGCCTCCTGCGATGGCGGAGCCGGCCAACGTGGCAAGCTCCTCCATGGGGAGCTCGGAATCGCTGTCCGCCCATTGATGGTAGAGCGCCAGCAGCCCCGAGCAGAAAAACGAAACGAAAAGCTCGAAGTACGGCCCCAGGTCCTCAGCCAACCCAAGAGCGTCCCTTTCCGCAAGAACATCTGCCATAGCGGGCCTGAGCCTCGATATGAGAGCATCGGTATCCACATGTTGCACCACAGCTGCCCTCTGATCGAACGTGGCAATGAGCTCGGCGCTGAGCTCCCGGAAGATAACAGGAACGTTTACGGAGCCGTCCTCGTCTGCCGCGGCAGTGGTCAGAACTTCGGCCAGGCGTCTCATCTCCTCGCGCAGAAGGCTGTCAACAAGACCGTCTATCGAGCTGTACCTCAGATAAAAGGTCTTGCGATCAATGTCAGCACGCTCGGCTAGCTCCTTGACGGTGACGTTTTTTAGACCTTTCTCAGCCAAAAGCTCCCCAAAGGCCGTCCTAATGGCTTCGTCGACCTTCCTCCTGCGCCTGTCGCTTCTGCTGCTCCCCGGCATATCGCTCCTTTCATTTCTTGATACAAGTCTACATTAAGGCTAGTTATGTAGATAAATGCTCACTGCGGCGCAGTGTGACCATTGTTAGTACTCGCAAATCTCAATACAATCCACAGTGTTGATAGCTCCACACTGTGGATTGTATCATGGAAAGAGGTTGGCATGAGGGCTGCTGATCAGATCAAGCGCGCGGCGATGATGAAGACCGTGGGGTACCTGCTCGAGGACCCGGATAAGAACATAACCAAGATCATGGACATGATCGACAAGGTGGCCCCCGAGGACCTCTTTCGCAACCAGCGCAATGCCTTCCGCACTGCCATCGACTCGAAGAACAACTGGTACCAGCTCATCATGCGCATTCTGGAGAAGATGAACCCCGAGGTTCGCGACGCACTGGTCAAGAACCTTGTCGTGGACGGTAATCTAATGGCCTGGCCCATCCAGGAAGAGATGCGCAAGAAGCACCGGTGCAACATTCCCTGGGCTATCCTGCTGGACCCTACCAGCGCCTGCAACCTGAGCTGCACCGGTTGCTGGGCGGCCGAGTACGGCCACAAACTCAACCTCACCTACGACGACATCGACTCCATCGTTCGCCAGGGCAAAGAGCTTGGCTGCCACATCTACATCTACACCGGAGGCGAGCCTCTGGTGCGCAAGAAGGATCTGATCAGGCTCTGCAAGGCGCATTCTGACTGCAGTTTCTTGTGCTTCACCAACGCCACCCTCATCGACGAGAACTTCTGTCAGGATCTGCTGCGCGTTAAGAATTTCGTGCCCTCCATCAGCGCCGAGGGAACCCGGGAGACCACCGACGCCCGTCGCGGCAAGGGCACCTACGACAAGGTGGTCGCCGCCATGGCGCTGCTGAAGTCCCACGGACTTCCCTTCGGCATCTCGGCCTGCATCACGTCCCAGAACGGCGACGCCATCGGGTCCGAAGAATTTGTGGACTGGATGATCGAGCAGGGTGCCTTGTTCTGCTGGATCTTCAACTACATGCCGGTGGGCATGGACGCCCCGGCCGAGCTCATGCTCACCGTGGAGCAGCGCAAGCGGATGTACGGTTTCGTGCGCAGGATGCGCGAGGAGAAGCCGCTTTTCCTCATGGACTTCCAAAACGACGGTGAGTTCGTAGGAGGCTGCATCGCAGGAGGCCGCCGTTACCTGCATATCAATGCCGCAGGCGACGTGGAACCTTGTGTGTTCATTCACTACTCCAACGCCAACATTCACGACATGAGCCTTCTGGAGTGCCTGAAATCCCCGCTGTTCATGCAGTACTACGAAGGCCAGCCCTTCAATGACAACCTCCTTCGCCCCTGTCCGATGCTGGAGAACCCCGGATGCCTCGAGGCCATGGTCGAGGCATCCGGTGCGCACCCCACCGACCTGCACCAGTTTGAGAGCGCGGAGCACCTGTGCGGCAAGTGCCGCGACTTCGCGCGCGCCTGGGAGCCGGTAGCCGAGGAGCTGTGGACTGATCAGGACGACGCGCGCTACCCCTACCGCAAGGACATCTCGGTCCTCATGTCTTCGGAGGAACTGAACAAGTTCGCCAAACAGGGTCGTGAGCTGAGAAAACTGTAAGCCGAGGGATCTGCCCCTGTCGAGTTAACGTGTCCCAAACGTGTCATAAACCCGCACCGAAGATTCGTTCGATGCGGGTTTATGACAGACGCTCTATGATAAAGCGAAAACCACCTTGCCGGAACGAAGTTCACCGTGCTTGAGTATTTGCTCGCTTGAGCAGTGCCAGTATTCACTTTGAGCAACCGAAATACTCAGCTTCAGCAGCGGCTGCCGATGCGGCCAGCAATGGCAGCCCACTTTCTGCCCCTAGCTTGCCCTCCTGCACTTGGCGCGCATGTTCACGTCGCCCATTTCGATTCAGGTCGCGTTGCGGACGATCCTGCCTAATGCGAAGTAATGCATTAGACAGGTAATGTGAAGCTTCACATTACCGATCGATGACCGCATCAGCGATAGCTCCTTCCCCGAACTTGGGATGCCATGCGCTGAGCGCAAACTGCGAGCAGAGAATTGAAGACCTTTGGCGCTGCCTGCTCTCGACAATCTCTAGAATCTCTCGCGCCCCTTTAGCTCTTGCCGCTTCCAACAGCCAGTCGTCAATAATCAAGACATCGCACTTGATGTGCTTCTTTTTGGCTGTTAGCCACTCTTCGTCACGCTCGGCAACAAGCTCGTCAATCATCTCCGGCAATCTCGCATAGCGTACCGAGTAGAACGAGCTGCAAGCAGCAACGCCTAGAGCGCAAGCAATCCAAGTCTTTCCGGCACCTGACGCACCTGTGATCACGATGCTCCTTTTCGCCTTCACCCAGCAGCAGTTCGACAGTTCAAGTATCTGACTTTTATCGAGTCCCCGATCGCCATCATAGCGAATACCTGCAACATTTGCCTCCGGCGCAGAAAACCGGGCCGCCTTCAACGGGCGAATACGTTTGTTTACGCGCCTTGAGTCCCATTCATCATCTACCAGCATGGAGAAGCGCTCTGCAAATGGTATTTCGTCGAAGCCTCCGGACTCTTGTTGGTTTCTAAAAGCCTTAGCCATGGCGGTAGGACGCATCTCATGCGGTTTATCGATTGTTTGCCCTACGGACATCTCCATTCTCCTTGTTCGTAGTTTTCATAGTATGCAGACCCGCGAAGGCATGCACCCTTGTCAGGATCGACAGGCACTTGCGCGGCGAGCTTGCTGACTATTGCTTTCACAGTTTTTCTTCTCAAAGCCCAGCAGCGCCCGACACGAGCGATATCCTTGTTGCTCGACTTTGCGGGATTCCAGTATCGAGTCTATAGCGCATCGGGTCTCGGGCCCGATCCTCGAAGCCCGTTTTTTGAAACGTCCCGCATTCCATTCGGCGAAGTCGCGGTGCGAATCGGGCATGTGGTTTCGATCCGTTGAATACGGACCTTTGCGCATCCGTATGCGCTTGTGCATGGCGATACGTTCTCCGTCGCAAAGGATGGATGCGGAGCTTTTTGTTGCCGCAATTTCGACTTCCCTTTCAACATAGGTGAAAGGAACCGAGCACCAGCGCCCGTCAAAGCTTGCAGGGTGGTTAAAATTGACAGTGGCGCGCTTCCTGGCAACCATTTCGTAGGAGTGCGCCGGCAGCGGGGCAAGCAAGTGCTTTTCCCGGTCAAGGAATTCGCTTGCCCTGCTGCCTTCTCTTTTCTGGAAGGCGCGGTCGTTAAGCTCGGATATCCTCTCCTGCAAGGCCTCGTTGAGATCCGCAGGCGAGAAGAAGACGCGTGCCCTCAACGGCGCTATGGCCTGACGCTCGATAAGCCCCACGCCCATCTCCACGGCGCCTTTATCGCGAGGTTTGCGGGGTCTGGCAGGCACCACGGCGACGCCGTAGTATTCCGCCATACGGCGATACTGGTCGTTTGAAATCAACTCTTCGACGGTGTTTTTTATGACGCCGGTCTTGCAGTTGTCGGGAACGAGAAGCGGTGTCGTGCCGCCGAAGAACGAAAATGCGTGAACGTGCGCAGCAGTCCACGATTCCTCGTCCATGGAGTAAAAGCCTTCGGCGAACAGGTAGTTCGAATAGGGCGGGCATGCAACGAAAACGTACGCCTTGTGCAATTCTGCAGTGCCGGGGTCGCGCGCCTGCATGGCGTCGCCCCACCCAGTCAACCTGAGTCTCGTCTGCGGGCTTTCTTTCTATATGCATTGTTGCGCGGTTCGCGTCCGCCCATTTGCGGCGGTTGCCGCAAAAAGCCGTGAACATGAGCGGCTGTTTGCCGGTCTCGAGAGCCTTGTCGCAGTATTCGTTCCATCGATGCGCTGGCGTTCGCCCGACTCGAACGAGGCACCGTTCCTCGATGTGGCTTGCCAAAGCCCCGTGATGCCCATGGGCACACTCAGGTACTCGGTCGCGTTCTCGCCGAACCACTCGAGCTCGTCTTGCGTAATGGGTCGAGGCCCTATCACGGACATCCCTTTTGTCAAGACGAAAAAACACTAAAGGCGCCGATAGGTTGGATTATTGGATTGACCTGCGGGTTTTTGTATTGCCAATGGCACTGCGGACAGCGTATTGCGCCAGCGAATCGCGGCTACCGCTTTGCGCATAATAAAAACGCCCGGCGACGATTCGAATGGTCGAGTCGAGCCCGAAGACGACCTCTACCCCTAAGCGAAATCGTTCCATTGGGGCGAATTCCCAATGGGACGATTCCCCACAAGCGGCGCGCGGCTGCATAAACTTCGATGGCGGAGGCCATCGAATGCAGCCTTCCGCCAGAGTCAGCCACCGCGAAGCCACGGCTTCTCGTTAGGTCCCGAGCATCCCCAACGCGCCATCCGGCCAGCTTACCGGGAAGGGCCCACCTTGGACGTTGACGTTATCGGGCCGCCTCCCGTGCCCCCAGCGCAGCAGTGGCTGGACCCGCCAAGGCGGCCAAGGAGAGCGCTCCACGCCTCCTCCCCTTGGAACCCCACCGGCCGCATGCCCGCTCAAGCGCCGCGGGGCTGTTGCCCGGGATGCGGCGCTGCGCGCCGCACGCGCGACATCCCCACAGAATTCCGGGCGACATCGGCCCGTCGCCGGCAATTCGGTGGGGATGCCGGCCCTCGCGGGCCTTCGCGAATCCGGCGCTCCGCACCGCCTCCCGGGCATATCGGCAGACAAGCCGAGCAAGGAGGCCTTGCATCGGAGGCCGATCGGAGAAACCCAGGCAAAGGCCCCGCAGCGTCGCAAGGCCCCGCAGAAGCTTTTGCGGGAACAGAGGACTCGCGTCGGCAAATCGCGGCGAGCATGCCGCACGCCAGCGGCCCTACCGATCGCCGCCCGCGGCCGCACCTGTCCAAAATGCCCCGAAAACGGCCTTGGGACGGGCAGCTGCGCCGGCGCAAGTGCACGAAGCGCAATTGCGGCGCCGGATGCGCCGCAGGAAAGGAGGCGGGATGTACGCGAACCCCAAGGAGACGACGTCGCTCAGGCTGGACGGGACCATGAAGCGCAGGAGCAGGGAGCTGCTCGCGCTGCACGGGATGACCCTGACGGAGGCGTTCGAGGAGTACATGGACGAGCTCGTCTACCGGGGCGGGCCGCCCATGAGGGCGAGCCGCGAGGCGAAGGCCAACACCATGAGGATCCGGTTCGAAGCCTTCATGGAGAGCGGCTTCGGAACCGGCGAGGAAGGCGAGCGCCCTGGGGATGGGGGCGCAAGATGAGCCGCAGCGCGAAGACGAGGAAGCTGTCGGTGAGGATCAACGCCGACCTGAAGGCGTCATTCGAGGACACGCTGCGGGGCATCGGCGTCGACCCCACCTGCGCGATGAGGAGCTTCGCCTTCCAGATCGTGCTCGAGGGGGACATCCCCTTCGACCCCGTCGACGGCGGCTTCGAGGCGGGCGGCAGGACCGCGGTGACGTCGGTCAAGATCCCGGAGGACGTCGCCGGCGAGATGGAGTCCGTGCTCAAGAGCCTGGACACGAACTTCTCGCAGGCAGTGAGGCTGCTCGCACTGCAGACGACCGCGCTGGGAGGGATGCCGTTCGCCGCCGGCATCCCCCGGAAGGAGAGGTGAGGGGCTGCCGGCTTCGCGGAAGGCTCTGGGCGCTTTTTCTCGGCAAGGCGCCCTGCCGCTTCGGCCTCTCGAGGCGGCCAGAGCGCCAATGCGGATACCGTGCAAATCAAAAACGCACATCAAACGACCCACCTTGTCCACTGCAATCACCACTGCATATAGGCGGCTTTGCCATCAACGATGTTCACAACGAAAGGCTCGCTCCTTCCATACACTACGCCGTCCTTGACCAAAATGCACTCAACGTAATGCAGACCTGTGTAGCTGGTGCTTTCGCTTCTAGTCCTCCTACCATTCGACAAAGTCGAGCTACAGTAGAAATCACCCCTGAGGCAACCCGCGCGAAGCGCCTCCTCCCCATCATTGGTAACTTGCCACCGAACTTCGTATCTTTTTATCCCCTCAGCATGGGCTTCGAAACGGAGGGATACGCCTTTAGGCAAAGGGTCGCCCGATTCAAAGGGAGTAGGAGTTCCGCCGCTGCGTGTTTTCGTCGCCGAAACGGTGACTGCAACAGCATCAATCTCCGTAAGGCCATGATGCCGATGATGGGAAAGGGAGTCGACCTTCATTCGGGCCGTCGAGAGCGGCCTGCAGTTGACGACGCGTTCCGAAAGACCGAGAGAGCGCCTCATTTCGCGCAAGGCGTAACGGTTTATGAAACCGCTCCTCGATCGAGATGGAACCGGAACAAGGTCTGCAAGAACGGAAGAGTGCCAGTCCGCAAAAGACTGCATGGTTGAACCATCCCATCCGTCGGCAAAATTCTCCAACGGATCGGATGGGTTAGCCAACTTGTATCCGTCGCCGGTTTTCTGGATGAACCTTGGCATAGATTCGACCGTCAGCACAAAGTCGTCATACCAGTTTCCCGTTCGAGCGACCGATTCATAGGCCTTGGCCGCAAGCGTCGTTATAACTATAGAGCGCGGCTTTTTATCCGAGGACCGAGCAAAGTAGATGTCCCTATGTCTTTTCAGAAGCTGGATGTACCTTTGAAGGGGAAGCTTCACCTTGTACACTTCTATCTTCTCAATTGAAACGGACTTCGCAAGCGCGAGCCTTTTCCTTTCTTCATCGACTCGAGCCACACCTAAAAACCATTGCGCAAACCCTCTTGGATTCGTAGTGGGCCAGCTGTCGCAAATGCCTCCAAACAAAGGGTGCCTTTTATCTGTGTGGGCGAGATAGGAAGCGCCGTCTGGGATTTTATATGATTTCGCGACCATAGCTCGGCGATGCGAATGCGTGTCGTCCAACGTTGGTAATATATCAAGGTGAAAGTTTGCATCGTCGACATACTCCAACGTCCAGCAACGTTTTCCATCGTGCGGCTCGTTTGACATTCCGTGCCTGCGGGCATAATCTTTAACATCCTTGCCAACCACCTCTTTGAGCGCTTTTTGCGATATGTCTCCCTTGCTCAAAGACCGAAGGTTACAAACCATATCGACATCATATGACCCGTCATCGGTGGTGGGCTTAATGGCGGTGCCAATCTTAATGGATCCCTGCAAGATGATTTCAGGGTCATACTCAAACAGACCGGAAGACTCTGCTGTCAGTTCACGAGACACCGACCCGTAAGCAGAAATCGCCTTATCGTAATAGCTGTCAGGCATCTCGATCTCGCTCAATGCGCTGGCAAGCTGACCTTCCATGTATTTGGAAAACTGTGCGTCTATCAACTAGAGAACCTTTCTCGCAGTTGGGGCGATACCATAAAATACACCGCTGATTTCGACGGTGCCCTTTTCGATATCACGCGCATCAACCAAGACGAGTTCGCAATCGGGGCCCGACCCTATTGCCTCCCGAATGAGGGCCGCCTCGTCCATCGATAGAGTAACTTCGTAAACGTCGTGGATAAGAAGCTCGTAAATCTCCAGCTCCTTCGAGTACGACATCTTGCGGTCGCACATGCGTATAAATTCTGGGTTGAAGCACTTAACGGCCTTGTCAGTAAGATAGCCAGGCTCGACAAGCTCTTCCCTGAACTCCCTCATGGTCCCAACCTCGCGCCCGGTTCTCCCGTCAAACCAATCGAGAAACTCCAGGAGGTTCTTTCCCGGAAGGCGCAAGCGCAAATCATCGGAATCTGTTAGATGGGTATTAAGGGCACAATCAGCTCGTGCGCCCAAGCTGTCAAGTTTCGCCTTGCTGCTAGGGAAACACTTGTACACGCCACCCACTGGCTGATATTGGGACCTAATTCGGCCGCCGCGTATCAGAAGGTATTTACCATCGACAACGATTCTGAATAAGTACGCTGCACTAACGCGCACCTCCTCGTTCCGATGAACGCCTGCACTGCAGAGCAACGCAAGTCGCCTTCGATTCTCAATAGTTTTCTTTGCTAGAAACACTATGAACGTCGCTACAAGAGAGGCGACAACGCCATAAATGAAAGACCCTATATCCAACTGCCAACCTTTCTTTATAATAGAGCGAGTATTATGTTGCTTACTATAAGCATCATAAAGGTAGTTCTTGCTGTCAAGTCTATCATATGTAATAATTTCTTACATCGGAAAGGAGCACAACTATGAAATTGCTGAGCGTAGCGGTATCGGGCTTCCGCAACGTCGCGCAGACCGCCATCGAGCTCGGCGGGATAAGCGCCATCGTCTCTCCGAACAACTACGGCAAGTCGAACCTGCTGCAGGCCATCGACTTCGGCTTCGAGTTCATGAAGTCGAGCAGCCGCCAGCGCGAGTCGATGATGCGCTCGTTGAATTGCATGCCGCTGAACCCCAAGCTCGCCAACGACGACTTCCGCTTCTCCATCACGCTCGACGACCCGGCCCTCGGGGAATACCGTTTCGTGCGCTACGGCTTCTCGTTCGCCTGGCTGCGCGACGACGGCGAGGGCTGCAGGATAACCGACGAGACCATAGAGATCAGCTCGAGGGAGCGCGGCCCCTGGACCAACTACCTCAAGCGCAACGAGGGGAAGTACAAGAAGAGCCACGACACGAGGTCGTTCCGCTCGATAAGCCTCGACGGCACGAAACTCGCCATCGACGTGCTCACCGCGATCGAGGACATCGACATCAACGGGGCCATCAAGTCCGTCCTGTCGGCGTCGTTCGACATATGCGACTCGCTGGACACCGACAACCGCTTCCGCTCGACGCCCTTGGAGCTCAAGGTGCAGCACCCTGACGACTCCTTCGTCATGTTCGACGACGAGGACCTGTCCCGCTCGCTGTTCCACCTGAGCAAGGCCAGCCCGGAAAGGTACGAGGATTTCCAGGCGGCCGTGTATACGCTGTTCCCCGAGTTCGAGGAAATCTCGGCCGTCTCCTACGCCATCAACCCCGAAGAGCACAGCAGGCTCGTCGAGATGCTCGGCGCGGCCGACGCCGACACGGACATCCCCTTCAGGATCAAGGACGAGCTCTACCGCCTGATGATAAAGAGCTCGCACGTCAACCAGCCAGTCGACGTCTCCTATATGTCCACCGGCACGAAGCGCATCATCTGGCTTATCGCCAACGTGATGATCGCCGGGGCCAAGGGCGCGGGCGGCATCGGCATCGAGGAAGTCGAGACGAGCATCCATCCGCGCATGACGCAGGAGCTCCTCGAGATCCTCAACGAGAACGTTGCGGACACCTCGCTGCTGCTCACGAGCCACTCGCCCTACCTCATCCAGTACCTAAAGCCGGAAAAGGTCTACGTCGGAGTGCCGAACGAGGACGGTGTTGCGTACTTCAGGAAAATGCGCCCGTCGAAGGTGAAGGGTGCTGTCGCCGCAGCGTACAACCATGGGTTCGGCCTCGGGGAGTACCTCTTCTCCCTGATGTCGGACGACGGAGACGGCGCCCGGGTGCTCTGCGACCTCCTGGAGGACTGACATGGGCGGAAGCGAAGCATGCCACGGCCTGGCGTTCATCGTCGAGGGTGCGACGGAGAAGGTCTTCTACCTCGAGTACCTCTCGCAGCTGTGCGCGGCCAAGGGCCTCGCCCTCAGGAAGGACCTCGACACGCAAGAGGACCGCTACGCCATAACATCGGCAAACGGCGAGAAGGTCGTCATGATGGCCAGCGTGAACTCCGTCTCCCAGATGACCAACTCGGCCACGTGGTTCGACAGGGCTTGCGTAGGCGAAAACCCGGAAATCGCTTGGACGGTCTTCCTCTGCTACGACACCGATGAGTACAACAGCGACATCACGAAGTTCCACGAGGACGACTGGGTGATGCTGCGCGAGAGCATCTCTCCCGCAGCGCAGAAGGTCGTCGACCTGGCGGCTAAGGCCGACATCGAGGACGTGATGCTGTGCGACCTGCCCGGCGTCCTGTCCTTCCTAGGGTTGCCACCTGAGACGGAGATGCCGCCGGGCAACAAGGGGAAGACGAAACTCAAGAAGCTCTACAGGAAGGTGGCGCCGAACAAGGCGTACCACTCCGGCGAGCGCGCCAAGGACTTGATCTCGCACCTCGACATGGCAGAGATCAGGGCATCGGCGCCCGTCCCGCTCGGAGAGATAGACAGAGCGGTCGTAAGCGGCTGATGTAACTTTTGGCACCCTAGAACTTACATCGAGCCCCGATTTTATGGCGAAATCGGGGCTTTTCTCGTCCGCATGTAAGTTTGATGACGCATCTATCTGACAAGCAGCACGCAGCGAGCATAGTCAGATCACTCTCTCTGGCTATCATGTCAGCCCTACTTCTCGATGTGGGCGAGGTGAAGGCAAGTGCCGCAGCTGACTGGCAAGTACTATTTGTCAGGCCTGCCACGATTGCCGCCGATGTCTGATAACAAAGAACGGGCTGCAAAGCCAGCCACTGGGCATTTAATCCAACAGATGCCTAATCGCGCCTATAGGCAGAGGGGCGCAACGCCCAGAGACACTGCCGTCTCCTCCACAACCGGTCTCCCAGCTTGCCGAAACGCTCGACGACAAACCGGAGGGCTGAATCGAAGCTGAATGCAGCCTTGCCCGCTCCGACACGCCGAGGCGGCTGGAACACCGATACGGATGTCGTGCGAGCATAGGTAGGTGGATGTCTGCTGTAGGCCGTGGGCCTACAGCAGACATCCCTTTTGTCAAGACGAAAAAACAAGATTACCTGCAGAAATGATCCGATTAGATAGCTGAACTACCTGTTTCCTGGAGTTTGAACCTCCAGACTTTTGCAACTTATTCCGACCATCATTGGCGATGAGCCAGCTTCGAAAAGCTGCCTCTAAATCGGATAGCAAATCGTCCCATTGGGACAGATTCCCAATGGGACGATTCTTCGCACCAACGTCGACGCATACACAAACCCAGCGATGTAGCGAAACGGCAAATCTGAACAAATCGCGAGGCTTTAAAGCATCGACGAGCAACACCGGCTTAGCTCGCAGCTAAGGACGCATGCCTCGACCGCCGCTATAATTCAAATGGATAATGGAATGGCACAGCGCATTGGAGACATATGGCAAAGAAGAAGCAGCCGCAGGCACAAACGCCGGAACTGTTTGCTAGGCGGGCATATCGCTTGCGCGGCAGCGGCACCACGGTTTACGCCGCGCATGCGCATCGGTGCTGAACGTTAAAACGCGCCCCTAAGCTGTATATTCTTCCAATTTGCGAAGTAAAATGCGAAACGTATGTAACGAACCAAAGGAGGCCGCTTGGAAGAGACGAGCTTCGAAATCAGGATACCGTGCGACGACGATGGCTTCATCCTACTGCGATGCCCGCACTGCGGCGAGCTGTTCAAGCTCATCGCCGAGGATATCGAGTCCGACGAAACCCTGGATATCTATTGCCCTTCCTGCGGCCTGAGCGACAGCAACTTCCTCACGCAAGACGTCATCGACCTTGCTCTCGCGAAAACAAGCAACTACGCGATGAACGCGATTACCCAACAGCTCCAAGCCTTTGCAAAGAAGAACAGCAGCAGCCTCATTCGATTCAAGGTCAAAGCCAATCGCGAAAGGGAGCCGGAGCCGCCAATCAGGGCGGCGATTGAGGCCCTGCAGATTGCAACCTGCCATGATTGCGGGCGGGAAGCCAAGGTCTCACCGGCCCTCGCCATGTCGGCTTACACGTGCCCGCTCTGCGGAATAGGACAATTTAATGAACGATAGCAAGACAACGCTGAAGAAACTCCTCTTCGAGCACAACTCGGAAGCAAACGCCCTTTTACACGCAAACTACAACGAGCTGGAAACGGCAATCACGCGATACCTCCGTTTCATCGAAGGCGAGCCCATCATCAAGGCATTCATCGACGATATTGTGGCAAACCATACGCCAGATGGGTTCGACGCAGTCGAAATGCTTGGAAGCGCCTCAAGAAACGTGCATTCGGCGCTCGGCCCATTCCCGCCAGAATACAAAAGCGAATCAGCCGTCGTCTATCTTCTGCTAAAGGCAATGGTAGATGAGCATGCGTACAACGGCAGCTTACTGGTCTATGGCTATGCGCACGGCTCGAAGAAGTTCGATGATATGGCGAAAAACTTCCTCGAAGAAGTCGCCCGGCGCTTGGTGGCGGGCGTTAACCGCACGCTCACATTGGAGGGAATAGAAATGGGCCTCGACAGCAACGTCTCGCAGTTCAATTATTTCGGGAACCATGGAGGTGCCGTGGCCGCCATGGCAACGGACAACGCATCGGTCACGGCAAACCAGACGAACGGCGCGGCGGCCGAAGAGCTCAAGACAATCCTCGAAGACCTGAAAAAGTCGACAAGCGAGCTCCATGCCGATAGGCAGCAAGCCGCCCTGGAAACCATCGAGGCTATGAAGGAAGCCTTGTCCGATGCGCAGCCAAAACCCTCAATCATCAAAACGATCATGAACAGCCTCAAGGGCTTCAACGACTGCTCATCCTTCGCGACGCATGTCGCAGCCCTAGCCACATTCGTGTCGACGCATTTCCCGGGGACCCTGGGATAGTTTGCGAAAAATGAGGCGGCTTGCATCTGATCTTTGCAGTAGCGCGCCAGCGTTTGCTCCCAGGTCTCCGCGCGCACGTCGTCCAGCTGGGCCGATTCCCGCTCGATGCCGGCCTTCTCGCCCTTCAGCTCCTGCAGCCTGGCGTCGACGGCCCGCGCGAGCTCGGCGTACTGGGCCTTGTCGATGACGCCCGCGGCGTAATCGGAGTACATGCGCAGCCGCAGGTCGCCGTTGTGCTCGATGCGCCCCTTCACCGACTCCAGGCGGCAGGCGAGCTCGGCGCGCCTGTCGTGGCGGTACGCCTCGGCGCCCCTCACGGCGCCATCGCCGTCGACCGCCGCGAGGGCGTGCCCGTGCACTGCCCGCATCACCGCCGCCGAGAGCTCGTCCTCCCACACCTTGTGCATGCCGCACTCGGCGCGGTTCTTCCTATGGGTCTCGCAGGAATAATAGAAGCTCTTGCCGCCGGAGCAGCGGCTCGCATGCCGCGCCATCGTCGCGCCGCAATCCGCGCAGAAGAGGAACCCCGACAGCGGCAGCGACCGCTTGGCGCCGGGAGACAGGCGCATATCGCGCCGCGCCAGCTTGCGCACCAGGCCGAAGGTGGCCGGGTCCACTATCGCCTCGTGCGCGCCGGGCGAGCGGTCCCACCGGGACTCGTCGACGGGGAGCACCGCCTTGCGCCGAAAATCTGGCTTGCAGGTCTTGCCCTGCACGAGCGTGCCCGTGTAGGCCTCGTTCGACAAGATGCGCAGCACCGTGCGCGCATCCCAGGCGGCCCTCTCTCCCTTGCAGAAGTTCGCGCTGCGCGCCGCGCCCTTCGCCGCGAAATACTCATAGGGGCTCGGCACGAGATCCTCGTTGAGCATGGCGGCTATGCCGGCGGCGCTCATGCCGCCGATGCGCGCGTCGAAGATGCCGCGCACCACGCCAGCGGGTTCCGGGTCGATCACGAGCCTGCCGCGGTCGGGACCCGACCCCTTGACGTAGCCGTAGGGGGCGAAGGCGCCAACGAACTCGCCGCGGCGGCGCTTGGCGGAAAGCGACGCCTTGGTCTTGGCGGAGGCGTCGCGACGATACATGTCGTTGAAGAGGTTCTTCACCGGCAGCATCAGCGCGTCGGCCGGCGTCTTCTCGGCTGCGGAGTCGTAGCCGTCGGTGATGGCCACCACGCGCACGCCGAGCGCCGGGAACACCTGGTCCAGGTAGCGCGACACGTCCAGGTAGTTGCGGCCGAGGCGGCTCAGGTCCTTGACCACGATGCAGTCGACCTTGCCGGTCTCCACGTCGGCGAGCAGGCTGCCCCATCCGGGGCGGTTCTCGAAGGTGGAGCCCGAGAAGCCGTCGTCGGAGTACTCGGCGACGATGCTCAGGCCTCCGTTCGCGTCGGCGAAGTCGCGGATCATGGCGTGCTGGTTGAGCACCGAGCCGCTGGTGCCGTAGCTCTCGTCGTCGACGGAGAGCCTGGCGTAGCTGGCGGCGCGATAGACCCTGGCCGCTGTTTTTGGCGTTTTGGTTTTGGGCATGAAAAGGCCTCCTTTTGCACGTGCTTGTACGTGCAAAAGGAGGCTCTGAGGATGCCCTCGGGATGCGCTGCGCTTCCCGCCAAGAAAAAACAACCGACGCCGAGGGCCCTTGTATGCGTCTGGCGCAATCGTACCACGCCTTCGGCGACTCGGCGCCGGCGAAGGCGGAAATCTCAGGGTTGATGGAGCGTTGGCCGATGCCGGCCGAATCGCGTCACGCAGGCCCGTCGCCTATGACGTCGCGCACGTTCTCGCGCGCGGCCAGGTAGCGCGACACAGCTTCCTCGATGCTGCACTCCCCGGCGTAGGACACGCGCACGCCGATTGATCCGCATCGTGCGCAAGGCTCATCGCAAGCCGCTGCAGAAGCATCCTGCCGAAGCTCGCGCGGCAGCGCGGCAGTAGTCGCCGCTTCGTTCAGCTCGCTGGCAACAAGCGGCTCGTCGCCATCGCGATGGAGCATCTCGCCCTGCACGGCTTCCACCTGTTCATTTCTCATCGCGACCGCCAATCCCGAACATGGCCTCGAGCTCGGCGCGCGTCTCGTCGTCGAGCCCCTCCAATTCCTCGAGGACGATCTCCTTGATGACGGGGTACGAGCGCGCCAGGCGCTTGTAAATCGCGTAGACGGTGACGTACTCCTCCTCGCTGTGCTGCTTGACGGTCTTGCCTTCGAAGTAGATGGCGCGGATGGTACCCTGGCTGGACTCGCTCAGAAAGGATATCGCCCAGTCCAGTATGCTGCGCATGAGCGAGTGCAATTCGTCCTCGTGGACGCGCTCCTGCTCGGAGGCGGGGCTGCGGTCGTCTGCGAACAGTTCCTCGGGGTTCATCGCCCCCTCCCCGTCGCTCCGCATGAGCTGGCTAAACAGTATCGGGCGCATGGTGACGCCCTTGATCTTGACGATGCAGTCATAGCTGCTGCGGCAGCTTCGCGATGAGGGCATGTTTCCTCCCCTGGGTCAGGGAGCGCGGGATTGCGCTCCTGCCCAGAGGCGGAGAACGAAGTATTTTGGACGTGCCCTAAGGGCGAGCGGCGGCCACGACGAAAGAGGGCCTTTTGACGATTGTCACCCCCAGTAGTTAACGACCGTTAACCAGCAGCGAATAATCCGCCCAAAGACCAAGAAACCCCGCAACTCGGCTTGAGTTGCGGGGCAAGTAAACACTAGAGGTCGAAGTCGATCAATAGGGGCTGATACTTAAAGCAGCTGCCTTAAGTATCAGCCCAATCTTCGCAATCGGTCACATAATATCGGATGAAATGAGGCCTTCTCGACATTGCGGAACCCGATATAGCATGAACCACACGGCCTCACGCTCCAAAACTCATCAAGAGCGAACGCGCCTCCGTCCCCATTCATCCGGCTCAGCGACCCCTAACGCAGTCTTTCAGCTTCTCGCTGATGACCTCCATAGCGGCATCGTAGGCATCGGATAGCTCCCTCATCGAATCGAACAGCTGAGTACGGGTCCTTGAGTCAGAAGTGACGTTATGAGCCTTCTGGCGAAATAGCGAGAGGGCTTTTACCAGCTCGACGTCGTCGATCCTACACGAAAGCAACAGGATATCCTCCAGCGACTGGCGCTGCATTTCCGAGTCCGCAGGATCAACAATCCAATCCGCCCATTCCTTCCCCTCGGTAGCAAGCTTATCCATCTGGAGGCAGCATTTCCCCGTGGCCCTCATACCGCGCTGGACAGCTTCTTGCAGTCCCATCAGATTGTCGCGCTCGAAGCGCCTCCACTCATCCTCGCGAGAGGCGTCGAGCCTCTTGTCCTCGAGCTTGTTCTGGGGCCTTGCCGTCATGCAAGCCGCAAGTAGCGTCACGGCCCCGCCGATAAGCGTGCCAACAAGCGACGGGAGCGCTGGGGTCAAGGTGTCCAGAACGGCGCTTAGGCTGCAAGAATCCAACGCAGAGTCCTTTCTTCAAGAGCCTACATATTCGCAAGCATATCATTGATGGCACTTCCGAACTCGGCGTCTTTCTCAGCGTGCTCGAGCTCGGTGCGGCACCTTGTCACCTCTTCCCCATGCTTACGTTGCCGCTCGCACCTCACCACAGTTCAACGTTGCGATAGGTCAAGGGATCTATGTCGACGGCCGGGCCGTCGGCCATCCTGGCGATCTCCTGGACAACACCTTCAACATTGAACTTAGTTCGCCCAACCCCTCTAAAACGAATTCCAAACAGCAACTATTGCCCAGATGGCTTTTAGGCGCCTACCCCAACTTAATACTCTTGGCACCAACCCTGAATACGACAACCGTCATCATCACATTGAGCGCTATCTGCGATATTGTTGTGGCAATTGAAGTACCGATGCCGCCGTACAGAGGTATCAGAAGATAGTTGCCCACAAGGTTGATGGCAAGGGAGATAAGCGCTATGGCAAACTGAAGACCATAGCGATTCAGCGACATGATGAGCGCGGACGCCGGCGCAAAGACATAGGCCGAAAATGCGTTGATGCACAGTATTTGAAACATTGGTATAGAGGCATCGTATCCATCACCGTTCAAAACAGGGAAAACAAGCTGAGCCCCGACACAGCAAATTGCAACCAAAGCCACGAATGGCACGGTAGTCTTCTTGAACCACTTGATGGCAAACTCGCGCTGTTTCTCGGTACTCTCGGTCATCTCCGCCTTGGACATCCTAACGCGAAGGACGGTCTTAATGGAAGGCAGGAAGAGCAGCACCATGTTAAAGTACTTCGATGCAACGCCGAACTCGGCGACCGCCTGGGTAGACCCAAAGGACGCCAGCATAGTGATATTCGCCTGGTTGTACAATTGCGTGGCAACGCTATAGAGAATCAACCAAGCAGAAACAGCCAGGAACTCCCTACCAGCCTTGAAGTCGACCGCGATAGCCGCATCGCCGTGCCTAACAAGCTTCCCTATCATAGTAAGCGAAATCACAAAACAGGCTAATCCCGAAAAGCAGTACGATGCAAGAATGCTCTCCAACGAACCCGCCGCCAATACAACCGCAAGCGCAATGCAGGCGAGCAGGGTCAACTGCTTCGCATTCTCGACAACACCGGACTTAGCATAGAGTTCACGGGATTGGAAGAAGGCGATATTCAGCTGCACAGTACCCAGCAAAAAGCCGTAAACGATAGCGGCCAGCATGACTGGATGGGCGACTCCCATAGCTTCAGCCATAGGGTAAGACCCGATAAGAAGAAGGACAAGGCAAGCTACGTTAATCGCATGCGAAATAAAAATAAGTGAATCGCGGTATGCACGATCCTTGGTCATCCTCTCGGTATTGTAGCGAACATAGGCAAGCGCGATACTTTGCCCGGCAATCCCTAAAATAGTCGACGAAGTTGTGAAGAACACAGTGTAGCTTGCGTAATCCTCAACTGAAAGTATCCGTACCAATGCGACGGTCACAACCAGCTGTAGCGCCCTTGCGGCCATGTTAAACATAGTCACAACCGAAAAGTCCCGCGGTATAACCTGCTTAATCTTCAAGATTAATCCTCCGAAGTCCCTAGAAGGGAGCAGACGAAAACAACAAAGAACGAGGTGAACGCAATTGAATACAGAATGCCCAATGACCAGCCAATCGCCGTGTAAATGACCAGCAACACAACGGCCAAAGCGTTCTTTCTTTTGAACGCCAGCCAAAGGGAACAAATTAGACCTAGAACAAAGGGGATAAATCCAACCAGTCCATTCTCGCAAAGAACCTGCACATAGACATTATGTGGGTTCGTTCCGTGAAGACCGGAGTTGGCCGGCATGCCAAGCGAAGCCTCGTAAATAGCGTACTGCCCGGTGCCGATGCCAAAAACGGGAGAGTTGCCAAACTGCTCTATCGCCAGTTGCCTCTTGATATCTCGACTTGAAACGGTATCTTGAAACGTCAGGGAATCGATCATCGACTGTCCGAGCGGACTAGCAACGACGGCAACGACGGCAATCATCAAACAGAGCAGGAGTGCCTTTTTCTCAAGCGAGACATCACGAGTCTTGGCCAGCATCAGGTAAGCGCCAACGATTACCAGCAGATAATAGAAAGTTCTCGCACCGGTGACAACGCCAGCAACCATGCACAGCAAAATTACAATGATGCGCACAGGCGCTTTAAGCCGCGTGGCACCCAAAGCCAAAACCGCAATAGTCACATTGCTAAACAGAGCAGAAATGATCGAGTCGCCAAAAATCCCATCCGGTCTATAAAGGCGAATCGTCGATGGAGAGAACTCCCAACTGGCCATAGAACCATACTGCCAAATTGTTATGCCGGCGTTCACGATACCAGCTACTAGACATATGGAGAGCAGTTTTCTAGCGATGCCCTTCCTCTCTTCGTCTTCGAACGAGAAGAAGCAAGCGATGCCTACCACATAAACCGCAAGCTTCAGGGCTTCCACGTACTCCTTATAGAAAAGCGCGGAAGTCCCAGCAATCAACGCGAAAACTAGGAGGAAAGCGTAGGCAATATTCATCCTCAGACTCAGAGTTCGTTTGCCATTACGAACGAGAACAACCACCATGAGAAGAAAAGCCACCGGTATCGCAACGTTCAGGTCAGAATAACGAACCTGCGTAAGGGAAAACGAGTCGACATTCGCCACCACAGCAACGCCAGGAAGCGACCCTAGAACCTCTCCAACCACAGAGCCAATAGGAGAACCTGCCGGCAGCGAAATACTAGAGAAGAGAAGTATTATCAGAGAGAAGCAGAAGACAAGCCCCGTTAGATCCGCATTCGGCACGTAAGAAACACTAGAGGTTCTAGTCTTCATTAAGGATCTCCCTAACAGTAATCACATTAGTCCTGCCATATTCAAAAGGAACATCAAGAATCGAGCTCTTTATGACGGCGCCATAATGTGGGGAATAAAGCCCCTCCCGAACGCTAATATCGCTTTCGGCGCAAAAGACCACCGAAACACCCCGACACGTTAGGACCGCCTCTTTGCGTCCCACAACGGAAACATCGACCTCCGGAGCAAGAACGAATGATCTCGTCGCAGCAACGGCGGGCGCAGCGCCCTCAACGTCATCCTTGACCGCAACCCCCTCCGATCCAACCTCCACAACCCTCTTGTGAGTCACGCCAAGACGCGTGGCCCAGCAATCCGTCGCGCCCCTGAAAACAACCGTCCCATCAGCCTCCGCAACATCAAGGCTCGCGCCGCCGCACCTCGTATACCCAAACAACCCTCGGAATTCATTTTGCTCAAGATTCCCAAACCGCAACGTCGAGTGTTGTGCGGTACCGCGAAGGATATTGCGCACCTTGGGATCGCGCGTATAAACACCAGAACCGGGGTCCACAAAAAACGGCACGCCCTTGAAGCCAAGCGTGAAGGAAAGCTTATCGTTATGCGTATGTCCAGGCTCGGACTCATCGACAAAGCCATCAGAAGCGAAGAATCCCAACGACCAGTCTCCATACCTAGCAAGAGCCATACCCGCATCATAAAACGTTCTCGCCCCTCCGCGCCATGAGGGAAAACATGCAACACGGCCGGAAGCACCGTAAAACAGCTCTTCTTCGGCGAAGAACGCTTCATCAGGAGCATCCGGACCGATTTCCCTGTCAACCAGCCTACTCACGAGGCGTAAGTCATCATAGCGCTCGGGTGAAATACACACTACGCGTCCTGAATCGTTATCTCCTACCTGCAGGGAACGCCCATCTTTGTTTGTTACGGCATCAAGAAAACGACCGAGAATCGAAAGACGCTCAAAATACTCCGCTGGCAGCTTATAGGGCGTTTCAGCAAAGCACTTGCCCGCGAAGAAGAGCATCTCTCCCATCAGCCGTGTATAGCGGGTGCTGCGCTCGAAGCAACAACCGTCGTCGAGAACCTGTTTCCGCACGCATCTCATCAGCTCGTTGTGGGTGTATTCCCCCCACTTCCGTGCTTTGGGCAGGTTGGGGTAGGCCGCAACGACAGCAGCAAGTCCAAGCAGGTCGGCGATGTAGTGGTTGTTCTCTTGCAATCTAGCTGATGTCTCGAGGTTTGCCCAAATATGCTCACCATGGCAGAAAGCAAGCTCCGCAATCACCGTATGCATTGGGTCGTCCTCGCAAAGCCCGCACCGCAACAGCTCGTATGAGGAAAGTAGGTTGAACACGCGAATGCCGACTTCCATAGTGCACGTCCACTGGACACCCCTCCCCATAGGGTTCACAGAGGCAAAAGAGCCCACTTTGGCACGATAACAATCAAGGAACCTTGCATCGCCTGTTTGGCGAAATGCCGCCGCAAGGGGGAGAAGGTACTGCATCCTTCCGTATTCCCATGGCACCTTTATGTCGGCAACTCCAGATTCCGGTTTAATGGCATCGTAAGGCCCATCTGGAAAACGATATCCAGCAACGAAATCAGTACGCCATTCGTCTTCCACGGTAATATCTCTTGGCAGATCGAACCATTCCCCGAAAAGCACGAAGGAGCCACCGATTATCCTCTCGGCAGCTCTCCGGATCTCGATATCGAAGGACTTGAATCCAGCAGAGCCACTATCGACAAAAATGTGCCCGTTAAAACCCTCGGCAAGCTCGTTACCTAAACAAGATGCCTTCTGGCGGATGGCGCTGCTACTACTCTTATATATCTGCCTCTTAACCTTACGCGTGGTCCTGTTAGCGACCGCAACGGCAAGACGCCGGCATATACGCTGAACCATGTTAGCCTTTCTTGCCTCTCTTATCCGTAACTTCCGCTTCTAGAACCTTCAGCACCTTATCCATCTGCACTTTCCAGTCGAACTGCTTCTCGGCGAAGGCACGCATCTTGCTGCCAGTCTCCGGGTCTGTAGCCGTCCTATTTGCAAAAGCGACAACCTTGTCAATGGGTATCGGGTCGTCATTGCTGGGAAGCAGGAGAGTGAACTCCTCGTCCCCGTTAAAACCTTTCTCGGGGAACGAATAGATAAACGGTATGCCTCTGGCACAATACTCCCTGGATTTCATCGTTGAACCGAGGGAAATCCCGATTCTATGCAATCCAAGAGAACCGACAGCAACATCCGCGTCATCAAAGAAAGCGTCAAGCTTGCTTCCGGTCGCAGCACCCGCAAATACAATAAAATCTTCTAGCTTCAGCTCGGAAACAAGCTTCTCCAAGGAAGGATTCTCTGCACCCACACCAACGAGCGTAAGCAGCACGGGTCGGGCGCCCTTATACTCAGCAAGCCCGCGAATGAGCCTGTCAACACCATGATGAGGGGAGAACTTGGCGACAGCAAGAAGCCTCACGGCTTCGCAAGGCGCGCCAGCCTTCCTCAATGGAATAGCTCCAAGGTCAATTCCATTGTCGTAGGTGATGTTCGGCACTCCCCAGATAGTGTCGTCATCAAGGTAAGTGATGGCGTAGTCGAAGTAGCGCGGGGCATGTTTCGCCCTAAGGGATTCCAGCCACGCATATGCCCTATGTACGACATAGCTCAAATACTTGCGCGATTCGAGAAGCCTTTTATGGCGCGCATCCCTTTCCATCTCAAAGGGGAAGGTGGGAAACTCCACCGCAAGGACAACCCCATTGCTTCGAAGCTGTTTCGAGAACGAGCAGAAAACGTTATCAAGGTGGTCAAAACGAATAACCACTGCCTCAACACCGTTCGCAAGAGACCAATTGCTCAGAAAAGCATATTTGCTTCTGCGATCTCCCGCGGTCTTCCGAACATGGCTGGCAACGACTTCCCCGCTACTAGGTCGCTCTATCCTCGTTTCTAAGCCGTAGTCCTTACTTATATAGACGTCGTGTCCAGCCTCCTCGGAAGCCTTCGCCTGAGACATCACCTTAGCAGAGATGCCGAGAGATGAGTTTGAGTTAAAGTCAATTGCGGAAGTGAACAGAACGCTCAGTCGACGTCCTCCTTCGGTGCCCGATCTAGACATTTCGTAGGCACCCCCCTGAACAGACCCAAAGGGAGCATCCTTGATCATCACAGCATTCGCCCCAATCATCATATTGTCACCATTCACAATCGGACCGAGCACCTTCACACCCGCGCCGATGTGCTAATTATCGCCGACAGCAGACGCCTCGCAACGCCCTCTACGCCCGCCGTCGCGCAATCACGCAACTCTTGCCAATCTTCGCACGCTTATGCGCCACTACGCCTACGCCCTTGCAGCCGCAGGTTGCACCCTAGCCAATTTCACACTGAGCGAGGTTAACAAATTGCGAAAAGATAAATCTACGTCTCATATAGCCTCGAAAGGCTTGAGTTTATGCCAATACCGCTAATGCGCTCTTCTCTGCTTGTTCGCCGCATTCATAAAAGAGCTCATCTAAGGGCCCCCTTCCGCCCATTGTCCAAATCCGCGACCAGCTCCTCGAGGTAGTGGTCTACACAAAAATACTCCGCCGACGCGAGCGCCGCCTCCTTCATCGAAACAAGACGCTCGCGATCCCTGTCCAAAGCTTTTATTGCGTCGCACATCGCTTCAGCCGTACACTCATCAAGAACGATGCCGTCCTTACCAGACGCGACAAGCTCGGCATTGTAACCAATATTGCTCGCAACGGTCGGCACCGCTGCCATCTTTGTCTCAACCAAAACGCCCGGAACGCCTTCTGCTGCCCATTTACTGGGAAAAAGATGCAAGTCATACCTAGAGAGCTCGGAAACCGCATCATTTGTCACTGAGTCGAAGACACCATGATAGAAAACGTTCGGAAGCGCCGAAACCCGCGCTTCGAAAGCATCCTTGAATGTCTCCTCAACACGCCCATAGAAGTAGAATTCAACGCCCGCAAGGCGCTCGGCGCAGTCCAGAATGACGTCAGCCCCCTTCGCTGGTCCAATTAGCGAGAAGCTGACACATTTAAGGACGCCGCCCGTTTTATGCGGCAAGACCGTAGCAGTCGGCCTGTTACGGCAGTTAGGGTAAATCGACACATTATCCAAGCCAAGATTCCTTGTTGCATTACACATGGTCTTGGTTTCAACGTAAATACGACCCAGCTTCGCACAGGCTTTCCTATATGCTAAATCGCTCGACAAATGGCTCGGAAGAAGGCCCCCCATTGCCATTAGATAGCACCGAGAGAGAACGCTCGGTCTAACGATTGAGAGCAAACAAAGTAGAGCCCTTTGTATCCTCGCGTTACCGAACCCGAGCATGAAAAGGCCGTCCTTCGACGTCATCAGAAGCCGAACGATCTTGACGGTTCCCACATCCCTGAAGCCGACCTTCTCGACGGGGACGCGATCAGCAAGCGCCTCAGCGAGCAAGGCGTTCTTAACCGTCACTCCGCCGTACGGAGGAGGGAATTGTCCCAGATAGTAGACCTTCAACTGCTAGCACCTACTCCAGGCATCTTCCATGATATTCCAACAGAGCTCATCAAAAGTGATGCCAACAGCCTTTGCTGCATCAGGAAGCAACGAGGTCCCGGTCATGCCGGGAATGGTGTTCGTTTCCAGATACCAGAGGCGGTTGCGCTCGTCCAGAATACAATCGGTTCTGGACACACCATAGCAGCCGAGGGCGTCATGGGCTCCCAACGCCATCTCCTCGCACTGCCTAAGTTCTTCTTCAGTGAGATTTGCCGGACAAATGTGCTGCGCCATGTCCTGCTCGTATTTTGCCTCGTAATCATAGAATTCATTAGCCGGGATTATTTCAATGGGAGGAAGAACGCGAGGCTTCTCCCCGCCCAGCACCGCGACCGTCAGCTCCCTGCCTGAAATAAACTGCTCAACCAGAACCGAGGGAGCAAGCTCCAGCGCAGTGTCAATCGCACAAGCGAGATCGTCTCCATTGTCGACGATGGAGACGCCGAGGGCGGACCCTTCGGTTGAAGGCTTTACGACAAGCTTGCCTCCCAGTTTGGTCCTAATGTCTTCTATATTGCATTCCTCACCACGAAGCACCCTGATGTATCCAGGTGTTGGGATGCGGAAAGATTCGACCAACAGTTTTGCCACAAATTTGTCCATTGCAATCGCGCTGGAGAGAACGCCCGGCCCCGTATAGGGCAAGCCAACGCTTTCACAGAACCCCTGGATCGACCCGTTCTCCCCAGCCCCTCCGTGAAGGCAAATGAAGACGCCTTCGACAGAAGAGTCGAGGAGCGTATGAGCCCAGCCCTCAACGCCTGTGTCTATCTTTATGACCTCGTAACGCTTTTCCAGAGCCTCTTCCACGGCTGCGGCCGATAAGAGCGAGACCTCGCGCTCCCCGCTGGCGCCACCGCAAAGCAATGCGATTCGTCTAGCCATTTTCATCATCCTCCAACCGTCCAGTTATTTGATGTCCGACACAACGTAGCGAAGCTTTCCGCGCTTCGTGCGTTCGATTCCGTCGACGCGCTTGAAGGATACGGGGAGCATTCCCTTGGTCCTGTCGCGGAAGCGTTTCTCCGCCTCGGCGATGTCCTCAGTGTAGTTATCCGAAAGAGGAACAAAGCTAATTTCGACCGAGTAGTCCTCTAGCTGATGAATCTGAGCTTCCTTGATCGTCGCCGACTCAGTAAACAAAGCAGAGAGCGCGCCGACCTTGCCTCCGTCGGGAAGCGACAAAAGTTCGCCAGTCCGCCCATCGATCCGCTCGATTACCCTTCGGCCGTTCTTTAGCCTATCGGTGGTAATGGCAAGGTCGCCGGTGTCATAACGCAAGAGTGGGAAGGCGAAATTGGTAAGGCTACTACCAACGATTCGCGAATAATCGCCGCATTCAATGAACTCAACGGCGGAGTAATCCTCGTCAACAATGTAATCATGGTCGGCGTCCTCTCCAATGCACGCTACCGCCTCAGTGAGGCCGTACAGAGCATGGGGCTGTACCCCGAACGCCTTCTCTATGATGGACCGCTGATAACCATATAAGTTCTCGGCACTCGCCGTCACGGCCTTGATAGGCTTATCGAAAGTCAGACCGTTTTGCGCAACGAATGACGCAAACGGCATGATGCACGAAGGATACCCGTGGATCCAGGTTAGTCCGTAATCATTAATTGCTTTGAAGTAAGCCATGTAGTTTTCATCGTTGCCGTGGAAAGCCGAGAACTTAATCTGGAAAAGCGGCTGACACTCCCGCCAAAAAGGCGGCTTTCTCTGGTTCGGCGGCACAATGGTCCTGCTGCCGAAGTCGGCATACCTCGTGCCGTATTCAATGCCAATACGGTTCCAGAAGCGCCAAAAAGCCGCCCAAAGATCGCGAACATTGTCGACCGATTGCGGAAAGATGAGACTCGACCCCGTCGATCCGCTCGTGTGTTCAGTGATATGAGGAATCTGCTCGAGACTCTTAGGTTTCAACAGCTCAACATTGTCCCGAACGGTCTGCTTGTCAAGAATTGGAAGAGCGGCGAGATCGTCAGCGGTCTTGATAGACGCAGGGTTGACTCCGCCCTCATCAAACATATTCGTATAGAAAGGAACCTCGTCATAGCAGAACTGCACCATCTTCCGAAGCTTACGGTCCCTAATATCAAGTAGCTCGTCACGCGAGCAAGCGATGCGCGAGTTGTAATCGGCTAGACGCGACTTAAAGTCCCCGCCGAATCTTAGCTCGGCAAGTCGCCCACCTTCACGGCGACAACCGATGTTTTGCACGAAAATCGGCATGGCATTATAGAGCTTCATCTTATCCATATTATACAACTGCCTTTTTGTAGCGGGGATACGTAAAATAAACCTCGTGGGAATTGGCGGGTTGGCTAATGATCCGACAGGAGTCGCGGTACACGCCAAATTCTGGCGCATATGCGACCTCGTCTATTTGCCCATCGGCTTCGGGAACGTCACGAGCAAAGACAAAGGCACTCTCAATGCACCCGTCGCCTACAAGGTGGTCGACAACACGTAGCCCATCCGCCTCAAGCACAATCTCTCGAACCACTTTGCACTTCCCGCCACATTGAAGAAGAGCACCGCGTACTATCGTTGCCGCCGAATCCTCAACAGCGCCCGTACTGTACCTGGCAACCCGGAATGGCGCCCAGCACTCGTGCTGTTCCTCACCATTCACCATCACGGTACTGTGCGAATGCGTCTTCTTGAACTCAAGCCTTTTCGCATCCTGATAGGCAAAGGTGCCGCAGTTCACAATCCACGGCCCTCCATCCACAAAGCACTCGAAACTCAATGCGTCGCAATGAACGTGCCCCATGGCATAGGCCGGGCCCGGCTTGCCGGCATCGAAAATCACCTTGACGAAGCCCGCCTTGGTCTGCCGTTCGAGAATGCAGTAGCCTGAATTCTTTAGCACACCATGAAATTCCGGTACAACGCCGAAACGCTCGCGAGCGCAAAGCAACAGCGCGTCGCGACTCTTTGCCACGTTGTCGCCGCAATCGTTGAACAGTGGAGTCCTATCAATCCCGCGCTCCATGGAGTAAAGGCAGTCGCACATCTGCTGAAGTTTAAAAGCTTCAGCATGCTCACCAAAGCCCGAGTCGCGCAAGACAATTGCAGCGCGCATCAGATCCTCAAGCACAATCTTCTGATACATCGGGCTCAGCTCGAAGTGCATTCCGTCATCGAGCACCTGCTCGTTTACCTGCGCCTTTAGCATAGGCAAAGCAAGCTCGAGCGTCTTGCGGTCGCCAAAATAACACGCAAGGATAGCAAGGGCCTTCAAGTTCTCTAGATAGTGATTGGCCAGGAGGTCCTTCTCCAGGTGCTGAGAAAGATGTACGTACTGCTCGGCCAGCGATGCGTTAATTCGCTCGCAAAAGGCATCATCCGTCCTCAATGCGTCATCAAGCTCAGCTCTAAAAGCAAGCCAGCTAACGATGCGCATCGATATGACGTATGGATCCCAGGCGACGCCTCCGCGCTCCCGCGGGCAGGCATCTATCCAGCTGTCCACGATAGCTTTGGCTTTATCAAGGTATCGCTTATCACCCTCATCAAGGAAAGCCTTCGCAAGAGGAAGCAAGTATTCGTGGTAATGCAGGTTAAAACGCCAGAGCGGGGTCGAGAGCTCTGCGTGCCACGATTCGCGCCAATCCATGCGCTCCTCATGATTTAGGAGTTCCACCCTGTCATCAAGAAGAGCATCCACATCAAAACGCGCTAGAAAAACTGGATCGAAGTCAATCTCCGATAATGCGGGAACGCGGCGAATATCCGCCTTGTCCGCATCGGGGCAAGGCCTGTAACCAACATGCAAACGCGTGCTGCCCCCAAGCTTTCGCCAGATTCTATAGGCAATCTGACTAGGCTTGAGGTGCAGCGCGGTGTCTATATAAAGCCGCAGCTTTGACAATTCTTTAATCTCCCCTATTTACCGAGCACGCTCGCAATTCGCTCGCTCGCATGCCCATCCCCATACGGGTTCGAAGCCCGGCTCATTGCCGCATACTCCTCTTCGTCGGACAGCAGACGGGAAAACTCAAGATAGATAACGTCCTCCTCAGTGCCCACAAGCTTCAACGTGCCCGCGGCAACCCCCTCAGGTCGCTCGGTGGTGTCGCGCATCACCAACACCGGCTTGCCCAAGCTAGGAGCTTCCTCCTGTATGCCGCCCGAATCGGTAAGAATGAGATGACTCGCAGCCAGGAAGTTATGGAAGTCAAGTACCTCCAGAGGATTGATGATATGGAGACGATCGAAGCCGTCCAGCTCCTCGTGAGCCGCCTTGCGTACGAGTGGGTTCATGTGAATAGGATAGATCGCCTTGGTGTCGGGGTGCTCCTCCATCACGCGCCTGATCGCGCGGAACATGCAGTGCATGGGCTCGCCAAGGTTCTCGCGGCGGTGTGCCGTGATCAAAATCAGGCGACTGTCGCTGGCCCACTCCAACTCTGGGTGGGTATAATCCTCGCGCACCGTGGTGCGCAGGGCGTCGATGCCGGTGTTGCCGGTCACCCATATCTTCTCGGCACGCTTGCCCTCGTCGAGCAGATTCTGCCTACTCGCCTCCGTAGGTGCGAAGTAATACTCACTGACAATATCCACGGCCTGACGATTGAACTCCTCGGGCCAGGGACTGTATATGTCGTGGGTGCGAAGCCCCGCCTCCACATGCCCCACGGGAATCTGCAGATAGAAGCAGGCGAGCGCTGCAGCAAAGCTTGTGGTCGTGTCGCCGTGCACGAGCACCACGTCAGGCCCTTCCTCCTCGAGAACGGCCTTCAGCTTCAGCAGTACGTCGCACGTGACGTCGAATAGCGTCTGGCCCGGCTTCATGATTGCCAAGTCATGGTCGGGCGTTACGCCGAAGACGCGCAGAACTTGATCGAGCATCTCGCGGTGCTGACCTGTCACGGTCACAACCGTCTGAAACTCGTCGGGGCGGCTCTTGAGCTCGTTCACGAGCGGACACATCTTGATGGCCTCCGGGCGCGTCCCGAAGACAAGCATCACTTTCTTCAAACCTGCTTCTCCCTGCATCTCTTTAATGACTTACAGCTTATAGACGTTCTCGCCGTCACCGCACACGTTGCGCGGATCGATCAAGATACGACCGCCGAAGGCCTCGGGCTTGCCCTTGATCTGGGAATGACCCACCATTACGATAACCATCTCCAGGCCATCCAGGAACTCCTCCATGGAGTGCACCTGGCCCGGAACCTCGTCGCGCTCGACCCACGGGTCGTACACCTTCACGCCACCGCCGCACAGGTGCTCTTCCATGGACTCGAGCATCTGCAGCGTGGGGCTCTCGCGCACGTCGTCAACGTCCTCCTTGTAGGTCAGACCGTAGATGCCCACCTTGGAGGCATCCTTGATCCCACGCTCGGCCATAACCTCGTGGGCACGATGCAGCACATACTCAGGCATGCCCGCGTTGGTCTGAAGCGCAAGGCGGATGAAGTTTGCCGTTTCGGGGTAGTCGCCCACCAGGAACCACGGGTCGACGGGAATGCAGTGGCCGCCAACGCCGGGGCCGGGCTGCAGGATGTTCACGCGCGGGTGCTTGTTGGAGATGCGGATGACCTCCGCCACGTCCATGCCGCCGATACGGCAGATCTTAGCGAGCTCGTTGGAGAATGCGATGTTAATTGCGCGGAAGGTGTTCTCGACGACTTTGGTCATCTCGGCGGTACGGATGTCGGTCACACTGATTTCGCCCTGACAGAAGGTTGCGTAAATCTTAGCAACCTCCTCGCCCACCTCGGGGTCGTCCGCACCAATCGTACGGTTGTTGTGCAGCAGCTCGTAAACCATGTTTCCTGGGATGATGCGCTCCGGGGCGTGCACGAGCTTAACATCCTCACGCTCGGCCTCGATGAGCAGCGGGCGCACAAAGCGATCCACCGTGTTGGGCGAAATAGTCGACTCGATTACGAGCACGGCGCCCTTCGGGGCGACCTCGAGCACCGTCTTGCAGGCGGCAATCACATAGCAGGGGTCAATCTTCTTGTCCAGCTTATCGTAGGGCGTCGGTACGCTCACGATGTAGGTATCGCACACCTGATACTCGGTCGTGAATTTGATGCCAGATTTCAACGCGTCGACGAACAGCTCGTCAAGCCCCTCCTCCTTGAAGGTAGTGTGGCCGGCGTTCAGGGTTGCCACGAGTTCTTCGTTGTAGTCGGTTCCCACGACCTCCACGCCGTGCGTGGCCATCATGAGCGCGGTGGGCAGTCCGATATAACCGAGACCGATAACGTTAACCATTGATTTTAATCCTTTCATTTGTTTGTTTGGTCTTATATACGGCATCGGACAAAACAGCGATCATCTTATCCGCCATAAGCTTTCTTGAGTACTCCCGATTCATGAAATCAACCGCCGCTTCGCTCATTCTGGCGAGATTGCGCGCACGATCAGCCCTCGAGGCAAAAGCCTCGAGTTCGCTGATGTCTTCCTCCTCGCTTCCACACAAAGCAATACCAGCACCGCTCCTACGAACGAGCTCAGATGCATCACCTTCCGGGCCTACGAACAGAACAGGCACACCTCGGGCAAACGACTGGAATATCTTCGATGGAATGGTTCCCGAGAATTCAGCGCTCTTTTGGAGCGAGACAACGGTCATGTGAACCCCTGCGTAGCGCGGTTCAAGCTCAGCCATTGGAACACCATGCTCAAGTTTGAGAAAACCGTAGTCTCCAGTAGCAACCAACTGCTCTAGCTCGTCGCGAGCAGCACCCTCGCCTATAAGCTCATAGCTTGATGCAAGCCCAAGGTTAACGATTCGCTTCACGTACTCCACCGTCGCAGGCACGTCCTGAGATAATCCCATAGTCCCAAAGTAACCGAAACGCAAAGGGCCATCCCACATGTGTTTACATGCAACAACATCGGCTCCATTGGGAACAATAACGATACTGTCGCCCGGAACACCAGCCGCCTCAAGGTCCTTCTTAAACCCATCGGTAAGCGCAACGACGCAATCTGCAGCTTTGCAGAAAGATAACTCCAGTGATTTCATCGCAGCTACCTTTGCGCCCCTGCTGCCTGTCGCCAGCATCTGCTTGTAAGTAAGATCGCGAAACTCAACCACAAGGGGCAGGCGGCACTTCTTTGCATAGTGAACGCCGAGCCACGCAGCGAAGACGGTCCCGCATGTGACGAGCACTACATCATAATTACTACCAACAGGCGATTTCTTACCCAGGTTTTTCAGGCCATTAGCGATGAAACTGACACCGCTCTCTATTCGCTTCGCAAAGCTTGTGTTTGGCTGAATCTTTGACGCGGAACGAAAGACTCTAACACCATCAATCAATTCTTCAACTAGAGGTTTCATCTCATAGCCGTCGAACAAGCGACCAACGGGATAATTCGGCCATCCGGTGAACACAGTTACATCATGGCTCTCACGCACCCAGATACGCGAATGCTCGGTCGCCCTGAATGATGCAGCGATATTCTCAGGTTTATAAAACTGCGAAAAATACAGGATACGCATTTCAGTCTCATCTAATTCGATGCTAACATGGTTAGTTTCTTTGCGCCGACAACACGACGCCTACGGTTTGTGCGCTTCATCTGAAATCGCTCACGACAAAATGCTTCTTATGCCGAACAAATCGAGCCCACACACCCATTGGGAGTGATTACGCCGCAGCTTCAAAGAGCTCCTTTCGATTAAACGAACGCAAGCGGAAGGTTGCATTACTTGCCCCTCCTCATCGCCTTGAAGGTCTTCACGAACACACGGGCGTCCAACCCAAGCGACTGATGACGCACATAAAACAACTCGCGGGCTTGCCTCTGACCGCTCTGCCAAGTCGAGTTATTTCGATCAGTCACTGCCCACCAACCCGTGATGCCCGGCTTACAGGACAAGACTTCTTCGCGAGCGTCACCGTATTCGTATGTTTCTTGCAACGTCACGGGACGGGGCCCTATCACTGACAAATCCCCAGATAGTACGTTCAGGAACTGAGGCAGCTCATCGAGCGACGTGCGTCGTAGGATTCGCCCCACACGGGTGATACGCGGATCATCGTCAAGCTTCTGCTCGCGCCTCCAAGTCTCAAGCTGAGCTGAAGACATATACCTCTCAGGATGCTCATGGGCGTCAGAGACCATCGTCCGCAGCTTGAAGATGTAAATCTTCTTACCTCCCTGCCCAATACGCTCCTGCCTAAAAAATGGCTTACCCGGCGTATCGACACAGATCGCAGCACATGCAACAGCTACGGGAACAGCTAGCACCAAACACACCCCCGCGCTAAACGCAATGTCAAAAACTCTCTTTGCTACGAGATAGCCAACGCCACCTTTTTTGGGAGCAGCCACGCTTGAATCAGGCGCAGGAGCCTTATACGCCCCATTTGGTGTGCAACACTCCACGCAATTCGAGTTCTTGGTAGACATGTAACATCCAATTGCGGAGTTGCATTCGCATGAGCTCCCTGCGCCCTCATCATTTCTGATATCGATAAGCCTATCCTCATCTAGTCCAGAAGCACACGCTACAGCACGACCCGGATTAGCCCCGGGAGAGGCGATAGCGTTCCTGAAAGCTAGGGCCAAAACCTTCCTGGCCACTATGCGCACACCGCCCCGAAAACGGGTTTTGCAAGAAATTGGGCTTCCATGCCACGGATGCGGTTACAATTGAATTTAGAGATGCGACGCATCCGCAGGCCGTTCGCAAAACAGCTCACGACCTGCGAAAACGCCTTTCCTTTGTTCGTGCTAGATTTGGCGGGAAGCGCGAACGCACCCATGGATTTCTCAGAGAACTCCGGGCGCGTTTTTAATATGCGCAAAGGGAAATCGTTACGTATCACGTTAATAAACTGGGGAAGCTCGTCTACCGATGTGCCACGAAGAACTCTTCCCAGCGGAGTAATGCGCGGATCGTTGTCGACCTTTCGTTCCCTATTCCACATTTCCAGCTGTTCCGGAGAGAGATATTTCTCGACATTTTCCGAGTCGGCAACCATCGTCCGAAATTTAAATATACGGAATGGTTTTCCGCATCTTCCAATACGCTCCTGCGTATAAATTGGCGACCCCTTCGTATCCAGCGCTATCGCCCCACAGAGCACCAAGCACGGAACGAACCCCACAACAACCACGCATAGACTAAACGCGACATCGAGTAGACGTTTAACGAATCGATATCCAAAAGACCGGCTGTCGAGCTCCTTACATTTCGCAGCAAACTTAGGAGCGCCGGGTTTGAAGCACTCCTGAGATTCAAGAACGTTCGCTTCAGGAAAAGCGACACCCTTTACGATATCACTATGCAGCGTTTGGAACTCAAACGTTTGCATCCCATCATTGCTATATTCAATGTTTTCATTAGAAGTTACCGCAGGGGACATAGCACCCCCCCCCCCCCGAGAATGTTTTCTTTCGCTTTCTCAAACATCACGATTCCGCCTCATCTTCAGAGAGCTGCCCTACCGACAAATAAATTTGCTTTGCACCGGATCGGTGCGAACTCAGAGTTCCCATCGTCTCGTCCTGCCTAGATCGAAAGCCCGTTGCGCGAAACGGACAAAAAGCGGCCAAGAAGGGGAGAATCGATGCGAAAGTCGCGTTTTGCAAAAACCCCTCGCATCTCGCCGTACCCGGCGATAGAATATTCGAAAAGATCTTGCGGCACCCCTACAATGGCGCAAATAGCAGACCTGAACTGCAGGGATGCCGCAATTCGAGTTCGTGCTAATCTGGCGGGAAGCGCGAACGCACCCTTATACTTCATAGAGAACTCCGGGCGCGTTTTTAACATGTGCAAAGGGATGCCGCCTTTGAGGACGTTCAGAAACTGCGGCAATTCGTCAAGCGAGGTTTTGCGAATGAACTCACCTACGAGAGTCACACGCGGATCGTCGTCCACCTTGCGTTCCATCTCCCACTGCTTAAGTTGATCGGGATCCAAGTGCTTCTCCACGTCGTCGGTATCGGCGACCATGCTGCACAGCTTGAGCACGCGAATCACCTTGCCGCCCTTCCCAATGCGCTCCTGCGAGTACATGGGAGCGCCGGGACTTTCCATGAGAATCGCCACGCAGGCAATTGCGACCGGAATAGCGAGCACTACCGTAACCCCTATTAAAAACACTACGTCAAAAGTTCTTTTGACGACGCGATAGACTAAGCGTCGATCGGTATTCGCGACAACAGGCTCAAGATTCTCGGCTTCGGCGGCCTCCTCGTTCGAGAGGGTGCTCTGCGCCGCATCCACCCCTGCGCCGTCTTCATCCCCAACCCCCGCGCTCGTCCTTACATAACCGCCGTTATCAGACTTTTCGTCGAGCGGTTTGCTCGTATTCGCGTCGGAAGCCCCCGCTTCCGTCACCTCGACGCACCCGGTAGCCGCCCCATCGTTCGCAAGCACAGCCGCTCCCCCGCTAGCCAGCATATCTATTGATTTGTCAGAATCGTTTTTGAACAATTTCCAATCCAACTTTGACGGTTTTCGTTCTGCCCATAATCTCGATGTCCAAGTAGGCCAGCCGCTTGTGGCGGTCTATCTTCTTGATCAAACCCGTCTGATGCATAAGCGGGCCGTTGAGGATCACGATCTGGTCGCCTTCTATCACGCCGCTCGAAAACTCGATCACGCGCTGGTCGGGTTTCGTGAATGCGTTGATGAAGGCAACTTCCTGATCATTCAGGGGAACGAACACATCGTTGTTGGAAAGAAGTCGCGTGAACTTGGGGATATCCCGTAAAGCGACTTTCAACTTGTTAGGTTTATCGCTTACTACAAATATATACCCAGGGAGCAGCACCTCTTGCGATGTGCGCCACTCCCCTTTGATGCGTTTCTTCACCTCGTATCGAGGTATGAACGATTCTTCGATAAGGCCCGGCTCGACTAGCTTTTGCATCAAGTCAAGCACGTGCTTTTCCTGGCCGCCGATGGTTTGCACAACGTACCACATGCCACCACCTCCCCGGTCAAAACGGTAAAGACATAGCTTCGCCCCGACCTTTCGACCGAAGGCTACAACAACGATATGTTTTCCTGATTGATCCGGAACGCGCTCCCAGCGACGATCCCGCTTTCCTCAAGATATGGCAGCCGCATCAGCGCCCAAGCGCTTCGCAGCCGGTTGCCGCTTTCGCGGCGGTTGCAGTTTCCTGCTGCTAGACCTCCCTTTTCAGGAGAGCTAGCAGAAGGAAGCTGCTTCTAAATACGGGCGTGAGCTCCACGCGTCCGGTAGTTCTTCCTGGCCTCCGCCAAATACCCGTAATGCTCAACGCGGTGAGCGTCACTGGCAATGTACGAGTACAGGTTCTCGTCGAACAGCCGCTTCGCGGGCTTTCGTTCGGCGCCCATCCTGCCGCCAGCAACGAAGTCCGCAGAAGCTTGCAGCTTACAGCCCTTCTTCACCAGCCTTCGCGCCACCTCGACATCCTCCTGAATGGCCTTGTAGCGCTCGGGATGCGCGATGATCACCTGAAAGCCCTTGCCCTGCAGCTCGTAGATGGTTCGCTCGTACACCTCGAAGTCGGGCTTGCGAGCCCGCGTGGAAAGCTCCAGCAGAAACTCGTTGGTCCCATCGAAGCACAGACGGTCGGCCCACTCCATGCCCAAATCCATGAGCTTGGCATGGTTCACTTCGAAGCCCATGGTCAGCGGAAAGCCGCCCGCGTGCGCCACCAGCAGCTCGTAAGCATCCCACATGGCGTCGTAGTCGAAATACGGATCGCGGCAATGAGGCGTGCATACGATAGACGTAACGCCCGCAGCTTGAGCGGCGTCCAACATGGCAAGCGACTCGTTCAGGTCGCGCGCGCCGTCGTCAACGCCGGGAAGGATATGGCAGTGCATGTCCCTCATCGACCGTTACGCCCCTTCCCTGCCGGGTTGGACGATACGTATGTGGCACGATTGGCTGCTTGGCTTGCCTCTACGCCATGACGAGAGACCCCGCGGTTCACTTGAGGAGCATTTTGAACACGAGAAGAACGACCGGGCACAGCTTGCGCCTGCGGGATAACCTTATCCGCGCCGTCCTTCAATCGACTGCCGTCTTGAGTGTAGTACGCGTAGTAGTATTCGGAGCCGGTTCCCTCGCAGAATGTGGCGCAGATGCCCAGGATATTGGCGTCGGCCTTCTTCAACTGCTCGCACGCATCCAAAAGCTCGGTGCGCTTGGTTGAGTTCGGCTTCACCACCATCACGGTGCCGTCCACCAGCGTGGACAGAATAGCCGCGTCGATGAACGTTCCAACCGGCGGAGTGTCGAACACCACGTAATCGTAATTCTCTTCCAAAAGCGTCACCAGCTTGGCATAGCGCTTCGACGAGATGATGTCGGCCGGGTTCGGGATGTTCGGCTCGACGTCCAGGAAGTACATGTTGGGCGTAGACGTGGCGACAACCGCCTGGGAAAGCGGAGCGGCGTCGGTCAGCACCGAATACACGCCTGCGGGAGGGCGCACGTTCAAGGCATCGGCCAACGTACGGCGACGCATGTCGGCCTCCACCAGCAGCACGGTCTTGCCCGACGTAGCGATGGCGCGCGCAAGCTCCACCGAGCAGGTCGACTTGCCCTCGTTCGGCACCGAACTGGTAATCACGATGGTGCGAATAGGATTGTCGGGCGACATGAAGCGAATGTTCGCGAAGAGGGTCTTCGCCGCGTTCTGCACTTCGAGCGCGTTGGATGCAGACTTCTTTTTCTTGGCCACGACTCTCTCCTCCCTAGTTCTTGATGGTGGGTATGCGGCCGATAACCGGCAAGCCCAGCAACTCTTCGGCTTCTTCAGGATTGCGGACGCGCGTGTTCACCATGTCCAGCACTACTACGATGGCAACAGCCAAAAAGATGCCGGCCAAAAACGCGACTGCCGTGTACATAGCGCGCGACGGGCCCGACGGCTCTACGGGAACCTTGGCCTGGTCAACCACGTTCACGCTCTCCACGCCCATGACCTGCTGGGCAACCGTAGACAGCACCTTGGCGATCTCGTTCGCCACGATGGACGCCGCCTCGGCCTTCTCCGCCGTAACGGATATGTCGATGACGCGCGTGGTCGTGCTCGACTCGACCGAGATCTTGTAACCCTTCAACGACTCCATGCCCAACGACTGAGCCGTCTTCTCCTGCACAGTGTCCGACTTCGCCAGGGTGGCAATGTCGTTGGCCATGAGCTGGCTAGCAGTCAGGTCGTTGTAGGCAGTGGTATTAGCCGTACCTTCTTTTTCCTTGGAGTTCAGGACGTACACGGACACCTTGGCCGTGTACTGGTTGTCAAGAAGGCCCCAGCTCACGCCCGCCGTTGCTACGGCAAGGACGATCGGGAGCACAATGACCAAGGCCAAGTGCTTGCGAAGCAGTTTGAACAGTTCGAGCAGTGTCATGCGATCATCTTTCTATTATCAGCGGCGTCCCGCTACTTACCTTCAACCTTCAGTCCCACGGACTCCGGATTCTTGCCCGCATCGACGGCCTCCATCAACGCCTTCCAGCCTTCGGGATTCTCATAGCACAGCCAAAGTCCCGTATCCGGATCGATATCGCCCTTGTAAGGGCCGGTGCAGGTATAGATGGAAGGGCTTCCCGACTGAGCGAAATCCATAGCCAGAGAGATCATGGTCTGCAGCTCCATGTTGGTGGTCACGCACGCGGAAAGGCGCTGCACCAGGCCGGGGATCTCTGCCGGCGGCGCCTGGAGCACGCTCTTCAGCAAAGCCATAACCATAGCGCGCACGTTGGACTGGCGTATGGCGTCCTGATCGTCGCCGTACGCGGTGCGCATGCGCGCGAGGGCGACGCATTCGCTGCCGTCGAGCAGCTGGTTGCCGGCCTCGATATGAACAGCGGGCTGGTCCTTGGTGTACACCTCGTAATCAATGGTGTACGGAACATCCACGTAGATGCCGCCCATGGAGTCGACGAACTCGGCCAGACCAGCGAACTCGATCTCGGCATAGTAGGTGATGGGAACGCCGGTCAACTGCTGCACAGCCGTAACCGCGCCCACGGCACCGCCTTCGGCGAACGCCTGGTTGATCTTGGTTTTACCGCCATTGAGCATGTAGGGCGTGTCGCGCGGCACGGACACCATGGTAATGGCGTGGTTGACGGGGTCGACGCGCGTCAACACGAGCGCGTCGGAGCGCTCGCCGTACGTTTCCCAGTTATCCGAACCCACCAGCAGCACATAGAAGGGCTTCTGCTGGTTGTCGGCAGGGGTCAAAACGGTATCGAGCTGGGATTTCTCTTGAGCATCCATGGCCATGTTGCCGGCGAGCGTACTGGTGTACCAGCCTGCGTACGCAGCGGTACCTCCAACGAGAACCACCAGCACAACGGCGATGATGAGAAGTGCGCGCTTGAGCTTCTTATGCTTGCGGCGCTTTTTGCGGACGCGAATGATGTCATCGTTCGAGGAAGGGTATCCGGAAGGCTGGCCGGCATGAACGCCCGCTGGCTGATAGCCGCCCTGCACGGGCCGGGCCGGGGCCCCGTAAGGGCGCTGACCTCCTTGAGGCATGCTGTGGGCCACTTCAGGAACAGGCGCAGCACCGTTCGCCCTACGAGCTTGGTCGTAAGGGCGGCCAGGCTGCTCGGGGGTGCCGTGTCTGCCGGGCGTCATGCGATTGTAGTTATCACGCGGTTCCATAAAAGGTTCAGCTGTTCCGTTCTCGCTTGTCGTTAAAAGAGCGCTTTCGCGCTCTTGCCTCCCCGATGCACGCTATGTTCGATAGGTTTATAGCATGAATCGGTTTGATATGTATTAATCATCTCAACTTTTCTCCCAATCATACTGGCAAGATATCGCTTTAGCAACAAGAATTTGGCATATGGCAAAAAGCACCCCCCCCCCCGATTTTTTGTTTTCGCAGATCAACTGCATATTTGTAAAATTATCATTTATCGTTTCGCATAAATTTTTTTCGAGATCAACACAGCGCCTACATCCATCGAAAAACCTATCGTTTCGGCAGGAGATTTTTCTTTTTTTCGTGCCGCTTCGTCCCTGTACCGCAGACGGCAGGCAAACAACCGCGAACGTCTTCCACACGCTCGCCGCTACTAAACGGGCAAGGCCAAACGTGCAGTCGCCAGACCCGGCTTCCGTGGAGATTCGCACACATTCAACGTGTTTCTGGGCGTTCTCTCTTCCTATATGAAGCCGCAAGGGCCATACTAGATGGTCGCTTCACACGAAATTCTTTCTCGTTTCTTTTCGCGCGTTCGCATAGTTTCGCCAAACAGATTGAGATAAGCGGCTCGGGTCAAGCGCAATGCACGCCGCAGGAGCGGGTGCGAACAGGGCAGCGCTTAGAGCCGTCCCCTTCTTGCAGGGGGAGCTGAGGGCGCATGCGAACAACCAGCGCGCATGAAGGCGCGCATGAAGAGAACGGAACAGAATATGTCCAAATTTGCCGACCTCGGCCTTTCCGAAGCTGCGCTTGCCGCAGTTGAGCGTCTGGGCTACGAGAACCCCACCCCCGTACAAGAGCAGTCCATTCCGCTGATCATGGAAGGCCGCGACCTGATTGCCGCCGCCAGCACCGGCACCGGCAAGACCGCCGCGTTCCTGCTGCCCACGCTGTCCACCCTGCCCCGCCTCAAGGGCCGCAACCGCGCGCCTCGCGTGCTGGTAGTCAGCCCCACCCGCGAGCTTGCGCAGCAGATCGCTCGCACCTGCATGCAGATCTCGCGCAAGACCGGCCACTTCGTGACCACGGTCTTCGGCGGCACGCCCTACGGCCCGCAGATCAAGGAGCTGCGCGGCGGCACCGACGTGCTCATCGCCACCCCGGGCCGCTTGAAGGACCTCATGTCGCGTGGCGTAGTGGACCTGAAGAGCGTCGAAACGCTGGTGCTTGACGAAGCCGACCGCATGCTTGACATGGGCTTTTTGCCCGACGTCACCACCATTGTGGACGCTACGCCGGAATGCCGCCAGACGCTTCTGTTCTCGGCCACCATCGATCAGTCGATCCAGAAGAACCTGGGCTCGCTTTTGAACGACCCCGCGATTGTCGAGATCGCCCGCAACGGCGAGACCGCCAAAACGGTCGAGCAGTTCATGATGCCCATCAAGAACCACGAGAAGCCCGAACTGCTGCAGGCCGTGCTGAACGAAAAGGGCTCCGAGCGCGTCATCGTGTTCGCCCGCACCAAGAACCGCACCGAGGATTGCGCCGAGGCGCTGTGCGACGCCGGCTTCCGCGCCGAGTCCATCCACTCCGACAAAAGCCAGGGCCAGCGTCGTCGCGCGCTCGAGAACTTCCGTCGCGGCAAGACGTCCATCCTGGTGGCTACCGACGTTTTGGCGCGCGGCATCGACGTGCCCGACGTGGACCACGTCATCAACTTCGACCTGCCCGACATGCCCGAGGACTACGTGCACCGCATCGGCCGCACGGGCCGCGCGGGCGAGCAGGGCTACGCCATCTCTTTCGTCACCCGCGAGTCCAGCCGCACCATGCGCGACATCGAGAAGCTGATCGGCAAGGATATCCCGCTTATGGAGCTGGAAACCTACGAGCTGAGCCTTTCCGTGCTCGAGAAGCCGAAAAAGGGCGCAGGTCAGCGCAGCGGCGGCTACAAGGGCAAGGGCGGCAAGAGCAGCGGCCGCTCCTATAACGGCAACCGCTCCTCCGCAAGCGGACGTGACGGCAATCGCGACAACAAGCGCCCCGCCGGTAAGAGCTTCGATGGG
Organism: Paraeggerthella sp. LCP19S3_G8; assembly: GCF_052119225.1. Lineage (NCBI taxonomy): Bacteria > Bacillati > Actinomycetota > Coriobacteriia > Eggerthellales > Eggerthellaceae > Paraeggerthella > Paraeggerthella sp. LCP19S3_G8. The sequence goes on from NZ_JBQKFQ010000002.1 coordinate 284,355, forward strand.
AAGCGTTCGGAAGGCAAGAGCTTTGCGGGCAAGCGCGACCAGGACAACCGTCCCGGACGCAGCAACCGCCCTGAAGGCAAGCGCAGCGAGGGACCGAAGCGCGAGGGATGCTTCGACCGCAAGTTCGAGGGCCAAAAGCGCGAGAACGTTTCCAAGAACTACTCCAACGCGGCCAAGCGCGTCTCGAAGAAGAGCAACGCCGAGCATCAGGCGAACGAGAAGGCCAAGAAGCAGCGTAGCAAGCACAACAAGCCCGCTACGTACGACTACAGCCGCTTCGTCTAAGCCGCCCGAAACGTACAATCTACGATAAAGCGCCCCGGTTGTTAACGACCGGGGCGCTTTTACATACAGGGAAGAAATAACGGCTGAAAAAGAGGCAAATCCATCCCGCACCTTCCCCCTACACGTCGATAGGGGCGCTCTGAGCAGCGGCTTTGCGACGCTTGCGATCGCGCCACCAATGGGAAAGGCTGAACACAAGCCACTCCACCAACGGAATGGTCAGAAACGCCACCCAAGCCGGATGCGGCTGGCTCAGAACGAACGCCATGTAGAAAAACCAAGCCGTCACTCCCAGCGGATACGCTCCGGCAATAAGCGGAGCGATGCGCCGACGCCCCACGGCATGGCCCACCATATAGTACAGCGGCACGGTGAAGAACAGGAACAAGCCCATCCCCCATTGCCCGTTCATGATGCCGATCAGCAGGTACGCCAGAATAACCACGAGCGGATAGGGAAACTTCAGCCATGACCGCTCGAACTCGCGCAGATAATGCTTGCGAACCGGGATGCTCTTCCCCACCTCGTCACCGTACTTCGCGCGGGCATCGTCAAGCGTCTCGAAGCGCTCGCCCTGCACGGTGTAGCCGCACGGATCGTCCCACCGGCCACTGCCCCGATGGCCGTACTTGGCGTGAGCGTCGTGCCAGCTATCGAACTGCTCGCCGTTGATGACCACGTTATCGCCGTCGATGAAGACCTCGTCGTCATCCGGGCCGTTCTTGGGGCTTTTCACATGCACGCCATTCCACCCGACATGCACCTCTTCGCCCTTCTCTCCATCGATTACGTGAATTCCTTCGCGCCAGGAAATATGAACTTTCTCCGCGCCGTCCTCCACGTGGATGCCCCCGACGCCTATGCGCACTTTGGAAGGGTTCTCCGTATTCGGGACCTCGTCGTCCGTAGGCGCTTCCTTCGCACTGGACTCATCGCGATTCTCGCAGGCCGTCGCCTCGCGCTCGGAAGCCCGGTCGGCCGCCTCGAATATCACGTCATCTTGCATGCCTTCGTCCACGTACAGCAAATCGTCCAGCGACACCCCGTACAGCTGCGCGAGCGCGATCAGGTTATCGGTGTCGGGGGAAGACTCGGACCGCTCCCATTTCGACACGGCCTGACGCGACACGCCCAGCCTCTCGGCCAAAGCCTCCTGAGACAACCCGGCTTGTTTGCGACGCTCGGCCAGACGCTGCGCGATCTCTACGTTCATCGTGCTCCCTTTCTCGTTTCGCTCATCATAGCGTATTGAAAAGAGTACGGTTGCAACGCTTCGAGCGCGACCAATTTCAGTTGGAATCTTGCGCAACTTTTGGTTGCGCTCTCGGGAGCAACGCAGGTCGCACAATCGCAAGCTGCGGTTTCACGCTCGCACTGCCCATTCGCGCGTTCGCACCGAATGCAAACGCACACCATGCGGAAACCGTCGACACAGGCGTTTCCACAGGGCGTTGAACAAGGCTCCTTACCACGAGCGATCCATCTGAAACCCGCCGCGAAGCGAACGCCCGGCCGCGTGGTCGCAGGACCCACCGAGCGTTCGGGCAAACGGTCGCGCCAAACGCGATCTTGCGCACGAAAAACCGCCCCCGATGGCAGGTTCTTGCGGTTTGAGGTCGTCGAATCGGGTGCTGCTCTTGTTGACGCTCAACCCGATTTTCGTTTTGCCTGATCACAGCTTCGACTTGGCGCGCTGCACTTTCACGAGCACTCTTTACGTGCGACCAAACGACCTCAAACCGTCAAAAGCTGCCAGCGGGAGCGGTTTTTCGTGCGCAAGCCCGACCCCTCCGTTGGATAGCGTCTTCGCAGCGGAAGCCAGGGGCCTCCCTCCCGCATCGCGCGGCCGCGCTGCGAGACCGCTGAACCCGCGAACGCCCGCCCACACCGCGAGACCCATCGGCCCATCCGGTCGCGCATCCCTCGGCGAAAAGCCTCAAACTCTACGGCGTCGAATGTCGACGATCACCCAGATAGACAAAATGGCAGCACCCAGATAGCCGAAGAACGCCAGGACGGGCACGCCCAGAAGCCGGGGCTCCATTGTGGACAGCGACAGCATGGACGAGCCGATGAACAACCCGGCGATGATGATTCCCATGGTCAAGCGGTTGATGATCTTGGCCAGCTTGGACAGCGGCGCTTCGGATCCAAGCACCTCCATGTTCATCTTCAGCTGCCCGCGCGTGAGCATCTTGAGCGCTTCACCTGAGTACTGGGCCGCGCCGAGCGCGCCGTTCGCGGACGAGCGCAGCGCAAGCACCAGATCCTCGACGGCCGAGATCAGCTTGTCTTGCGGATCCTTCGATCGTTGAATATGCGCGTTGATGATGCCGACGACGCTTTCATTGGGAATGAACGGCGCAATGGTTCCTTCCAACGTCACGATGCCGCGCGACACGCTGGTGATAGAGGACGGCAGCGTGACCTTGCAAGAACGCGTGAGCATAAGGATATCGGCAAGAAACTCGCCAATGTCGATATCGGCCACATCGCATGACCCGTAATCTCTCAGCAACAAATCAAGGTCGGCCAGGAAACGCGTATGGTCGATCACCCCGTTGTCCTTCGAAGAGGCGAACGACATGAGAGCATCTTTAAGCTCCGCGGAATCCTGCATGCCCACCGCTTCTATGATGCTGCCGAAGCCCGCACGGTCGCGCGGCGACAGGCGACCCATGTTGCCCAGGTCGATATACACCACCTTGCCGTTGCGGATAAGCAGGTTGCCCGGATGCGGGTCGGCATGGAAAAACCCGTGATCGAGAATCTGGGTGGCATAGTTGTCGAGGATCTTCTCGCCGATCTCTTCAAGCTGATACCCAGCGGCGTGCAACCGATCGACCGCCAAGATGGGAATGCCGTCGATATATTCCATGACCAGCACGTATTCGCTGCAAAGCTCCGGGTACACCCGAGGGCTGTCGACGAACGCCACGTTCGCGTTCAAGCGCGCGAACTCTTCAAGGTTCGCCGCCTCGCGCTGGAAGTCGGTTTCCTCAAGAAACGTGGCCCACAGCTCCTCGACCACGTCGCGCAGATCGAGCATCTGCTCGTCTTTCATGAAGCGCGACGCCTGGCGCGCCATCGTGCGCATGATATCGATATCCTGCGCCATCGTGGCCTTCACGCCCGGCCGCTGTATCTTGATGGCCACGACGTCCCCCGTCGCAAGGCGAGCTTTGTGCACCTGCGCAAGCGACGCGCTGCCAAGCGGCGTGGGGTCGATGGCGTCGAACAAATCCCCCTGCGCATCGCCGTACATGTCATTGAGCGCAGCGAGTATCTGGTCGAACGGCAGAGGGTCGCACTCCATCTGCAGCTTTGCAAGCTCGTCGCAGTAAGCCTTCGGAAGAATCTCCGAGCGCGTGGAAAGGGTCTGCCCGATTTTGACGAAGCTCGGGCCCAGATCTTCCAGCATGGCTCGAAAGCCTTCGGGCGTGAAGCCGTGCAGCACGCGATGCTTCTGAAGGATCGAATATATCTCCTTCAGCCGGCGCGCCCTCGTCTTCCGGTTGAGATTGAAGCGCCCTTCCGGATCGATGTCCGCGCCGGTGCTGAAGAAGTGCTTGAGTACGGTGTTGTCGATCATGCGTTCATTCGCACGCTATGCGCCGGGAACCTGCTGGTCGGCACGCTCTTCGCTCTTGGCAGGATCGTCCACCTCGACGCAAGACGCATCGCCCACTTCGACGTCGGCCGGCTTGGAATCCGCCTTCGCAGCGAACTCCGCGGCTTTGGCGGCGAACTCGGCTCGCTCTTCGGGCGTCATAGCGGCCATGCGCGCCTCGAGCATGTCGTAGCGCATGGCGGACACGGCGTCCTCGGCCTTGTGCTTGAGCTCGGTGTTGATCTCTTTGCCTTGATCAACCGTGAGTTCGCCCTTTGCGATCAACTGATCGACAAGCTCCTTGGTCTTCTCCCCGGTAATAGCCATAGCGCCGATACCGGCCAAGAAAATGTCTTTGAATCCGTCGCTGAGGTTAGCCATGGATGCCTCCTTCGCCTGCGATTCGCCGGGCAATCGAAAACCCAGCCTTTGCAATCATGATGCACTAAATCGGCGAAAAGGGCAATGCGCGCAAGGAAACCGTCATGTGAATGCAAATGCAGAGAAGCGGAGCCCCGAACTGAATGCGAACCGCCGCTATGCAGCGTTCTCGCGGGCGAGCGCCAGTTGGTCGGGCAGCGCCGCGTGCGAGGCTTCCGCCCCAAGAGCCGCCACGCGTGCGGAAGCCACGCCCTCGAGCGCGCCTCGCGCAGCCAGCGCATGCTCGCGCGCGCCGGAGGCTTGACGGCCCTCTACGTACGTGGCGGCCATCACGGCGCACACGATAACGACGGCCCCGGCAAAACCGGCAGCGGAAAGCACCTCGCCAAGCAGGACGAACGAGAACACGGCGGTGAACACGGGCTCTCCCGTCAAAAGCAGCGACACCGACGACGACGGCAGCGCCGTCAACGCCAAGTTCTGCAGCAAAAACGTCAGGCACGTAGAAAGCAGGGCCAAAAACGCGATGGTGCCCCACGCGATCGGCTGCACGGCAGCCAGATCGACCGGCGCTTCGAACGCAAGCGCGCAAACCAGGGACACGACGAACGACATGGCTATTTGCGTGCCGGCCACGGCAACCGCGTCAAGCTCGGCCAACCCCCGCTCGCCGAACACGAGTGCCCCCGCCAACGCAACGGAGGACAGAAGCCCCAGGACCTCGCCCCATCCGAAAGTCAGAGCCCCGCCGTTGTTGCACAGCAGATACAGCCCCACGACGACGGCAACTTGAAACGGGATGAAGGCCAGAGGGTACCGGCGCCGATTCACCACTGAAAAGAGCAGCGGCGCGAACACCACGGGCAAAGCAACCAGAAAGCCCACGTTGGTGGCCGTGGTCAAATCGAGCGCCACGTTGCAGGTGAGGTACGCAAGCGCCATGCATACGGCCGAAGGCACCCAAACGCGCAAGCGCACGCCCTTGACCTGGCGCACGATACGCGGACCGAAGAACAGCGCGAACACGAGCAGCGCCAAGCCGAAGCGAATGGCCAGGCACCACAGCGGCGTGATGCTGTCGTACGCCATCTTCGTGATGGCGTTGCCCGACCCGAAGATAACGGTCTGCAAAACGACAAGAGCCACGTAAGGCCAACGCTTGCTCGAACGATTCGCCACAGCTCCTCCTTCCACGTGCGCGACGGTGCGACAGACAGCGTACGAAATAAAAGACTTCTATCAAGAAGCCTTGCACGACTACGATTGAATTTCCGACATACTACGGGTTCGGCTATAAAAAGTAAAACGAGACTATCTTTTCAAAAATTAAAGTAATTCTTGTAAAGCCATGTCATACCCCTTGTTCGTTTGCGCAATAAACGCGAGAATCACGATATCGACGCGAAAGGCGAACGGTATGGGCAATCAGAAATACGAGGCGCTTCTCAAAGTAGCCGAAACGGGCAGCTTCAAGCAGGCGGCGCACGACCTTGGGTACACCCAAGCCGGCATAAGCTACCTTGTGAACTCGCTCGAACGAGATCTGGGCGTCACCTTGCTGGTAAGGGAGTACGGCGGCACGCGCCTCACGGCGGAGGGCCAGGACCTGTTGCCCTGGATGCAAAACGTCTGCAACAGCGAACGACAGCTGGAAGCGCGCTTGGCCGAACTCAAGCATCTGGAAAGCGGCATCGTCCGTGTAGCGGCTTTCACCAGCACGGCAACCCAGTGGTTTCCCGGCATAGCGAAAACGTTTCTGGCCCAGCATCCCGGCATCGACCTCCAGCTCATCTGCATGGACGACGAGGATGCGCTGGAAGAAGCCGTATATCGCGGCGACGCCGACTGCGGCTTTTTCGTCTATCCCATCAAAATGGAAATGGATTCCCTGCCCCTGCGCCACGACCCCTTGCTCGTGGCGCTTCCCCCGGATCATCCGCTGGCCGACGCGCCGCGCTTCCCCGCACGCTCCCTTGCAGGCGAGCCCTACATACGGCTGCTCAGCGGAACGTCGTCGGAGATGGAAGCGCTCTTCCGCAACAACGGCGTGGAAGCCAACGTGCGCTTCACCGTCGACAGCGACTATGCGGTGATGAGTATGGTGAGCGCAGGGCTGGGGTTCAGCGTGCTGCCCGACCTCATCCTGCGCAACGCTCCCTTCCCCATAGCCGTGGTGCCTCCCGAAGTGGAAACGAGTCGCGAAATCGGCATCGCCGTCCGCTCGATGAAAACAACCTCGGCCGCGACGAAGGCGTTCTTGGACGTTACCGAGCAATGGGTGGCTAAAACGTACGGCCAGCCGAATCAGGCTCGGTAGGAAGAGGAACCGATCCCGAGCAACGGGGGAACGTCCGAGCAGCGCCCGCACACGTACGTAGGGCTTTCGCCAAGCAGCATGCCCCGCGAGAACATACCCCAGAGCGCTGCCGCCGTCGCGCATCCCGCGGCGTTGCCCGCCTGCATGTCGAAGGGGCTATCGCCCACGTACAGGCACGCTTCGGGACGAAGGTCGAGCAGCCGACACCCGTGAGCAACGGGACCGGGGCTCGGCTTGTGCTCCGGCCAGTCGTCGGATCCCACCACGAAATCGAAGTAGCCTGCCAGGTTGAAGCAATCGAGGCCGCGCATCGCCGGATCGTGCCGCTTCGAAGTGACCACGCCAAGCGGGACTCCTTCGTCTTTCAGGCGGTTCAGCATGTCGATCGTATCGGGAAAGAGCCTGATGAGGTCGTCGTGGATCACGGCGTTGTGCTCCCGGTACACGCGGCACAGCTCCTCGTGCACGGAATCGTCGTCCGTGAAATCCCGCATCTGCGTGTTGAGCGGCTGCCCCACCTTGGCCATAAGCGCCTCATCGGGAACGACTTCGCCCAGCACCGTGCGCGTGGCATAGCGAAACGTGGCCAGCAAAAGATCGTACGTATCGAGCAACGTACCGTCGAGATCGAACAGAACTGCCTGGATGTCGCGTTGCACAACGTCTCTCTTCCTCAATACACGAGCGCGCAAGCAATGTCCCGGGTGAAACGGACGAGGCAAGGGAAGCGTGCCCCCTTGCCTCGTCTCAACCTACCCTATCCTTGGACCTGCGCGCGTCTTTTATTCGAACAAGCTGCCGAAGAGCGAAACCTCGGAGCCCCACACCTTCGAGTTGCGCTGCGCGAACGCAAGCGCGTCGGTCAGCGCGGTCAGAGGGATGTCGCGGCGCGCACCGGTGCTGCGGCGCTTGATCTCCACCTTCTGCTCCGCCAGGCCGCGCTTGCCCACGATGATCTGCAGCGGCCAGCCGATCAGGTCCGCGTCGGCGAACTTCACGCCCGCGCGCTCCTTGCGATCGTCGATAGCCACCTCAAGGCCCATCCGCGACAGGTCGGCCGCCAGCTTCTCGGCCGCAGGCTGCACCTCGTCATCGCCCACCGTCAGCGGAATGACGCACACATGAGCAGGGGCGACGGTCAGCGGCCAGCTGATGCCGTTCTCGTCGTTGTGCTGCTCGACAATGGCGGCCATGGTGCGTGAAACGCCCACGCCGTAGCAGCCCATGAGGAAGGGCTGCTCGGAGCCGTCCTCCGTCATGAAGGTGGCGCCCATGGAGCGCGAGTACTTGTCGCCTAGCTGGAACACCTGGGAAACCTCGATGCCGCGCGCACCCTCCAACGGAAGCCCGCAGGTCGGGCAGCTGTCGCCGGGACGCACGATGCACAGGTCGGCCCATTCGTCCACCTTGAAGTCAACGCCCAGCTGCGCTCCCACGTAGTGATAGCCGTCCTCGTTCGCTCCCACGACCCACTTCGGTACCGCCTGCAAGCTGCGCGCGGCGATCACGTACGCATCCTCGGGCAGACCCACCGGGCCCATCGAACCCTTGTGCAAGCCGAAGGACTCCATGTCCTCGTCGGTCAGCAGCGTGAACCCGCCAGCCGCACGGGCAGCCTTGATCTCGTTGAGCTCGTGATCGCCGGGCACGAACATGACCACCAGCTTGCCCTCGTCGTTCTTGCCGGAAAGCGCCTTCACCGTCGAGGACTCGGGAATGTCCAGGAACGCAGCCAGCTCGGCGATGGTGTGGACGTCGGGCGTCGCAACCTTTTCCATGGCCGGAACGTCGTAGACGGTCGGGCGAGCCAGGCAGTCGCCGGCTTCGGTGTTCGCGGCGTACCCGCACGAGCAATGAACGAGTTCCGCTTCGCCAGCCTCGGCAAGCGCCATGAACTCGCAAGTCACGCTGCCGCCGATCTGACCCGGATCGGCCTCGACCGGACGGTAGTCAAGGCCCATGCGATCGCAGATGCGGCCGTACGCCTCGCTCATCTCGTCATACGTTTGCTGCAGCGATTCCTGGTCGGCATGGAAGCTGTACGCGTCCTTCATGATGAACTCGCGGCTGCGCAGAAGGCCGAAGCGCGGGCGGATCTCGTCGCGGAACTTCACCTGGATCTGGTACAGCGAAAGGGGCAGCTGCTTGTACGAGCGCAGCTCGTTGCGCACCAGCGCGGTGAGCAGCTCTTCATGGGTGGGTCCCAAGCAGAATTCATGGTCGTGGCGATCCTTCAGGCGCATGAGCTCGGGGCCGTAATCGTTCCAACGGCCGGACTCGTGCCAAAGCTCCGCCGGCTGCAGCGCGGGCATCATGATCTCCTGAGCGCCGATAGCGTCCATCTCCTCGCGGACGATGCCCTCCACCTTGGACAGGACGCGCTTGCCCAGCGGCAGGAACGTGTACACGCCCGACGCCGTTTTGCGAATGAAGCCAGCGCGCAGCAGCAGTTTATGGCTGGCGATCTCCGCATCGGTGGGATCTTCCTTGAGCGTGGGGGCGTAGAGCTGGCTCATACGCATGATGTTCGAATTCGTCATAGCTTTCCAATCTCCTCCATCAAAGCGTCCACGATGGCTTCTTCCTCCACCTTGCGGACGACCTTTCCCTGTAAAAACACCACGCCCGACCCCTTGCCGCACGCAACGCCGATATCGGCGTCGGCAGCTTCGCCGGGTCCGTTCACCACGCATCCCATGACCGCTACCTTGAGCGGCTTGTCCAGCCCCGCGATGCGATCCTCAACCTGCCGCGCCATGCCGATAAGGTCGACCTGGCAGCGACCGCACGTCGGGCAGCTGATGAGCTCGGGGGCGCGACGGCGCAGGTCGAGCGCCGCAAGCAGCGTCCAACATGCGCGAATTTCCTGCACGGGATCGTCGGTAAGCGAGATGCGCAGCGTGTCGCCGATCCCCTCTTCCAGAAGAATCCCCAGGCCGCACGCGCTCTTGATGGCGCCTTGGAACGTGGTGCCCGCCTCCGTGACGCCAATGTGCAGCGCAACGTCCGGAAGCTTTTCGCTGAGCAGGCGGTACGTGCGCACCGTGGTCATCACGTCATGAGCCTTCGCGCTTACCACCAGGTCCCGAAAGCCGCGGCTTTCGCAGTAGCGCGCGTAGTCGACGGCCGAAAGCGCCAGCTTCTCCGGCTGCGAAAGATCCTCGCGAGCCGCAATGGCATCGTCAAGCGAACCGGCGTTCACGCCGATGCGAATGGGAATACCCGCCTCGCCTGCAGCGTCGAGCACGGCATCGGTCTTGGCCAGCCCGCCGATATTGCCGGGATTGATGCGCAGCTTCGCCGCGCCGCGTCGCGCCGCCTCGACCGCGATGCCCGCGTCGAAGTGAATGTCGGCCACCACGGGCAGCGGAGATTCCTCGCACACGGCCTGGAATACGTCGAGGCAAGCGCGCCGGGGAATGGCCATGCGCACGACTTCGCACCCCGCGTCGGCCAGCGCCCGGATCTGGGCCAGGTTCGCAGCCACGTCGTCGGCCGGCGCGTTGAGCATCGACTGCACGACAACGGGCGCGCCGCCGCCCAGCGGCACGTCGCCGACCATCACCCGACGGGTGCGTTCGTTCGGTTTGGCGTCGATCGCCATCGTTTCTCCGTTTCTGATCCCCGCCGATCGCGAACGCGATGCAGCAGAACCGCGCCCGGCTCCAAAGGGCACAGGGCGCACGAGTGCATTGCAGGTTATTCTACCGCTGATTGACCGCTCGGCGAAGCAAATGCACAGGGATTTCGCGGAGCGCGTGCTTTACGCGCCGAAGCCGACGCCCGATATGATCCTTTGTATGTCTTGATTCGCCATCACCAAGAAGAAGCACACGAACAGCGCCATGCCCGCCATCGAAAGATAGTTGAGGGCCTTCATGGACACCGTGCGACGCGCAAGCTTCTGGAACAGCTCGATGACCAAACGGCCTCCGTCAAGCGGCGGAATGGGCAGCAGGTTCATGATGCCGAGCGATACCGAAATAGCCGCGAAGAATTGGAGAATGTTGACCAGACCCCCCTCGAACGCGTCTTTCGACATGACCGCGATGCCGATAACGGACGAGGAATTGGACATGGTTTCGGCCGCAGTCGCCGGATTGAACAGGCCCGCGATCAGCTGGATCACCATGCCGATGTACGAAAATCCCATCTGGATAGCCTGAATCGGCCCCACGACGACATGCTGCAGAACGCCCGTGGTGGGGTTTTGCATGTCGATTCCGACCACCGAGAACAAGACGATGAACAGCAGCACGGCGAACAACAGGTTCACGGCAACGCCCGCTACCAGAATGATCGCGCGCTTCCAAAACGGCAGGCTGCGATACTGCTGCCGGTACTCGGATTCGAAGAACGCATGCGGATCCGAAACCGGACGCGCTTCGCCGAGCGCCCCCGCAACCGGTTCGGGAAGGCCGGCGGCGCGGGCGGCCTTGATCTGCTTCTTGGATGGGACGTACTCCGGCGTTCGATACGTGTTGTACTGGTCCTTCTTCGAGGGGCCCACGATAGACCCCCACTCCGTCAGCTCTTCGAGCGCTTCGTAGGCCTCGTCGTCGGTAATGCCGCAGTCCGCAGCAATGTCCTCCATGTTGGCGGTGCCGCGCCGGTACAGGGCGGCCAGAACCTGCTCCAGATGCGGGCTCATCTCGCCCGGCTCCATGCCGCACACCTTTGCGTATCCGCCCAGGAGAATGGGCGTGACGCCGAACTTCGTGCCCCATTTGGTGAAACCGATGCTGGGGCCGGGCAAGCCCAGCATGAACTCGGTCACGCGCACGCCGAACGCGCGCGCCGCCAGGTAATGGCCGCCCTCGTGAATGAACACGAGAAAGCCCAGCACCAGCGTGGCGTACACGATCATGAGGATTACGTCCATATACACAGCTCCTATGCGCTAACGGCCCCGCTCCTGCAGCATGCAGCGCTGCATCCGAGAGCCGGCAATGTGTCATGCCCCAGTATAAAGTGAAACCGCGAAGGAACCATTTTCAAACGAGAAACCCACGAACCTGCCGCGAAATCTTCGCGAGCAAGCCCGACGCCAGTACGCCGCATTGCACCCACGGCAGCGTTCGCGTATTCCCGACGCAACCTCCAACCCGGCAAAAAGAGCCGGTTCGAGACAACTCCAGGATAGCGCCGACAGATCCGCGCGGTCGCATGCACGCTCGAGCGATTCGACAACCGCAGCGACATCGGCTATCGCTTCGATTTCGGCAAGGCGAGTCGCCCGAACGAAGAAGCCTACGAAGTCAGTGTCGGCATGCTGGAGTGGATGGCGGAGGCGCTTGGCTCGACGCCCGCTCGCAGCCGCCTTGACGGTGCGCCCGGCGCGGCCATGCCCGCACTTGCGCGCCCGCGCGCTTGCGGACCCGTGCACTTGCGGGCCCGCGCGCCCGCGGGACCGAGCGCTCGCGGGCTCGTGCGCTTGCGGGCTCGTGCGCTTGCGGGCTCGCACGCTTGCGGGCTCGTGCGCTTGCGGGCTCGTGCGCTCGATTCTTCTCGAAATGTTGCGGTCGAAGGGTACGTCAAGACCCGCCCGTTAACAATGGGCATCTGCGACCAGGCAAAACGCACGACCGTATTCAACGCCGCCTTTCTGCATGTCCCTCGAACGCAACATTTGGAAAAGAATCGCACAGAGAGCAAGCTCGGCCCGATCAACCTTCGCCGACCGCAGGCAAGGCAACTATCGACTTCGGCGCGCTACACCGTTTTCCACCGCGGCGCACATGCGTACCCATTGCGGTTTCCACCGTGGCGGGCGCACGTGCACACGCCGCAGATCCGGGCTGGCAAAGGGAGCGTTTCAACGCTTTGACCTGGCTTGTTGCATTCAACGGCCAATATCCGGGCAACGCGCGCTGGATTCCTGCTAGGTTCTGGCTAGATTCCGAACAGGTTTCTGCTAGATGCGCGTTGGAACCGCGCTAGATCCGCGCTGGAACCAGCCGAGAAACGAGCAAGCTCCGCGATAGATCGCGCAAGCATTTCGCTGGATGCACGTCATCTACGCGCAAGATGCCGCAGCTAAGATAGTACCAGCGGATCCGCACAACGAAATACAAGCCACTAAATCATTTTATTGATTATGAATACCCATGAGGTATAGTATGAATATATATAAGGTGTGTTTTGCGCAGTTTGAATACGATCATCGCAAAATGAAGCTAACCTAGAAAAGCACGGAATAAGTTTCGAGGAAGCTAAAGCTATTTGGGATGATCCCAATTACCTGAAGGCGCCAGCGAAAAAGCGAGGCGAGAAGCGCTATCTTGCGATCGGGATCGTAAACGGAATGCATATCGCCGCCATCGCGACTGATCGCGGCGATGCGATACGGATCATATCCGCACGGCGCGCGAGCAAAAGGGAGGTTATGCAGTATGAACGAGACGACCGACATTAACCTAGTAGAACGGTTCGACAACGGCAACGACGTCAACGATTACTTCGACTTCGACAAGGCGAGCCGTCCCAATCGAGAAACTCGCAAAGTCAACGTTGACATGCCGGAATGGATGATAGAAGCGCTTGACGAAGAGGCCGGGCGGCTATCCGTCAACAGGCAAGCAGTCATCAAGTTCTGGTTATCCGACCGCATCGACGAAGAGAGATCGAAGCGCGCGGTATAAATACTCGAAAGAGTCCGAGTTCTTGTAAAGGGCTGCGTTATGTTGGTAAGTCACTATCGACATTGCCCTTTTTCGGGACACGAAACGGGACCTTTTCCTTGCAGCCTGGATGAAAGCCGGCTACCCCGCACCACCCCGCCTGCTCCGCTCATAAAAGGCGCCTCGCTGGCAGATTCCGACGGTTTGCGGTCGTCGAATGCACGCCGCGAGCGGCCTTTCCCCGACCTCGATTTTGCACAAGCTTCTGACCAGGCGCGATGATGAAGCGCTTGCAGCTTGCGAAACGAAAGGCCGAAGCAACGACTGCAAACCGTCAAAACCTGCCAGCAAACGCGATTTCCGCTGTTAAACCAAAATTGACATAGTCCCTATACTGGGACAGCGAAAAACGGCGCCTGCTCTATGATGCGATCGTTCGGAAAGCGTCTAGGAGGAGGATCCATGCAGCTGACCATGGGCGAGATCAAGAGAATGACCCTCGAGGAGAAGCGCGAGCTGGCAGACGCGCTCAAGAGCGCGATCGCCGAGGACCTGGCCGCCTCCCGAGGCGAGCCCGACCGCTGCCCGAGGTGCGGATGCCCCGCGTTCGTGAAGAAGGGGCATGACGCGTCCGGGTCCCGGCGCTGGCTCTGCCGCGGATGCGCGAGGACCTTCGGCGCCGGGAGCCTCGGGCTGCTCGGCCGCTCCAAGCTGCCGCCCTCGGCGTGGATGGAGTTCGCGGCCTGCATGGCGGACCTGCTCTCCCTGCGCGAGAGCGCGAAGAGGGTCGGGGTCTCGCTCTACACCGCGTGGTTCATGAGGATGCGCGTGTGCGAGGTCATGGGCCGCAGGCTCCTGCCCCTGCGGGGCGAGTCCTTCGAGGTGGACGGGACGTACTTCCACGAGTCCCTGCCCGGCAACCACTCGCGCAGCCCGTGGTTCGAGCTCCCCCGCGAAGCGCACCGCACCGGACGCGACGCGGGCTCGGAGGGGCTCGCGAAGAAGGCCTGCGTGCTCTGCGGGGTCAGCGAGCTGGGAGACTGCTTCTGCGAGCTGATCGACGGGGCCGAGGACAAGGCGAGCGTCTCCGTGGTCCTCGGCGCGAGGCTCCCGTCGGCCTGCTCGGTCGCGACCGACGGGAGGGGCTGCTACGGCCCCGGCTCCCTGGAGGGCAGGCCGCACGAGGTCCGCCCGAGCAAGGAGCTCGAGGCGGTCAACTCCCTGCACTCGAGGCTCAAGGCATTCGCGGGGCGCTTCAACGGCGTGTCGAACCGCCGCCTGCAGCGCTACCTGGACTGGTTCTGCTACCGCGAGCAGTTCCGAAACGGCGCAGGGGACCGCAGGGCGCTCCTCTACTCCCACGAGGCGTCCGGGACGTACTCCTGCACGCGGGTCCTGACCCACCTCGAGAGCCGGCCGTTCATGAGCTGCTGGAACAGGTTCGTCATCGGCGGGGACTACGGCTATGTGTCAATGCTGGTTTAACAGCGGAACGCGATTTTCCGAGCGCATGCCTTTGTCTTCGAGCATTACGGCAATCCGCGTCGGCTGCCAGAAGCGAGCGCTATACGAACAGGCTGCGTTGGCGGACTAGCGAGCTTCGATCCATCGACGCGCTTCCTGGCGAGCCCAAGCATCCACGGCCTCCAGCTGATCAAGGCTCTCGACCCGTTGAACGCCGTTGCGCTCGTGCACGTCCATGACGGCTTCGACACATTCCGCAATGCCCAAATAGGTTCCCTCTTCGGCCAAGAACGCGGCGACTGCAACTTCGTTCGCGGCGTTCATGACGCACGGCAGCGTACCGCCCGTACGCCCCGCATGATACGCCAGGTCAAGGCAACGGAACGTATCGGTGTCGGGCGCGGCGAACTCCAGCGTGCCCAGCGTGCGGAAGTCGAGCGGCGCAACCGGAGCGTCCCAGCGCTCGGGATACGACAGCGCGAACTGGATGGGAATGCGCATGTCGGTGGTGCCGAGGTGCGCCTTCACGCTGCCGTCGGAAAACTCCACCATGGAATGGATGGCGCTTTGAGGCTGCACCACCACTTCGATCTTGTCATAGGGCATCGCGAACAAATGATGGGCCTCTATGACCTCGAGCCCCTTGTTCATAAGCGTGGACGAGTCGATGGATATTTTCGCCCCCATGTTCCAGGTGGGGTGAGCCAGGGCTTGAGCAGGCGTGATGCAAGCCAGATCGGCACGCGTGCGTCCGCGGAACGGGCCGCCCGAAGCGGTCACCCACAGCTTCGACACCTCGCGCGCGTCCTCGCCGAGCAGGCACTGGTAGATTGCCCCATGCTCGGAATCGATGGGCATGAGCGCCCCCGCAGGACCCTGCGCAGGTGCCGTTCCCGCAGCTCGACGTTGGGCGTCAACCTGCGCAGCCAGGGGCATGATGAGGTCGCCGCCCACTACAAGGGACTCCTTGTTCGCCAGAGCAAGAACCTTGCCTGCCGCCAACGCTTCGTAGCTTGCGCGCAAACCGGCTGCTCCCACCAGGGCGTTCACCACGATATCCGCCTCGGGAAGGCTCGCCAAGCGCGCAACGGCCTGGGCACCGAACCCCAGCGTTCCTTCGCCGCCGGCTTCGCGGCGCGCAACGGCCTGGGCAAGCGTAGACGATGCGCTCGGTGCGGGCTGCGCGCTCTCGCGCACCAGGGCCGCCAGGTCGTCGGCAACCGCCTCGCCCTTCAAACGCTCGTCGCCTACCGCCACGTGACGCACCCCGAACTCCCGAGCCTGAGCCAAAAGCTCGTCCGCTCGCGAATGCACCGCCAACGCAACAACCTCAAGCTGGTCCGCATGCCTGCGGACCACGTCGAGCGTTTGCGTGCCGATAGAACCCGTAGAGCCCAGAACAACGATGCGTTTCACGTACGCCTCCTATCAGAGCGTTCAGTCACCAAGTCGTTCGCGGTGCCAGCAAAGGCGGCCGCGTCGCCCGCCCCTAGAAAAGAGGAACGGGAAACGGAATGCAGCCTCCCCCGACCAAAAGGATGGCCGAAGTCACGGCCACCAAGAACAGCGAGTCGCATCGATCGAGCAAGCCGCCGTGGCCCGGCATGATGCTCCCGGAGTCCTTGAAGCCCGAATTGCGCTTGATGCGGCTTTCAGCCAAATCGCCAAGCACGCCCATCAATCCGCTGATCAGGCCAAACACGATAGCTTGAGGAATGGACATGACCACGCCCGGAATAAACGTCATCAAACACCAGAACACAGCCGATCCCACCAAGCCGGCAATGAAGCCCTCCCAGCTTTTCTTGGGGCTGGTCCGCGGAGCCAGCTTGTGCTTGCCGAACTTGCTGCCCACCAAATAAGCGAACGAATCGTTGGCCCACACGCTCAAGAACACGCCCAGGGCCAGCACGCCGCCCCACGGCTGGGGAAGCGCCGTGCGGATGACCACCAGGCCGGACAGCAGCATGCCGCAGTACGCCGCGCCGAAAAAGCTCACGCCCACGTCGGGAACGCGCGCCCGCATCCAGAACACGTACCACACGATCAACGCCAGAAGCAGCGCCATGCTGACGTACAGCGCCCCGTTCAATCCCAAGAAAAACACGCTGAGCGGGTACAGCATGGCCGCGATGATGCCAAGCATCTCGTTGGGAAGCTTCGCATCGGAACGCAGCATGTAGTAGAACTCGCCCGCCGTGATACCGGCCGTGGCAACCAAGAACGCAACCGTGGTCCACTCGCTTGCCAAAATGCACACCACGGACAGCGCCACGTACACGAAGCCCGTGCGAAACCGCACCTGGAGGTCCGTGGCGTTCTTCAGCTTCTTGGGCGTCTTTCCGTACGCGAAGTCCTTGATGCGCTCGGTGCGCTTGCGATCATCGTTGGCCGACTGATCGCCGGGCCGTTCGTCCACTTACTTCACCGCCCCGAACCGTCGATCGCGCCCCTGGTACTCAAGCAGCGAACGCAGCAACTCGTACCGGTTGAAGTCGGGCCACAGAACGTCGGTGCACACGAATTCCGAATACGCGATCTGCCACAGCAGGAAGTTCGATACGCGCATTTCGCCGCTCGTGCGAATAAGCAGGTCGGGATCGGGAATGTCGGCAGTATACAGATGGCGAGCGAACGACTCCTCGGTAAGCTCCTCGGGCGCGCGACCGTCGCGCATCGCGTCATGAGCCTCGTCCATGTACGAGCGGACGGCGTCGAGCAGCTCCTGACGGCCGCCGTAGTTCACCGCCACGACCAGGGTCATGCCGTCGTTGTCCTTCGTTTTCTCCCACGCTTTCGCGAATGCGTCACGCGTCTTCTTCGGAAGCGCATCGGTCTGCCCGATGGTCATGACCCGAACGTGCTCTTCGTGCAAGCCGTCCACTTCAGCCAGCATAGTGGTTGCGAACAGGTTCATCAGGCCGATGACCTCTTCCTGCGGACGGCGCCAGTTCTCGGACGAGAACGAATAGATGGTTAGGTAGCGAACGCCCACGTCGGACGCGCAGCGGATAGTCTCGCGCACCGCCTCGATGCCGGCTTTGTGGCCGAACAGGCGATTCTTGCCGCGCTCTTTCGCCCATCGACCGTTGCCGTCCATGATGACGGCCACGTGCTGGGGAACCGCCGCAGGGTCAAGCTGCGTCGGATCCAGGTCCGCCGGCGGATGGGGAAATATGTAATCCAAGGGCTTGTTCACGCTACCACCTCACAAAAGACGAGAAAGCCGACGATCGCGCGATCGTCGGCTTCGGAGATTTATCCCAGCTTGCGCCGAGTTAAATCTCCATCACCTCGGCTTCTTTCTTCTTGAAAGCCTCGTCCACCTCGGCGACGTACTTGTCGGTGAGCTTCTGGACTTCAGCCTGGGCACGACGCTCGTCGTCTTCGGGAAGGTTGTCCTCTTTGACCGAGCGCTCGATGGCGGCATTGGCGTCCTGGCGGGCCTTGCGCACGCCGACACGCGCCTCCTCGGCGTAGCCCTTGCACTGCTTCACCAGATCGCGGCGACGTTCCTCGGTAAGCGCGGGGAACGGCAGGCGAATGACCGAGCCGTCGTTCGAAGGCGTCACGCCCAGATCGCTGGCCAGGATGGCCTGCTCGATGGCGCCCAGCACGCCCTTGTCCCACGGCTCGATGACCAGCATGTGCGCGTCGGGAGCCTTGACGCCCGCCATCTGGTTGACCGGCGTCGGCACGCCGTAGTAGTCCACCCTGATGCGATCGAGCACCATGGCGTTCGCGCGTCCCGTGCGCACAGCGGAGAAGTTGTTGCCCAGCGAATGGAGCACGCCTTGCATGCGCTCCTCAGCTTGCAGCATGATATCGTCGATCATTCCGATTCCTTTCAACCTGCTTCTTGCAATACGCTCGTCGCGCGAGCGCTACGTTCGTTCGTTCGTTCGTTCGTTGGCCTTATTCTACCGTGGTTCCGACGTTTTCGCCCTTCAAAGCCCGCGAAATGTTTCCGCTTACCGTCAGGTCGAACACGATCATGGGCACGCTGTTGTCCATGCACAGCGAAGTCGCCGTGGAATCCATGACGTTGAGGCCCTGCGACAGCACGTCCATGTAGCTGATGCGATCGTAGCGCTTGGCATCCGGATTTTTCTTGGGATCGCTGTCGTACACGCCGTCGACCTTCGTAGCCTTCATGAGCACGTCCACGTCCAGTTCGCACGCGCGCAGGGCGGCCGTGGTGTCAGTGGTGAAGTACGGGTTGCCCGTGCCGGCGGCCAAAATGACCACGCGACCCTTCTCCATGTGGCGGATGGCGCGACGGCGAATGTAGGGCTCGGAAACTTCCTGCATGTTGATGGCGCTTTGCACGCGCGAGAAAATGCCGTGGCGCTCGAACGCGTCCTGCAGGGCCAGCGAGTTCATGACCGTGGCCAGCATGCCAATGTAGTCGGCCTGCGCGCGGTCCATGCCCTCGGCCGATCCGGCCAGGCCGCGGAAGATGTTGCCGCCGCCCACCACCACGGCAAGCTGCACGCCGTCGCGCACGATGTCGGCGATCTGGTCGGCCAGGTCGTCGACCACCTTGGGATCGATACCGTAGCCAACATCCCCCGCCAGCGCTTCGCCGGACAGTTTGAGCAGCACGCGCTTGTACCGATACTCTTCAGACATAGACTCTATCCTCTCGGTGGTCGTTCATTGCTTTGAATTTAGCCTATCTATAGTACCTGAAAAAGAAACGGCCGCGTAGTCAACGCGGCCGTTTTCAGGCATTTCACGCAAAGGACAAACCAAAAAACACCGCCGAGAAGCCTTGCCCTCGCGCGTTTCGGCACTCGGTTTCGCAGAAGCGACCGCACGAGCCTCGACGGAAAAGCGGCCCCCGCTTCACATGCAGGGGCCGCTAGAAACCGCCGTCAGCTCTTAGGCCGCGCTTTGCTGCGACTCGCCGCTACCGCCGCCGAACAGGCGCTCAAGCATGGACTCCTTCGAAGTGGAGCTGTTCTGCTGCGTGGTGGCAGCCTGCGAGGACTCGTCGGATCCCAGCGTGACCTCGATCTGCTTCGTCTCGCCGTTGCGGTTCACGTCAAGCGAAACCTTGTCGCCGGGGTTCTTGGCGCGAACGGCCAGCATGAGATCGCTTGCCGAGGCAACGTCCTTGCCGTCGAACTTGGTGATGATGTCGCCCGCTTGCAAGCCAGCCTCCGCCGCGCCGGAGCCGGGATTCACGGCGGCAACGTACGCGCCGCTGTCAACCGACAGGCCGTAACGCTTGGCGTTCTGCGAGTTCACCGTGGACATGGACACACCAAGCTGCGCATGGGTCGGGGTCTTGCCATCGATGATCTGCTGGGCGATGTTGACCGCGTAGTTCACCGGGATGGCGAACCCAACGCCGGAGTAGTTGCCGGAGTTCGACGTGATCAGGGTGTTGATGCCGATCAGCTTGCCCTCGGCGTCAACAAGCGCGCCGCCGGAGTTGCCAGGGTTGATGGCCGCGTCGGTTTGGATCATGTTCGGGTAGATGGTCACTTCGCCCGACCCGCCCTGCTGGGCGCTGCTGTTCATGATCTGAGAGCGGCTGGTGGCCGACACGATGCCCGTGGCAACGGACTGCTCCAAACCGAAGGGGCTGCCGATGGTCATAACCCATTCGCCGATAGTCAGGTTGTCGGAGTCGCCAATTGCCATCGGCGTCAGGTCGGTTGCATCCTTAGCCTTTACAACGGCCAGGTCGGAGCTGGGATCGCTCCCAACAACTTGGGCATCGTACGTGTTGCCGCCTACGGTCACCTTGAGCGCGTCGGCGCCCTGGACCACGTGGTAGTTCGTCACGATGTAGCCGTCCTTGGTCAACACGACGCCGCTGCCCAGCGACGACTGCGTCAGCGTGGACTCGGAAGACCCGCTCACGCCGTAGCCGTACAGCCCCATGCCGGACTGGCTGGTGTACACGTCGATGGCCGCTACGGAAGGCAGGGATTTGCTGGCCACGGCCTCGGCCAGGGTCACGCTTTCCCCTTCGGCGTTGATGACGCTGCCGCTCGACGATCCGATCTGGGTAGAAGAGCTCCCGTCACCGGAAGACGAGCCTGCGGTCGAGGCTTGCCAGATGCCGAACCCGCCCAACCCGATGACGCAGGCAAGGGCCGCTCCGGCAAATGCAACGCCGAACGTCCGGCCGGCGCTGGACTTGGCCTGAGGCGTCGACGGCACGGCGGTGTGCTGCGCCGCGGCATACCCATGACCCGGCTGCTGATAGTAAGGTTGCTGTCCCGCAGGAGCAACGTGCTGGGCGCGCTCGTCGCCCGGCTTCGGCGGCAAGGGGCTGCCGCTCGGGGTGGTTCCATTGGTTTCGCTCATATGCTTCACGCTCCTTTATTTCGTATCGCGATCGCTCGTCTTACGTACTGCTTGTAACGCGGTCACCTTAGCACGCCAAGCTTCTGATCTGGGTCGCTTGCACTCAATCGTCATCTTCGCGTCATGGAATTACACCGATTGGTGTACGTACCGAAACCAAGCCGTACACTGGCGGGTGCAAAGGCGCCAACGAAGCGGGAGCCGACCGCGCCGCGCCCGCAGCGCAAGCGCCAACCGCCCGATCACACGGTGCGGCGCGCCCCGAAAAGCACTCTTCGCTCCGCATTCGGCAACGGCGCGGTATGATACGAGCAACGTCGGCAAACCCCTATCGAAGGAGCGCGTATGGATCGACCCTCCCAACCGCATCGCACCCTGGCCCAGCGCGTGCAAGAGCTGTACATCCGCATCCTGTTGCGCCTGCTCCCCTTGCTGATTTCGCTGTTTCGCCGCGTATCGAAGCGCATCCAAGCAGAAATAGACTACCTGGAGCCCGGCTGCACCTTCATGTTGACCGTCGACGGAACCGGGCTGGCATGCGCGTGCCGACGCACCGACAGCGGATCGTTCAAGCGCGTGCCGCCGAGCGCCCTTGCGCGGGACGTGGAACCGGGAAGCGGCCTGGCCAGCGCGAACGAGCAGGCCGTCACCGTGGATTACGTGATCGCGTTTCGGTCGTCGGCCTACGCGTTCGCCTGCTTCTCCGGCGGCATGACGCTGCAGGACGCGCTTGCGCAGCGCGCGTTCTCGACTCGCGGCCCCAACAGCACGGGCGTGGCCCTGACCTACCTGTTCACCGCGCTGCTGAAAATGTTCTTCGGCTGGCGCGCAGCCTACCGAATCTCAAAGCCCGCCGTCAAACCGCTCCCCCGCCCGGCGGAGCCTCGGAAAGGATAGCCATGCAAGGTTTCGAATTCAGCTGCCCCACCAAAATCGTCTGCGGCCAGCACGCGTTGGACAAGCTTCCCGGGGAACTCTCCGACCGCGGCGTCAAGCACCCGCTGGTCATGACCGACGCCGGGCTGGTGAAGCTGGGCGTTGCCGCGAAGCTCACCGACGTGCTGGACGCCGCCGGCGTAGCCTACGACGTGTTCGACCAGGTGCCGCCCGACTCGTCGATGGACGTGGTGAACCAGGTGGCGCAGCTGTACGCGCAACGCGGATGCGACGGGTTCGTGGCCATCGGCGGCGGATCGGTCATCGACACCACGAAGGGCGCCGCAGCCTCGCTTGCCTGCGAGGGCGTCGACTTCGCCACCTTGCAAGGCGCGGAGATCCTGCAAAACGACATGCCGCCTTTCATCGCCGTTCCCACCACGGCCGGCACCGGCAGCGAAGTGACGCTGGTGGCCGTGGTGGCCGACACGCGCAAGCGCGCGAAGTTGTCGTTCACGTCCTACAAGCTGGTGCCGCACGTAGCCGTGCTGGATCCCGCGCTGACCGCGTCGCTGCCGCCGAAGCTGACCGCGACCACGGGCATGGACGCGCTCACGCACGCCGTCGAAGCGTACACGTCCATCCAAAAGAACCCCGTGTCCGACGCGTTCGCCGTGAAGGCGATCGAGCTGATCTCGCAGAACCTGCCAACAGCGTGCCGCGACGGCGGCAACGTGGAAGCGCGCACCAACCTTGCGCTCGGATCGCTCATGGCCGGCGCCGCGTTCAGCAACGCCATGGTGGGCATCGTGCATGCCATCGGGCATTCGCTGGGCGGACTGTGCCATATCCCTCATGGGCAGGCCATGATGATGCTGCTTCCCCACTGCGTCGCGTACAACCTGGACACGGGCACGCACGCCGGCCTGTACGGGGAGCTGCTGCCGTACCTGGCGCCGGCCCGTGCGGCGTCCTTAGGCGCGAACGCGTCGAGCGACGCTCGCGACGGGGCCTTCTGCGAGCACCTGTTCGCGCTTAACGACCTGTACCACGACTCCTACGGCGTACCGCTCAAGCTGTCTGAAACGGGCGTGGAACGCGACCAGCTGGAAGCGGTGGCGAAGCAGGCGCGCTACGACGGCGCCGCGCTTTACAACAAGACCGAGATCACCGTGGATGTTGCGATGCGCATCCTGGAAGCCGCCTACTAAGAGGAAAGCGAAGGACCCCATGACCAGCACACCCGCCTTCCAAAACGTTGCCGACGTCGAAGCTCAAGCGCGCAGGATGCACGACTTCTTCCAAACGGGAGCCACGCTGCAGGTGGAATACCGCCGCCAAGCGCTCGTCAAGCTGAAAAGCTACCTCAAGGAAAACGAGGAGCGCATTTTGGACGCGCTTCACGCCGACCTGGGAAAAGCCCCGTTCGAAGGCTATGCAACCGAGCTGGGCATCGTCTACGACGAGATCAACACCTGCCTGAAGCACCTGAGTTCATGGGCGCGGCCGCGCCGCGTGCGCACCCCTATCGTGCACTTCCACTCCACTTCGAAAGTGTATCCGAGCCCCTTGGGCGTGGTGCTGGTGCTGTCGCCGTGGAACTACCCCGTGCAGCTGGCGCTTGTGCCGCTAGTAGACGCCATCGCAGCCGGCAACTGCGTGGCGCTCAAACCTTCCCGCACGTCAAAGGCCACAAGCGAGCTTTTGATCGACCTGTTGGCCAACGTGTTCCCGCCCGAGTTCGTGTGCGGGTTCCCCGGTTCGGGAGCCATGAACGACTGGCTTCTGGAGGTGCGCTGGGACCAGATATTCTTCACCGGCAGCCCGAACGTGGGGCACACTATTATGGAAGCGGCGGCCAAGCACCTGACGCCCGTCGTGCTGGAGCTGGGCGGCAAGAGCCCCTGCATCGTGGACGAAACGGCCAACGTGAAGCGAGCGGCGCAGCGCATCGCTTGGGGCAAGGGGATCAACAGCGGGCAAACCTGCGTGGCGCCCGACTACTTCCTGGTGCACGAACACGTGGCGGACGACTTCGTGGCCCAGCTGGACGCATGCTTCCATCAATACTACGGCCAGGACATCCTCGCGTGCGACGAATGGCCGCACATGATATCGCAGCGCCACTTCGAACGCGTCATGGGGCTGATCGAGAACCGCAATCCGGACGCATCCGTGGCGTTCGGCGGCCACGGCGATGCCGCCACGCTGCGCATAGAGCCCACGTGCCTGCGCGGGGTGACGCTCGACGACCCCGTCATGAACGAGGAAATCTTCGGACCCGTGCTGCCCATTCTTACGTACCGCTCGCTTGACCAGGCCTTCGACATCGTGCGCACGTTCGAGAAGCCGCTGGCCTGCTACGTGTTCTCCGACGACAAGCAGGTGCAGCACCGCGTGCTTACCCGTCTGCAATTCGGCGGAGCCACGGTGAACGACGTGGTCGTTCACCTGGCGAACAACCACATGGGCTTCGGCGGCGTGGGCAACTCCGGCATGGGCGCGTATCACGGCAAAGTGGGCTTCGACTGCTTCACGCACTACAAGTCCACCCTCAAGAAGGGCACGTGGCTCGAGCTTCCCATCCGCAACCCACCCTTCGGTGACAAGATCAAGCTGCTGAGAATGCTGATGAGGTAAGCCCTCCAAAGCTCCAAGAGGGTGCGTCGAGAAAGCGCGGCGCACCCTGCACGACGCGCCGTTCGACAAAACAACGAGCCTTCCGGCGAATAACCTGGGCGAACGCATCCCGCGCAAGCCGCAAAAAAGCCGAAGGGGGGGGGTCGCAGCCCGGTCAGCCGAATCCCAGCAAGAACCTCAAGCGTCCACCCCCGCAAGCTCGCGAAGCATGCCTACTTCTTCTCTACCGGAACCTGAATCTCGGTGAGCCAATCGGACTCGTTTTCGCAGTTCCAGATGCCATCGATGTAACTCTCGCGGGCAAGACCGGTCACGCGGTAGCCATTGCGCTCGACCCATTCCATCGCGAACGCATAGGCGCGCGACAGATCGGCGTAGGGCCCGCGATGCATCACGGACGCAACGGTGACGGCCGGCGCCTCCTCGAACACGATGCCGTTGCCTTCCACGCCGAACCCCTCGACGGCCTCGCTGTACTTGATGGTGATGTCGCGCTCCTTGTACTCACCGTCGAGGTACGTGATGAAGCAGTACTCGGGCGTGGCGCACTTGAGGTTCGGGTTCGTCGCCATCACGGCACGACCGAGGGCCGGAATCACCTCGAAGTACGCGGAAAAGTCCGGAACGGTCATTGTTTTCGAGAACACGATGCAGCTAGGAATGTCTTTGATCGTTGCCTGATAGTCCATGGTAAACCCCTTTTCTTCGTCTGAAAGCATGAATGCGATGCGTGCAAGACGATCCTTGCGCGCGCTGAGTTCCCGTTCGATCCGATCGCGGCGCCGCGCGAGTATGGGACGAGGATCGGCGCCGCCCACGATAGCGGCCACCTCGTCGATGCTCAGACCCGCTTGCCTGAGCGCTTGGATCCGATGCAGATCGGCAAGCTGGCCCGTGGCGTACAAACGGTAGCCTGTCACCCCATCCACCGCAGCCGGACGCAGCAGTCCAATACGATCGTAATGATGCAGCGTCTTGATAGTGGTTTTGCCCATCTTCGAGAACTCTCCGATGTAGAACATGTATGTCACCTCCTTCTCATCGCATTCAACAGCCTCCTGCAAGGGGAGGGTCAAGGGGCTGATTCGAAATAGTATCACGCACGCCGAAGCGAAAGACAGCCCGCAACGCTCGGCACAGGATCGAAGAGGTTTCGCGACGAGCGAAACGATTCGGCATCGCGCGACGTGTTCGAGGTGAAGAGGTTCCGCGAACGTCTTTCAGGCTGTTTTCAATATGGACCGATAAGCCAGCAGCTTGCCAACTCAAGAGAAAGGTGCCGCATGACCGCCGAACAGCCTCGCAAACGCGCATTGCGCGCCCGCCGCGCCGCATGCCGCCGTCGACCGCTCGTCCGGCAGGCCCTCCCTCGCGCACGGCGCGAACGCCCGATATTCAATCGGCAGCGCAGCCGCCGGACAGCCGTGCGCCTATGCGCTTTTGCGACGGCGCTGCTGATCGCGGGCGCGGTATCGTTTTCCCTGCTGACCTCTTCGCGCGCAGCCGCCGACGTCCACTCCGAAGAGCGGGCCGCGCAGGACGTGGCCGCCTTGCAAGCAGACCCCTCCCCGATGCCGAGGGCCGCATCGTTCGACGTGCCCGCGCTCCAGCAGAACCCCGAGCTTCCCACCGGCTGCGAGTCGGTTGCACTGACGAACGCGCTGCTGTCGCTTGGGTTCGAACTCGACAAAACCGAGATCGCCGATGCATGGCTGCCCCGTAGCGACAGCGACTTCGTAACCGCATTCGTGGGCGATCCGCATGCAACCGACGGTCACAGCTGCATGGCCCCAGCCATCGTCCAGACCGCAAACGCTTACCTCTCCGCCCAGGGATCCCCCTTGGGGGCATTCGACCTTACCGGATCGACCATCGAAGGGGTGCTCGACGAAGTTGCCGCCGGAAATCCCGTCATCGTCTGGTGCACGATAGGGCTTGAAAGCCCGGGCGACGCCTATCGGGTCGAACAGGCGAACGGCCGCGTCTATCGACTCTATCCGAACAGCCACTGCGTTGTAGTGAGCGGCTACGATCTGCATGAGGGCACGGCGCTGATCAGCGACTCGCTCGTCGGGAAAACGAAGTGCAGCTTGCAGCAGCTGACCGCACGCTACTACGAGCTAGGCGCCCAAGCCGTAGTCATCAAGTAGCAGAATCGCGCCGCCTTGCCTTCCCCTTCGCACGCCGCGAACGGCGTTCGACGCTACAAGCGAGCCGCATCCTCCTTGCGCCCCGCGCGCAGCTTCGCGATCTCCTCCGCGTAGCCGGCAAGGTCGGGGTTGGGAGTTTCCAGGTAAAACGGAAGATCGCGCAGCAGCGGATGGTTCGTGACAGCCGAAAGCGCCTCGAAGCCGATCCGTCCCTCGCCAATGCGCGCGTGACGGTCCTTGTGCGAACCGCACGGGTTCAAGCTGTCGTTCAGATGGATGGCGCGCAGGCGATCGAGTCCGACGAACCGATCGAACTCCTCCAGAACCCCGTCCAGGTTGTCGGCAATGTCGTACCCCGCATCCCACACGTGGCAGGTGTCCAGGCATACGCCCACATGGTCTTGCAGCTCGATCTGCGCGATAATGGCAGCCAGCTCCTCGAACGTACCGCCGACTTCGCTGCCCTTGCCCGCCATCGTTTCAAGCAGAAGCGTAGTGGTCTGGTGCGGCAGCAGTGACTGGTTGAGCGCGTCGGCTATCTTGTTGACAGCAACCTCTACGGGCTGGCCTACCGCACTGCCAGGGTGCATGTTGTACAGCTGACCGGGCGTTTCCTCCATGCGAACCAGGTCCTCGGCCAATACCATACGCGCGAAGTCCTGCGTCTGCTGCTTGTCGGATGCCGGATTCAAGGTATAGGGAGCATGCGCCAGTATGCGCACGATGCCGCGTTCGCCCGCATAGGCGGCATAAGCCGCAACGTCCTTCGGGTCGATGGCCTTCGCCTTGCCGCCGCGCGGATTGCGCGTGAAGAACTGGAACGTGTTGGCATCGATGGACACGGCCGATTCGGCCATGTTGAGGTAGCCCTTGGCGCTCGACAGATGACACCCGATGGTAAACATATATGATTCCTTCCAAGCAACAATTTCGAATGCCATGGTACCAGAAGCCGACGATCTTGCGGTACGCTCCGCAAGATCGCAACGAAACGGAAGCCTTGCCGAATACGGCGGCCTTGCCAAGCGCCGCGCTCCCGGATGCGTCCCAACCGAACGCATCCGGGAGCGCCGAGCGCGCTTGCAAATCGGGCCGGGAGCGCGTCGGCCGAGTCGGCACATCGGTCGAGCCCATCGAGGGCGCACGGCCCTCAACCTGCACAATTTTCACCGCAATGTTGCACGCCGATCAGTCTAATTCGACACCCTGCTCTCACGAACTGGGGAAACAAAACGCCAGCATGACGAAGAGCCGACAAAGAAGCCCATACAGGCCGAAATACGCAACATTCCTGTAAAAATCGCACAGGAAAGCACGAGCCGAGCCACCGCCACCGCTCGCATCCTCCGGTTGCGCAGCGAAAGCCTCCAAAGGGCGCCGACGCCCTGCGATCAGGCTACTGGATGACTCCCAGAACAAGCGCTCCCGCCACCAAAGCCGCGCACACCGCCAGCGCGGCTGCATCCCTTCCCGCAAAGGGGTACTCCTTGTATCCGCTGGCCACCGTGCGCAGGTTGAAGCCGCGCACCTCGGCCGCAATGGCGGAGCTGTTCGTCTTGCGCACCGACGACACCAGCAAAGGCACGCACAGCGGAACCATAAGGCGCACTTTCTTGACGATGCCCCCGGCGTCGAACTCCACGCCGCGCGCCGTCTGCGCCTCCATGATGCCCTTCATGTCGTTCATGAACACCGGAATGAAATGAATGGTCGAGGTGAACGTGAACGCATAGCGATACGGAACGCGCAGGACCTTCACCACCGCATTCGACAGATCGGTGAGCTTCGTTACGTACAGGACCAGGAACAAGGGAACCGCTGCGGCGATAAGCCGCACGATGGTGGTCAGCGCCGCCATCAGCCCGCCGGTTCCAACGTAGCCCCACGGCAGCGGCAGCACGACCGCGCCCGTCGACGTGGTGAGCACCTGGATAACGGCCAGGATAAGCGAGAAGAAAAACACCGCCTTGGCCAAGCCGAGCGCCGGGCGAAGCATGCCGCACGAAGCGGCTAACACCAGGTCAAATACAAGAACTGCAACCAAGAACACCAGGTTCCCCGTGCAGAAGCACGCCACCGACACCAAAAGCGCGCATGCCAGCTTCGCCACGGGGTTCATACGATGCAGAAAGCTGTCCCCCGGCACGAACTCCAAAAAACCGCCCATCATCGGCTCCCTTCCGCCGTCGCAGCGCCGATCGCGAGGTTTCCAGCAGCGCCCGCCAGCGCCACCACCGCGGCCTCCATCTCATCCAACGTGTTGGCGCGCGCCACGGCAACGGCAGCCAAGTCCTTGCGACGATCCGCCAAGTCCAAGGACACCGCCGTCACCTGGGGCGGCACGAGCGACGCCCGCTCAAGCGTGGCCCGGTTGCGCAGCACGTCGAACGTGGGGCCGTCGTCGACCACGCGCCCATCGCTCATCACGATCACGCGCTCGGCGTAATCGGCCACCACCTCCATGTCGTGGCACACCATGATCACCGTAGCGCCGCGTTCGTGCAGGTCGCGCACGGCTTCCATCACCTTCACGCACTCGCGATAGTCCAAGCCCGTCGTGGGCTCGTCCAAAACCAGCACCCGCGGCTTGAGCACGATCACCGACGCGAGCGCCAGCAGCTGGCGAGCGCCGCGATTCAGCAAGAACGGATCGTCGTCGGCATGAAAGCCGAACGCGTCCATCGCCTCGTCGACGCGCTCTTGCGCGGCAGGGCCGTCCTCCCCCAGCGCCTTGAAGCCGAACAGCAGCTCGTCGCGCACCGTTCCCGAACATATCTGACGGTCGGGGTTCTGGAACAGGAAGCCCACGGTACGCGCAAGCTGGCTGGTCTTGAGGTCCGTCGTGGGCGCGCCGTCGATGAGCACTTCTCCTGCATCGGGCTTCAGCAGCCCGTTCATCAGGCGCATCGTGGTCGACTTGCCCGCGCCGTTCGTTCCGGCAAACGCCACGAACTCGCCTTCTCGGATAGAAAAACTCACGCCCTTGAGAATAGGCAGCGTCTCATCGTACGACGCATGCACATTGCGAAACTCGATCATGCCGTCGCCTCCTTTTCAGCAACCGGTTCCGAATCCGTCCTTGGCAGCAGCTCGGCTAGCGCTGCGGCCGCTTGCTCCACGTTGCGGCAGAGCGCCCCGTCGTACAGGCCGTCTTTGCGCAGCCGATTCATAAGCGAGGTCGAACGCGGGCAGTTCACGCCTATGGCCAGCAGCTCGTCGCTGTGCTCGAGCACGTCGGCAGGCGGCGCGGCGAACCGCACGGATCCTTCGTCCATGATGACCAGCAGGTCGGCGTATTCGGACAGAAGCGCGATCTTCTGCTCGACCACCACCACGGTGGTGCCGTGCTCGGACGCATAGCGCGCCAACAGGTCGAACACGGCAAGGGAGCTGGCCGGATCCAACTCGGCCGTCGGCTCGTCCAAAACCAGCACGCGCGGCCTGAGCGCCAGAATGGAAGCGATGGCCACCTTCTGCTTCTGCCCGCCGGAAAGCGTGGAGATCACGCGATCGCGCAGAGACGAGATGCCCATCGCCCCAAGCGCCTCGGTCATGCGAATCTCGATCTGGTCGCGGGGAACGCCGAAATTCTCAAGCCCGTACAGCATTTCGTCTTCCACCACCGACGACACCATCTGACTGTCGATATCCTGGCACACGCTTCCCACCAGGCGCGATAGCTCGGTCAGGTCGGTGTCCACCGTATCCAGCCCGTCGATGAGCACTTCGCCGTAGAAGTCGCCGGGGTAGCAATGCGGAATGATGCCGTTCAGCGCGTACGTGAGCGTGGACTTGCCCGACCCCGCCGCGCCCGTAATGCCCACGAACGCACCGTCGGGGATGGTCAGGTTCACGTCGAGGACCGTGGGGGCGGTGCCCTCTCGATAGCGGAAACTGAAATTTCGTAGCTCTATCATGATGGGGATTCCTTTATCTTCTCAACCTGGATCCAGGCTATTTCTTCAGGACTTTTTGCAGGGGAAGGACCAGGATCTGCACGAGCACCGCGTTGAACGCCGCCGTACCGAACACCATGATCGCGTAGCTGGCCACGGCCACCACCAGATCGATGCCGTTCATGGCGGCCAGCAGCAGCACGAACGTGTAGCCCGACACCACCGTGGACACGAACGCCGCGACCGCGGTTCCCACGTTGAGGCGGCCCACCTTCATGGGAATGAGCACCAGCAACCCCATGGTCAGAGCGCCCAGCGCCTCGGAGGGGATGTTCAGCCAAGGCGTTGCGCTCAGCAGGGGAATCTGGCAGATAAGGCCCGCCAGCAACCCCACCACCAGCGCTTGCGAGGGCTTTGGCCGCGTAAGCGCGATGGCCAGGCAGTACATGGCAATGATGAAGTTGGGCTTCATGCCCGCGAACGTCAGCACGCTGCCCACCGTCAACTTCAGCACCGCGCCCGCCGCAAGCAGCACGGCGATCAGGATAAGATCCTGCGTCGTCAGGCCCGCCTTCTTCTTCGGAGCCGGCATTTCGCGCAACCGGCCCTTCGGCACCGCCGCTGCAACCGTTGCTCCCTGCTTCACATGCTGCTTCATCCCGCTTCCTTTCCTGATGCGCCGCGCACAAAAAAAGACCTGTCCTTTACGAATAAAGGACAGGTCTTCAACCTGCGGTGCCACCTTTATTGACCTCGGTTTCGAGGCCCTCTCATGAACATGCCATCACATGCTCTGCCTTTAACGCAGGCTCACGGTCCGGATACTCGGTCGGCCGAGCCGTTTGCGGCAAGCCTTCCTTTCCCCTTTCCCTCGGCGATCCATTTACCATCCAGCTTACTGCGGGAATCTCAGCTGCGCCCGCTCTCTGTGAGTGCTCATGATGGCTTGATCTTCGCCTCATCGGTTTCAAGGTATTCAGTTGTGGCGCAAACTATAGCATAACGTTAGAGAAAGGTGTCAAGCGGTTTTCGAAATCAGGGGAGAAACGAGATTGCGAACGTCGACATCGGCACGGCGAAACGGGGCGCTGTTGCACCGCTTCGTTTTCACACGAGAAATTGTCACAGACCCCGATTTGCGCCCGATTTCCAAAAACCCGCTTCCGAACCTTGGCGCCGCACGTCGGCGAGCGCACCGCGTCGACCACCTCCGCCTTTAGCGCCCGACGCGGCGCCGTCGCACGGCAAGCGCCAGAGCGCAGATCAGCCCCGCCGCCGAAAGCGCCACGACCGCCATCGCAGCAAGCGCCCCGTCTCCGGTGGACACGAGCGGATTCGGGTCGGGCTGCGCCTGCGGCGTCGTCGGCAGCGTCGGCTCGGAGCCACCGCCCGGCGCAGGACCAGGGCCGGGGCCAGGGCCAGGCTCGACGGCGACGAACCGAGCGATCAGAGACACATCGGCCGTCACAAGCTGCCGATGAACGGCCTCTTCGTCAACGAGTGCGCCGTCTTGGCCGTACCATCCGGCAAACGCGTAGCCCTCGTCGGGCACGGCCGTCCAAGTGACGGCATCGCCTAGAGCAACGTGTTCCACGCGCGCGGATGCGGCGGATCCCGCAGCTCCGCCCGCCGTGCGCGCCGCGGGCGCGGCCAATGCATCGTACGATACCTTCACCTTGCCGCCTTCGGCAGCTTGAGCGCTGGCCACGTGATCGTTCGGCATCAACTCCACTTCATCGGGCAAGCGGTACAGCGACGTGGTCGGCCGGCCATCCGGGCCCTCGCTTGCAGCCAACACGTAGTACTCGCCCCGGTAGAAGCATGCCGTGGCAACCGCCGCCGATCCGTCGCCCGGAGCCTTCACGCCAAGCGAGCGCCACGCACCGGTAGCCGCATCGACCGCATAGGTATCGCCCAGGCCGTCGGCCGACGCCCCTGTGAACACGATCGAATCTCCCGTTGCAGCTGCAGCCTGTCGCGCGTACCCTTCCAGCGCATCGAGTTCGTCGGAACCGAACCTCGGCGCATCTGCGCCCGGCTCCACAATGCCGAACGTTTCACCGTCGAACGTTCCCAGGGCCATCGCGTAGCCGTCCCCCTCCGGAACGAAGCCGACGAAGCGCACCTGGTCCCCTATCGCAACAAGCGGCGCCGTGCGCCCGGACGCAAGCGAGCCGAACATCCCTGCAGGATTGGCCGCGGCGATGTCGACAACTCCCCCGTCGCCCGTTGCGGGGTCGTACTCTACGACATGTCGTTGCATCCGGGAATTAACGCTAACGTAGATGAGACCGTCGCACGAGGCCAAGCCAACCGGCGCAAAATGCCTGCCGGCGCCACCGGGATCCGACGATAGGAAATCGACCACCTCGTCGCTCCAGGCGTCGGCTGCTATATCGTAGGAAACCATGCCCAAGAACAGCACATACGGCTTTTCGGGGTCGCCCGTTTCCCCATCGTGGAGCACCGTGAGGTACAGCTTTCCATCGGCGTAGGCGGCAGCGCCGTTTGCACGGAAGTACGACCCGTCAAACCCCGCTCCGCTCGGCGGCGCGCACGCCGTCCACCCGTCCGCGCTATCGGGATCGTACGAGTACAGGTAACGCCCCTTTGAGTCGAGGCAGAACAGCCGGTCGGACGCAGCAATCAACAAGCCCGAGTCGAACCCGGCCTCGCCGGGAATCCCCGGGTCGGGCAAGTCGGCCACTCGCTCGAAGGAAAGGCGCTGCTCGGCTTTCGGGAACGTATAGACGGCCTGATGCTTGGCCGCGCCATCCCCCACCACCACGCTGTGCCGGGCGCCGTCGAGCAGCGATGCGTCGCGAACGACCACGTGCGAGCCGTCGGCGGATGCCTCCCAACGGTCTCCATCCACGGCAACACCGTCGATGGCAAGCTGCGTGGCCCGGTCAAGGGCATACCCCTCTATCACCAGCGCTGGCGAACCTTGTGCGTCAACCCCCTCGCGGGCGTCCCACGTGTTCGGGTTCACGGCATCCCCGTTCGCCACCGACAGATCGAGCGTGCCGTTCGAAGCCGTCTGCTTGACCTGGTCGCTTGCTAGATT
Source organism: Paraeggerthella sp. LCP19S3_G8 (assembly GCF_052119225.1). Classification (NCBI taxonomy): domain Bacteria; kingdom Bacillati; phylum Actinomycetota; class Coriobacteriia; order Eggerthellales; family Eggerthellaceae; genus Paraeggerthella; species Paraeggerthella sp. LCP19S3_G8. The sequence continues at coordinate 317,985 of NZ_JBQKFQ010000002.1, forward strand.
GCTCGCCTTCGTGCCGCCGACGATGCGACCACGCAGGTCGAGCGCCGAATCCTCAGGATGAAGCGACGCCAGCAAGCCGATGGCCCCCGCCACGAGCGGACACGCCATGGACGTGCCGGAGCGATAGTCGTATGCCTGATCGTCGACAACGAACCCCATGCCGAAATCGGTGACGGTAAGGGAAGTCGATCCTTCACCTGAAGTATCCGTGAGCAAGAGCAGGTCGACGCCCACGCGCACCGTGTCCTGATCCTTGATGCGGTTGAACGACTCTTCATCCGTGAAACGCGCGTACCCCAGGCTCTGATTGTCGAACGAGCCATAGGATGCCTCGCCACTGGTCAGGGCGTTGCCGCGTTCGTCGATCACGGAGGCCGCGGCGAAAACCATCGGCTCCCCGTCTCCACCCCCCGCAAAAGCCGAAAGCCCCGGCAGGGCGGACACGCGCACCTCCCGGGCCCTTTCCCAAGACATGTCGCGGAAGGGATTGGCAATGCGCCAGGTGACAGCGGCTCCCTCGTACTTGGTCATGCCGTCGACGGTGATTTTGAGCGCACGTCTTCCATCGAGGCCCGAGCCCGTCGACGCCGAAAGCCTGCTCTGATCAGCTGCGGGCATCCTGTCTTGGCCGTAAAGGACAAGGTGGGCGCCGCTATCAGCCTGCGCGAAGTCGGTCATGTTGTGGTAGTAAAGAGACCGCACGCCCGCAGCGCCGTCCGCCTTGTCCTGCAGCTTCGCCGCAGCAGGCAGGAACGATTGCGCGCCCCGAGCAACCGTTGAGAGGATGACCGAGCCAGGAGCCGCCACGTCCACGATGGATTTGTTGTAGTTGGTGTATGTCGCGTACTTCCCCTGCGGCAGCGTTGCCGCAACCGAAAGGATATACGGACTGCCAGACAAACCGTACGTTATGCGGTTGTTGTCCACCGACCCCGCATCGACGTCGTTGTTACCGGCAGCAAACACGGTAAGCACTCCCGCGCGACCGGCCTGGTTCATGGCGTACTCCGTCACCGGCGAGATAGCGCCACTCCATGAGTTGTTGGCAGCCACCACATTCTGGCCTGCCAGCTTCGCATGCAGCAGGTACTCGTACGCGGCCAGCACAGAGCTGTCGTAGGTGTTACCGCCAGTAGAAGCCCCGTTCGTCCTGAGCGCCATGATCTTCGTCTTCGGCGAGACGCCTGCAATCCCGGTCTCATTATCGCTGGTCGCCGCCACGATGCCAGCACAATGCGTGCCGTGGGACTCTTCGAAGCTGTTATTTTCCGGAAGCGGCTCGTCGTCGCCATCGATGAAGTCGAAGCCGTGCGTGCCCGCGCGGCCCGGTACACCGGGAATATCACCGGGGTTCTCCCACATCGCACCACGCAGGTCCTCGTTGCCGTAATCGACGCCGCTGTCGAGTACGGCAACGATGTTCTCCACCCCTTGCGTTGCCTGCGCGCGCACCGAGGAAAACGATACGTCTGAATTTGCCGCGATCCCGGAATCGGAAACTATGTCGTTATCGAGCGCCCACTGCAAAGCGGACAGCGGATCGTTCGTCGTGCTCGCTTGCGTCCCCTCGTTCACCGAAAGCACCTCGGTACCTGCAACGACCGGCTGCTCGGAAGCATGCGTTTCGCCAACCGGCGCAACCGGGGGAATGCTCGGCAAGCCCGCTTCGTATCCGTCGGGCTCCACGGCCCCGATGCTCTCGTGCACGTAGTTCGGCGCCGCCGCCAGCACGCCGTCCATCGCCCGCAGCTCTTCGAGCAACGCAGCCGTGGTTGCACCCGGCTTCGTCACGCGCGCCACCACGGCGGCATCGTCCTGGTCGGCGCCTTCTCCCGTGCTCTCGTCAAGCGAGAACGTGCTCACGGCCGCAGCCGCGCCGGCTCCGGAAAAATCCCACGACTCGGCAACCGAGAAGCCCGCAGAGGCAAGCGGGTCGGCCGCGTCGAGCGAGCGGGAGCGCGCAGGCCCCTCGTCGGCGCGGTACACCACAAGCGCCTCGCCTTCGCGGTACGCGCCGGCATTCAGCAGCTCCTCAACAGAAGCGGCGGCAGGTTCGCCCCTTTGCTCTTCGGCAGCAGCGGAAGCGGGCGCGAGGGGCACAAGCCCCAACACCAGCACCAGCGCGCACAATGCGGCGGCGAGTCGGTCGAACAGCGTGCGGGCGGAGCGAGCATGCATGAGGCGCCTCTTTTCGAAACGTGATCGATCGCGCGCGACAACACGTCGCGCATCGCATCGTTTCAGTATACCGAGCGAATGCGACAAGGAGCGTCAGGTTTCCGCTCAAGCGACGCCTCAAGACGATGCGGCGTCCCCTGCCAGCAGGTAGTTCGCAATCATACGGCGCGTGTCGACGGCGGAAGGCTCGTCGTCGCCGCGCACATGCAGGATCGCGCGCGTGCGCGCAAGACTGATCGCAGTCGACGAGGCGACCAGCGCCTCTTCCTCGATCGGGCGGCTTCCGAGCATGCGCCGTTCGGGATGTTCCACCAGCAAAAGGCGCAGCGCCTGCGCGGTGGAGTGCTGAACAGCCAGGATGTCGCGCTGCCCCTGGAAGAACAGCTGGGGCATCAGGCACAATGCCTCTCGGCGCAGCTCCATGACCGATTCGTCCGCCCCCGACGACAGCCGCGCCCCCACCACGTCCACCAGCACGTCGAGGTAGCAGGTCTGCGCGTGCTCTTCAAGGATCTCCACGATTCGCGTTTCATCGGGAAACGCGTCCATCCACCCCATGACGGCGGAAGCTTTGGACGAAAAGTAGTTGAAGAACGTCTTTTTCGATATCTCGGCACGAGCGCAGATATCCTCCACGGTCACGCCGTCGAACCCATGCTCGATAACCAGCTCCAACGCCGCGCGCTCCACCGCGAGGCGCGCTTTGAGTTTCTTGCGGTACCGTAAACCTTCCGATGCTGCTCCATCCACGACGGACGCAACCTCCCATCACCAACGATGTGCCGTTTCCGTGCAGGGTACCACAACTTTGCCGCTAGGCACTTTTCATCTACCGAATGAATATTTATACTGAGTGTAAATCGGTTCCACGACGCGCAAAAGGCGTCTGCGAGGCCGGGTCGCGCACCCGTTTCGCAGGCGCCTTCGTGCGCGAAGCGGAGCGCATGCATCGTACGCAAGGGAAGCACATCGGAAGGAATCAGCTTATGGGTCTATCGCGCAAGCAAATCGCTATGCTGGCCGTATTGGTGTTCGGCACGTTCGTCACGGTTTTGAACCAGACGGTCGTAGCCCCGGCCCTACCATCGGTCATGGCGGAAATGAACGTGGGCGCGGCAACAGCGCAATGGCTTACTACCGGATTCACCCTGGTCAACGCCATTATGATTCCCATTACGGCGTTTCTGACCGACCGGTTCACCACCCGTCGCCTGTTCCTTGTGTCCATGGTCATCTTCGCCGCAGGCAGCGCGCTTGCAGGATGGGGACCCAACTTTCTGGTACTGCTGCTGGGCCGCTTAGTGCAAGCGGCGGGCGCAGGCATCCTCATGCCCCTGGTCATGACCGTGCTCATGTGGACGTTCCCCATCGAGAAGCGCGGAACGGCCATGGGCCTGTTCGGCATCGTGATCGCGTTCGGCCCGGCCATCGGCCCCACCGCTGCCGGCGTCATCATCGACCGCTACACCTGGCACGACATGTTCTACATCATCACCGCGCTTTCGGTTTTGGTGACTGCGATCGCCGCCTTCGTGCTGCAGAAGGGCGGGGACACGAACAAGAACGTGACCCTCGACGTCCCCTCCGTCATCCTGTCGAGCATCGGCTTCGGCGCCCTGCTTTACGGGCTGTCCGCCATCGGGTCGTACGGCGTGAGCGCAAGCGCGGTCATCGGCACTTTGGCAGGCGTTGCGGCGCTCGTGCTGTTCTTCCGCCGCCAGCTGAAGATGGAGCATCCCATGCTGCAGGTTCGCGTGCTGGCCAATCGCAAGTTCCTGGTGGCAACCGTCATCGGGATGCTGGTGCAGGGAGCGCTTCTGGCCGCTGGCATCCTGGTGCCCATCTACTTGCAATCGCTCATGGGCTACTCCGCCACGGTGTCCGGCCTGGTGCTGCTGCCCGGCGCCATCATCATGGGAGCCATGGGCCCTATTGCCGGGCGGCTTTTCGACAAGCACGGGCCGCGCGCGTTGAGCCTGGTGGGCATGGGCATGCTGACGGCTACCTCGTTCTGCTTCGTGTTCTTGGGCCCGGACATGGGCATCATCACGCTTACGCTTATATATACCGTGCGCATGTTCTCGCTGTCGCTGGTGAACATGCCCATCACCACATGGGGCATGAACGCGCTTGACAACGATCTGGTGAACCACGGCACCTCCGTGAACAACACGCTGCGCCAGGTGGCAGGGTCGCTTGGCACCGCCATCATCATTTCGACGTCTACCATAGCCACGAACATGAGCGCGCCCAACATGGGACAGCCCGCGGCCAGCTTCTTCGGCATTGACATGGCGTTCGCCGTAGCCAGCCTCATGTGCTTGGCAGGGTTTGTCATGGTAGTGTTCCTGGTAAAGAACAAGCCTGGAGAAACCGCAGCTCAGGACAAAGGAAACGTACGCCGGACGGTGCTTGAGTCCATCATGAAGCGCGAGGTGTACACACTGCCCGAAACCGCCACGGTAGCCGAGGCCATGCAGCTGCTTGTGGACAAGCACATCAGCGCCGTGCCCCTGGTGGACGAACGCGGGAAAGCGGTCGGGTTCATATCGGACGGCGACATCATGAGGTTCCTGTCGAAGCGCAGCGCCATGGTCATGGATCCCGTGGTCATGATCATCCAGACCATCCGCTCGGATTCGGACGACTTCAAGAAGAAACTCGACGACCTTATGTCGATGTCCGCTCGAAGCATCGGCGCGAAGGGCATCATCGGCGTGGACGCCCACGACAACTTGACCGAGGTTTGCCGCGTTCTAGGCGAGAACCACCTGAAGAAAGTGCCCGTGCTAGACGACGGGCATGTGGTCGGCGTCATCAACCGATCCGACATCACGCAGCACACCATGGGCATGTATTTGGCCGAACGCGGAGAAGAAGCCGCGAAACAAGAGCAAACTGACCGGATGATCTAGCTTTTGAGATAAGGAAGCGAAAGCCATTGTCGATCCAAAAACACGTTTTCTGGCGCTAAAACGTGTTTTTGGATCGACAATGGCCCCGCCGTTGCAATCGCAATCGCAACGGCATCGTTCGCTCTATGGCGTTTGCGCAAACGCCATAGAGCCCGCAAGATAACGCAAATACTTACAGTGCCATCATCGCTCCAACCCCTTCGTGCTACCATGAAACGATCAGCGCATCCGAAAGGGGTTCTTATGGGAAAACGCCTGCTCGCCATGATTGCAGCACTGGTTCTGACCTGCTCGCTCGTTCCGAGCGTCGCATTTGCTGACGAAGGGGGCGGAACGCCCATTCCCGTCACGATCCAGATCGGCGAGAACGGTGCGCCAGTGGACACATCGGGCACCGGATGGACATACGAGAACAACAAGCTCATCCTCGAAGCAGGATACGCGTTCACGTTCGCAGGTCACGCGTTCGACGTTTCCGGCGAAAACCGCGTCCGGAACAGCGGCATCATCGTGGACGGTATCTTCGCCAACGGATCGAAGGGAAGCGGCTTCGCCGTGCGCAACGAAACGGGCGGCGTCATCCAGGGCGGCACGTTCAACGCGCGCGTCGGCAACGCCGGTACCATCCAAGGCGGCACGTTCGGCAGCAATCCGAACGACCCCAACGGCCCCTACGTGAGCACCTCCGGCGGCACCATCACGGGCGGAGAGTTCAACTGCCTGGTGATGGGATTCCGCAGCGGTTCTATCGAGGGAGGCACGTTCAACGGACCCGTAAACCCCTTGGGCGTCAACATCAAAAACGGCACGTTCAACGGCGAGGTGCACAACGGCAACAACAAGAACCCCGGCGGCACCATCTCGGGCGGAGAGTTCAACGCGCTCGTAGACAACTACGGCACCATCGAGAACGGCACGTTCGAGGAAAGAGTCGACAATCACGGAACCATCGCAGGAGGCGCGTTCGCCGACATCACCAGGACAAAACCGTTTTGCTATACCGTGAATAACTACGGGTCCATCAAGAGTGGTGCGTTTTCGGTGGACGTCAACAACGACGAAGGCGGATCAATCTCCGGCGGCACGTTCGATGCGGATGCGTCGGAGCACGGCTATAGCAACAGCGTGACCAACTCCGGAACGATCGGCGGCGGCGAGTTCAACGTCGACGTCAGCAATAGCGGCACCATTGAAGGAGCGGGCACGTTCAACGCCTACGTGCAGAACGGCAACGCTCGATTCGATGCCGACAAGAATAAATCCTGCATTATCTCAGGAGGCACGTTCAACTCGGAGGAAATGTACAACTTCGGAACTATCGAGGGAGGAGCGTTCAACGGCTCGCTCTCCAACGATGGAACCATTTCCGGAGGCATGTTCCGGGGGCAGGTGGAGAACGACGAAGGCGTCATCAAAAACGGCCGTGATGCTGCGGGCGATCCCGTCATCCCCTGCTTCAGCAACCCGGTAACCAACGGAACGGGCGGATCGATCGAGGGCGGCCTCTTCGAACAGGGCATCAACGTTCAAGGCGGAACGACCACCTCGTGCACCTTCCCCGTAAGCGCGAGCCTGACCGGGCTTTCCCTTGCGGAAACCGGCGCCGAGCAGCTGGTCGCAATGTATCAAAAGGATAGCCAGGAGAGCAACCGCTTCACACTCGCAGCCGACACCGGCTACACGCTGCCCGCCTCGGTGAGCGTGCGCCTGGGGAGCGCCGACGGACAAGAACTGACCGCAGGCGCGGACTACACCTACGATGCAGCCACCGGCGTCGTAGCTATCAAGAAGAGCGCCGTCACCGGTCCGCTCTACCTTGCGGCAAGCGGCGTTCCGGTAGTTGTGCCCCCGACGCCCGCGCCCACGAATCCCGAGAACCCGGCAGCTCCCGCCCCGCTGCCCGAACCGCCGTCGAACGCGAAGGCACTGGCATCAACCGGCGATAGCCTGCTTCCGTCCATCGTGCTGAGCATCACCCTTATCGCGGGGGCAACGGCGGCATGCGCAGCGGTTCGCCGCAGGAAGCGATCACACCAGCGCTAACGCTTCAAGGCAAGGGGACGGAGCCCGGCTCATTTCGTCCCCTTGCCTTACTCCACGGGCATGGGCGGATACTCCATACCGTCCTCGTAACGAGCCACGCAGTTTTTCCCATGCGCCTTTGCCCAGTACAGCGCGATATCGGCACGGCGATACACCTCTTCGAAAGAGGGGACGTCGAACGCAACAACCTCCCCCACGCTCAAACCGACTTCCGGCGGAGCACCGCATGCACAGGTAAGATCGCCGAAATATTCGATAAGCGCAGCTGATTTCTCGCTCACGATAGCGGGATCGTACACGTCGGCCATGAGCACCATGAACTCATCGCCGCCCAATCGGGCAACAACGTCGGATTCGCGAAAAAGCAGCTTCGCAATGCCAACGAGCCCCACCAGCACATCGTCGCCGATCAAATGGCCCAAATTGTCGTTAACGGCCTTGAAGCAGTCGACGTCAACCAAAAGGAAGGCGAAAGCGACGTCGGGCTGCTTCGCTCGGGCCAAATCGGCAAGCCGCGACAGCAGGTACGTCCTATTGCATGCTCCGGTCAACGCGTCGGTCTGAAGCTGCTGCACCAGTTTGACCTCTTCGGTTACGTCCATGATCTTTCCGACGTGCTTGACAGGACGACCGTCCGACCCCAAAAAGCGTCGACCGACCACGCGCCGATGCGCATACGAATCAGCCTCGACGAAAGACCCGTCGCCACCGCAGGGACGCAGCCGGTATTCAAGCGAGTAAGGCCGCTCCTCCCATCCGGGAGCGCCGCCGGGCAGTTCCAGCATACTGCGATCAGAACGATATCGTCCCAGATCATCAGGATGCACGAACTCTTCTTCGCGAACGGAGCCACCGTACTGCTCAATAACAAGACGATCGCGCACCATGCCCCGGTCCCGGTCGAAGCAAGCGCTCGCCAAGGTGAGCCTGTCCTCAAGAACGTCGTATTCGAACACGACGTCATCGGTCAGCTCGGCCACAATCTTGTATCGATCGCGCTCAAGGCTCTCGCGCCGCACTTGTTCCATCGATTGCGCCGACGTTCGATGCAGCCCGATCACCGGCCCCTGAAGTCCGTCGCAAACGGAAATATGCACATGCTCGATAAGCCAGGAATTTTCGACCAAAGCGAATGCAATCGTAAGCTGGTGCTCTCGCTCGAGAAAAAAGCCGTCCGAATACGCACGATTCCGGACATTCAAGCGAATACGCGACACCGCAAGAGCATGGTCGCAAGACGCATGTGCCATACGGCACTCGCAAAAGACCAGCCGGGCATCGGCGGCGCGAACCAGGCCGCACACCTCTTCGAGCGCACGATGCGCACGCAATTCGCCCGAAGCGGCCGACGTTTCAAAACCGCACATCGAAAAGGAATCCGTCACATAGGCGTTCGCAGCAGCCTCATCGCACCGCCCAAAGCAGGCATCGATGAAGCTCCTTGCCTTCGTAAGCAAATCAAACGCCTGGTCAGCCATCGCCCCAACCTTCAAATCACCAGACCGCAAAGCGCGAACGCGTACGTGTAGCTGGTCTCTCCCCTTGAAATCATAAAGGGTTTCGCGACGAACGGCGAAAGAACCCGAGGCAATCCTAGCACAGGGCAAAGAAGGAAAAACCCCCCCCCCCCCCCCCCGAAAATTTCCACGAGCAATGCAAAGTTTTAGGAGAGAGGCGAATCCAACAAAAGCGCGCGCAACCTTCGCGGGGACTTGCGCGCGCTTTTCGCTAACACGTTTTTCGAGGGCTATCCCTGAACGGCTTCAATCATCTCGCGCGCATGGGCAAGCGAGGCGTCCGTGGCATCGCCCGACAGCATGCGCGCGATCTCGGCCGGACGATCCTGCGCCGAAAGGCGACGCAACTCGGTCTCGGGCATGCCGGATGCGCCGTCGACCTTCCGAACCACGTAATGAGCATGGCCGCGCACGGCCACTTGGGCAAGATGCGTCACCACGAGCACCTGGTGCGTGCGAGCAAGGTCGGCCAGCACATCGGCCAAAGCCACCGCCGTCGACCCGCCCACGCCGGCATCCACCTCGTCGAACACAAGCGTATCAACGTCGTCGGATTCGCCCAGGACCACCTTGATCGCCAGCATCACGCGGCTGACCTCGCCTCCGGACGCGATGCGAGCCAGCGGTCGAGCCTGCATGCCGGAACCGGGACGGAACAAAAACTCGACGCTCGACGCTCCCGTCTTCGTCCAAACGCTTCGATCGAGCGCCTGAATCGAGCAGACCAGTTGCGCTCCACCCATTTCCAAACGCCCCATGTGCTGCGTCACGGCAGCCGCGAAACGAGGAGCAGCGTCGGCGCGAGCGGCATCCAGGACAGACGCCGCATCAGCAAGCGCCTGTTCGGCGCGATCGACGGCCTGCTGGGCCGCGCGCTCCCGCTCGGCGGCATCGTCCACCAAAGACACCAGGTCAGCGGCCTCTTCACGACAAGCCAACACGTCTTCCATACGCGGGCCGTGCGCACGCAGCAAACCTTGGAGCGCAGCCATGCGCTCCTGCTGCTGGGAAAGCACCTCGGGATCGAACTCCACGCTGTCGCGATAGTCGCGCGTTTCGCGGGCGATGTCTTCCAGGACGTATCCCGCCTCCCGCAAGGCGTCGGCGTACTCGCCCAGCTTGCCGTCATGACGGGCAGCGGCATCCAGGGCGCTTACGGCAACGCCGAGCGCGTCGACGGCCCCGCCTTCGCTCGCCAATGCTCCGTGAGCCGCATTTGCCGCCATTGCCAATGTCTCGGCATGCTCCGCTCTTGCCAAATCGGCCGCCAGCTCTTCGTACTCCCCCTCGCGCGGCGACACCGCGTCGATGCGCTGAAGCACGAACCGTGCTTCAGCGAGCTTCGCGGATGTCGAAGCCCCCGCCTCGCGAACGCGAGCAAGCTCAGCCGCCGCGGCGTCAGCCTGGGAAAACGCAGCTTCGTACGCGGCAAGCGCGTCCGCCACGGCTTCGCCCGCCCACGCATCGAGCATGCGAACATGGCTGACGGGGCGCATGAGCCGTTGATGCTCGTGCTGTCCGCACAGGTCTATCGTGGGCGCGACCACGCGCGCAAGCTCCCCGACGCTGGCCATGCGCCCGTCGATGCTCACGCGCGACCGGCCGTCCGACGTAACCCGGCGCGAAACCACCAGATCATCGGCAACCGCATCATCTTGGCCATCGCCCAGAGCTGCAATCCCGAAGAACCGACCCGATACAGCCAGCGCGTCCTCGCCGTCGCGCACGGAATCTTTATCGGCGCGCGCGCCCATGAGCAGCTTCAACGCCGAAAGCAGCGCCGTTTTGCCCGCGCCCGTCTCGCCCGTGAGCACGGTCAACCCGCGCGCGGGCTCAAGCGCGGCTTCGCGTATCAGCGCAAGGTTCTCAACCTGTATCTCATCGATCATCGCGCACCTCTTGCAGCGTTGGCTCCATTCGGGCTCCCAGTATACCAGCCCTCGTCGCGTCGAAGCCGGATCGCCCAGCGAAGACAGAACCGGCAAGACAGGGAAGCGAGGCCGACTGGGCGACCCTGGCCCAGCAGATACATGACAAAATCGAGTTTCCCAGCTTAATGCAACCGCAACACCTGATCTTGCTCGTACGCCGCTAGACACGCATATCCCTCGCCGGCACGTACAGAATCTCGATGTCGCTTCCCTCGCCATCGAGATTCAGAAACGACGGCATGAGCATGATGTCGCCACGTATTTCCAGGCTGCGCTCGCCCAGATACTCAAACAGCTCGTTGAAAGTTTCCTTCCGAATGCTCTCCTCACGAGTGACACGGCGACCGAACCGAACGCAACGGCCCAACTCCAAGCGCTTTACATGCTGTTTTGCATAGTCGCTTAAGCAGTCGCTTGCCTCGATGGAAAGCGTGGTGATGTAATCGGGATCTACCGCGTCGCTTTCGTCAAGCAGATTGTCCCGCTTCACGATGCGCGCGCAACTGGTTACGCTTAAGAGCCCGTAACATTCCGCCAATACAGTTTCGTTCTCAAGGGATACCGAAAAGTCACGCCCGAACGACGCGTTGATGTAGAGGTGATCGGGAAGATCCACTTCTTTGAACTGCAGCCCTTCGTCGGAACAAAGGAACTCGAGCACTCCGCGAATACGTCGCTGACGGTAATCCAACAATACCTGTTCTTTCCGAAGCCTTGCCTGTTGCTCCTGCAAAGACCAACGAAACTCGTCAGTATCCTGCCTGGCATCGAGCATTTCGACAGCCTCGCTGATACTGAACCCGTATTGAAGAAGCACGCGGAATGCATTCGCACGAAAAGCGTCTTCAGGCGTGAACACCCGATAACCGTTTTCCATTCGATCAGACAAAACGAGCCCATGCTTCTCGTAAAATCGAATCTTCGACTGGGTCATCCCGGTCATGGCTGCGAACTGCTTCATTCGATACATGCAATCCCCCAGATCTACATGCAGACGGCGTGCGATCGGGTTTCATCTACGCCGAAAACCATCCGCATGCCACCTCCCGATCGCCACGCGAATCGAACCCCTGCGACGAACCCCGACCCTGGAAGGTGCAACAGGCCGGGGTTCGGAGGAGTCTATGACGCTTATTCTACAGGAAAAGCGGATCTTGGTAATACGAAGAGCCTTCCGCGGAATACGTGTGGCAATTCTCACACCAGTTCTTTGTTAGCTCCTGACCCTTATCATGACAGTTATTGCAGGAATTGTATCCTCCATGGATAGACGCATGGGGGTTCCATTTTCCGTAATTCTCCGTCTGAGCAGCATGAGCCTCATAGGACCCGCCATGGCAAGCAAGACAAGCTTCATCAGACACATAAACGCCAGTAGGATCGGTAGGATCAGCTGCAGTTTGCTGGGCAGCCTTATTTGCATTGCCATCCGCACTACCCGACGAGGCCGGCGCGCAACCCGCAAAGACAACTACCGACATCAATGCTGCAACGCTAAGCGAAACAATCGCTTTCATGCTTATGCTGGATTTCCTCATGCTCGGCCTCCGTTCACCATATGATCAGCTGCCACATAACCAAAGGTAGCGGCACGACCAACGGACGTACCGGGAATATGGCGCGGATAGTTCCCTGAATAGAAGCTGCCGGAAGCGTTGCCCGTTGCATACAAGCCTTCGATGGGTTTGCCGGAGGTGTTGAGCACCTGCGCATTGCCATTGATAGCAAGGCCGCCTACAGTAGCAAGAACGACATTGGTGGTAACGAGCGCATAATAGGTGCCGCCGGTAAAAGCTTTGTTGTTCCCCGTGTAGCGATAATACTCAGGATCACGTTCCACCCCGTCAGCGAAAAGCTGATTGTACTCATTGATAGCGGCCTCCAACGCTGCTCCGTCAATGCCAGCCTGCTTAGCAACCTCGGCAATCGAAGAAGCGCGGAACAAATATCCTTTCGCCTCATCGCGTTCCAGCTGCTTTGCTGCCGCTTCGCCGCCCTTTTCAAGCGAGCTGGCAATCATGGCCTCGTCAAAAACAAAGAAGCAGGTGTGACCGCGGCGAATCTGCAGGTTCATAGCGTTGCCTGCATATTGGCGCGGATTGTTCTCGTTGGTAAACCGTTTGCCCTCTTCGGTCACCATAATGCCCCAGTTCATGGCGCCAGGAAAGTACACGCGCTTCTCAACAAAGGTGTCGGGAGTTGCGTTGGAGAAGTTCATGACGGGCTGAGGAAGCGAATCCATCTCCGCACCCACAGACAGCCCCATCATGTGGCCATCGCCCGTAGTGCCCCAGCTTGGATTCCACCACGATGAGTACTCGTAGTCCTCCGGGCGAACCCACGCCTGCATCATCTCAGGGTTGGCGTCATAGCCGCCCGTAGCCAAAAGCACGCCCTTGGATGCGTTGATGCGAATGTAGCCGTCCTTCGTCTTGGCGATAACGCCGACAACACGATCGCCATCCTTTACCAGCTGAACAGCCGGAGTTTCATAGCGAACCTCCCAATTGGGATACATGGAACCAGCTTTGAGCAGGTCTTCGCATACATACAAGCCGAACAGCCACGTTTTAGAAATGCCTTCGGGCATACGGAAGTTCACGTAAGAATCAATGACGGGAAATCCATTGTAGTTAGGGGCTTGATCGAACTTGTAAATCTGCCACCCCGTGCCCGTCTTGTCGAACATCGTCTGCCAAAAATCGGCAACTTTCCCGGAGTGCTTCACGTACGACGTAACAACCTCGGGATCGGCGCGCCAGTCGCTGGCGCGAAGGATTTCGTCGATAAGTTGAGCATCATCGATTTCGATACCTTGCTCTTTTTGAAACGTTGCCTGAGTAGCGCCAAAGCTCTCCCACGCAGAACGGCCCTCTGTCATCTTCTCGATCATGAGCACCTTGGCTCCCGCATCGGCCGCCTTCAAGCTTGCCATAATGCCGCCAATACCGGCACCAACGATAAGCACTTCGGTATCCTCGGTAGCAACGATCTCATTATCGGCAATGGTCCGATCCTCGAAGGCCACCGGCCCACAAGGGCCCGGGCATTCTGCCTTGCGCATAGGCAAAAGCGTCGCGTCCTCGCCAAGAGCTTTGGAGTACGGATTACTCGCACCAGACTCAGCTGCCGCCGCTCCCTCTTCGGCGAAAGCTACCGGTGCACCCGAAAGCGCAAATGCGCTTGCAACGCCCGTGACGCCTACGCCTTTAAGAAAGTCGCGCCTTGATAGCTTGCTTTTAGCCATATTCTTCCCTCCTTTTCGTGGATGATTACGTGCATCTCTCCATGTTCCGTGCACATAACCGACACATTTAAGGCTAAACCCTGAACATAGTTTAGGGTCAAGGGTACTTTGGAAAGAAAGCCTCAGGAGCGATTTTCACTGGAAGCCTTGGCAGCATAGCCCCGCAAATAACAGTCGATAAAGACCTACACCAGCTGATTCAATTCAAAGGTCTTGCGAAGGGCGCTAACGATTGCGCGAACAACTAGGCGCCAAGCATTGTCGGCCCAAAAACACGTTTTTGACTCGAAAAACGTGTTTTTGGGCCGACAATGCTGCGCAACGGCAACGGGACAAAGACTATCCTTTCAGAACGTTGGAACCACCCCTTACAGCGCGAACCGATCGCGCAGCGAAGAGGGCGCGCTCGCCTCCGAAGCGCGCTGCTCGCGACGCCATTCCATCAGGTACGCCACGCAATCGGTGCGGTTGCACGAGCGCAAAAGCTCGATCTGACGGTCGAACGAAGCCTCGTCGATGAACCCGGCTTCCACCAACGCCTCAACCATGTCGCGGTCGCCCTCGCGCGCGACGCGCTCCCACGCCTCCTTCCCGTATCCCCGCAGATGGGAGACGAGAACAGCGCGCACGCTGTCAGACAGTCGGTAGGGCGACGCAAGCCGATGCAGAAGCGCGCCCAAACGATCCGGCAAGTTCTTTCCCGATCGCAACAGCTCGTCGTAGCGCGCGAAGTCGAACGGAACGCCGTCGGGAGCATCCACCAGAAAACAGCTGAGCAGCTGGTCGGCGGAAACATGCACGATAGTTCCCGTATGCGACAGCCGGCACACCGAATACTCGAAGCTGCCCTCGCCCACCGAGCGGCAACTTGCCGGAATGGGAACGGGGCCTTCCAGTTTGCGCGACCAGAAGCAATGCGCGCCGATGGAGCGCAAACCTTCGGGCAAGACCAGGCGCTTCGTTCCGCGGCACGCGTTGTCGCGCTCGATGGCGCGCACCGTGTCGGGAACCACCACCGAGGCCGGGGCGAACGGCAGCGCCCTCACGCCGATGCGCACCAGCGGACGCCCTTCGACCTGTCGCGGAAGCGCAAGGATGTCGCTCGCGCTGGCCGACACGTAGTCCACCGTCGAACCGGCCTCGCCCGACGCCGCAAACTCCGTAGCCGCTTCGGCCGCTGCCGCAGACGGCGAAAGCTCGCGCGCGGCAGCGGCGGCAGCCTCGTCCGCGCCGCGCACAGCTACGGCGCGCACGGCAGCCTGCTCAGCGAAACGACGCGACACCGAAACGGGCTTCGGCGGACCCGCCACCAGCACGGCGCCCTCGTCATCGAAGTCGTACCAGCATCCGTCAAGCTCCACGGCAAAAGGCCCGGCCAAACGCACGCCGCGCTTGCGCAGGGCGCGGTACGCAGGAGCTTCGGCCGGACACTTCCAAACCGCATCGTCCCAACCGCGCGCATCCACGCGCGCGAGCGCGGCCGAGCAGTCCACCACCGCAGGCGGCTCGCATCCGTCCGCAAACGCCGCAGCGGCCACGCGCTCCACGCCCTGCGGCAAGCTCACGCGCTCGCCGTAGGGCGAAGCCAGAAACACCAGCTCTTTGCCATTGTCGGAAAACAGGCTTCCCTCGCGCGCGCAATAGCGCGCATTGGCCGCATCGACCGAATACTCCCGCCGCGCCAAGCGCGGGGAAACGCCTGCAAGGTCGCAACGCTGCTCGCCCAGCTGGCTTACGCCGCGCCCAAGGTGAATCCGCTGTGCAGACATCGCCGCGAACGCGTTCGCCGCAACGTGCTCCACCGTATCGGGCACCACCAGCAGCCGCACGCCCACGCCCTGCACGAACCGCCGGGCAAACGCCTCGACTGCCACGCGCACCACGGCGACGCCGTCCACGAACGCAGGAAGCGCAACCACTAGATCCTCGCTGCGCCCGACCGCGGCAGCAAAACGATGCAAGTCGAAAGCCGTTAGAGCATAGCCGCCCGGAACCTGCCGCACGCTTATCGCACCACGCAGGCCTTCCTCCATGCGAGCCTGCATCGGCGAAGGCTCGACGGAATCGCCGGCATCCTGCTCGGCCGCTTGGGCCAGCAGCTCATCGAACTCCCCCATCCACAGCGCGCCGGCCGAGAACAAATCCCCCTCGCGGCCCTCGCCCGAAGCAGCATCGTCGGCGCCGTCGTTCGCCACCCATGCGCGGTACGCCGGAAGCTGGGGGGACCACACCTCGCCTTCCACCGCCCGAGCAGCTTCCACCACGTCTACGTCGCGCGCGTCAAGACGGGGTGGATTTTTGATCACTTGATCAATAAGATCATCGATGGGCGCCTGCGCACCATGATAGACCAGCGTGTTTTCCATCATAGTATTGTGCTACCTCCCAAAAACCTCTTGGTAACAGGTTTGTTTACCCTTGGCCTGCCCCATGCTACACTGCGGGAAGCGACGAAGGCAAGAGCCACCGCGAAGCCAGCACGCGCTTCGCACACGCACGTCTGTTCAAAGGAGCAACATGGCCGTCGAAGCCGTAGGTCCGCTTGCACGGCAAGCGCTCGACCTCGCGAGAACCGAGCTGCTCGTGAACCTGAGGTTCATGAACGCTGCGTTCGCGCGCCTTACGTACCTCCCCGTGCCCGGTTCCACGTTCGCCACCGACGGCGCCCGCATACGGTACAGCCCCGCCAGCATCGCGCGCGCCTACGCGGACGAGCCGGCCTCGATTGCACGGGCGTACCTGCATATCGTGCTGCACAACGTGTTTCTGCATCCGTACCCGTCTGCGCGCGTGAACGCCTCGTGCTGGGACGCCGCCTGCGACATCGTGGTCGAGCGCGCCATCAACGAGCTTGACCTGCCCGCCACGCGCACCGAACGCGCCGATCGCCAACGAGCCACCCTCGCGCGCATCGATGCCGACGTCCCCCTGGCAACCGCCGAAACCGTCTACCGTTACCTGATCGAGCAGCAGCTGGAAGACGACGACCTGGAAGCCCTGCGCGCGCCCTTCTACGTGGACGACCACGAACCCTGGCATCGCATGGCCGCGCAAGAGGCCGCACGCAGCAAGGCCGATTCCGAGGAGGGCCGGCGCGACGAAGGGCCGGACGCACCGGATGCCGCAGCTTCCTCGCAGGCCGCGAAAAGCGGTACCGACATGGACCTGCCTCCCGATACCGATCAGGCGAAACGCAACCATACGTCCCACCAAGCCGTCAGCCAGGACGACATCGTGCAAAAGGAAGCGCCCGAGAAAGCCGGCCGATCCATCGACGACCGATTCGCCGACACCGTGAACCTGGACCGATCGAAGGAGCAATGGAAGAGCGCGGCCTACGAGATGGGCGTGCAGCTAGACGCGTACGCGAAGCTCTGGGGAGTCGAGGGCGCGAACCTGGCCATGAACCTGAAGGCGGTCACGCGCGAGCGCCAGGACTATCGCGAGTTCTTGCGCAAGTTCGCGCGCATGGGCGAGCAGATTCGCGTGAACGACGACGAATTCGACTACGTGTACTATTGCTACGGGTTGGAGCGCTACGGCAATCTGCCCCTGATCGAACCGCTCGAATACGTGGAAGAGCGCCGCATCAGGGATTTCGTCATCGCCATCGATACCTCGGCCTCCACGAAAGACGGCCTGGTGCGCCGCTTCATCGAAAAGACCTACGCCATCCTGGCGAACGAAACCAGCTTCTTCGCCGACATGAACGTGCTCATCGTGCAGTGCGACGCCGCCGTCACGAGCGCCGTGCGCATCGGATCGCTGGCGGAGCTGGAGGATTATCTGGAAAACCTGGAGATCAAGGGGCTTGGCGGCACGGACTTCAGGCCCGTGTTCGCCCTAGTGGATAGCGAGATCGAGCGCGGCGATCTAACGAACCTGGGCGGCCTCATCTACTTCACCGACGGACAGGGCACCTACCCCGCCCGCAAGCCCGATTACGACACCGCCTTCGTATTCGTAGACGACGTATCCGCCGCAGCCGCCCCGCCCGTTGCCTCTTGGGCCATGAAAGTAGTACTGGACGAAACCTTCGTTTTGGAAGAGGAAGAGGACATCCGATGAACATTCGGCAAGCGAAAGACCAGATCAAAAACGCAATGATAGCCTACTTCGCAAAGGATGCGTTCGGTAACTACCGCCTTCCCACCGAACGCCAGCGCCCGGTGTTCCTGCTGGGAGCGCCCGGCATCGGCAAGACGGCCATCATGGAGCAGATCGCGCAGGAGCTTGACGTAGGCTTCGTGTCCTACTCGATGACGCACCACACGCGCCAAAGCGCGCTCGGCCTGCCGTTCATCGCGAAGAAAACCTACGACGGCATCGAGTACGACGTATCCGAGTACACGATGAGCGAGATCATCGCCGCCGTATACGACGCGATGGAGGCGACCGGACGACGCGAAGGCATCCTATTCCTCGACGAGATCAACTGCGTGTCCGAAACGCTGACGCCCGCCATGCTGCAGTTCTTGCAGTACAAGGTGTTCGGCCGCCATCGCGTGCCCGACGGCTGGATCGTGGTCACGGCCGGAAACCCGACCGAATACAACCGCACCGCGCACGATTTCGACATCGCCACCTGGGACCGCCTCAAGCGCATCGACGTGGACCCCGATTTCGCGGTTTGGCGCGACTACGCCGTCGAGCAGGGAGTTCACCCCGCTGTGCTAACGTATTTGGACATCGAGCGCGATCACTTCTACCACATGGAAACCACGGTGGACGGCAAATCGTTCGTCACTGCGCGCGGATGGGACGACCTCTCGTCCATGATGAAGCTTTACGAAGAGCAGGGCCTCCCCGTAGACGAACTGCTGGTCAGCCAGTACGTGCAGAACGCCGAGATATCGAAGCGCTTTTCCGTGTACTACGACCTGTTCACCAAGTACCGGGCCGACTATCAAATTGACCGCATCCTGTTGGGCGAAGAAGACGAAACCGTGCTCGAGCGCGCGCAGGAAGCAGCCTTCGACGAACGCGTTTCGCTCATGGGCCTGATCACCGACGCTTTGGGCGGACGCGTGCGCGATGCCGTGCTGGAAGAGCGCGCCGTTGCGTTCGCGCATCGCGAGCTGACGGCCATCCGCGACGAAGCGGGAGCGAATGCAGAAGACGCGGACGAATGCGATGTGCTGCCCCAGCTGCGTGACCGATCCGCGGCCTTGCAGCGCCAGCTGGAAACGGAACGCAAGAACGGCCTGCTATCGGACGAGAAGTACGTAGCGTACGAGCGCACGTTGGCCCTGTTCGACCAAGCCATGCGCAACGCGGGTAGCTCGGTGCCGTTCTCCCAGGTAAAGCTGCTGTTCGGCGAATCGGTGAGCGCGCTTGACCAACATGTGGGCGCTGCCGGGCAGGCGCTCGACAACGCGTTTGCGTTCGTGGAGCGGGCGTTCGGGGAAAGCCAGGAAATGCTGCTGCTGGTCACCGACCTGTCGGTCAACCGCTACAGCATGGCCTTCATCAACGACCACGGCTGCGATCGGTACTTCGAACACAACAAGAGCCTGCTGTTCTACGAGCGCGGCGCCGACCTGGCCGACCGCATCAACCGACTGGATTTGACGGAAGAAAACGCTTGATACACGAACTTTTGTTCTATATAATGGAGCACGTAATATACGTTGGTTGGGTACTACCCTAACTTTCTCGTAAAGGACAGCCGCCTTCTTGAAAGGGGGCTGTCCATGGAACAGCTTTACGATTCCGCTTCGGATGAGACGGTTTGCCAATCCGTTCGCTCAACGCTTGCGTCAGCGCGCACGAAAGCCGCTGCCGCCGTGAACGACGCGATGGTTTCCGCCTATTGGGAAATCGGGCGACAAATCGCCGAGGCGCAGGGAGACCGCGCCGAATACGGAAAGCACCTCATGAAATACCTGTCCGAGCGGCTGACCGCCGAGTTCGGCAAAGGGTTCACAGAGCGAAATCTCCGCGCCATGCGTCAGCTGTACCTTGCATACCCAATTCGGCACACACTGTGTGCCGAATTGGGCTGGTCACACTATCGCCTGATCATCCGCGTAGAAGACCCTGTTCGACGCGACTTCTACGTCCGCTCCGCCGTCGAGGAGCGCTGGACGGTACGACAGCTTGATCGACAGATTCACTCGTTCTACTACGAACGCCTGCTGGCCACCCGTGCGGAGGGAAAAGACAAGGTTCGGCAAGAGATCCAACAGCTTGAGCCTCCGACCAAGGCAGACGACGTCCTCAAAGACCCGTACGTTCTTGACTTCCTCGAACTGAACGGAAATTCAGACTTCCTGGAAACGGACTTGGAACAAGCGCTCATGGACAAGCTTCAGCAATTCCTGCTGGAACTGGGAAAGGGATTCTCGTTTGTCGCCCGTCAACAACGCATCAGCGCCGACGGCGACCATTACTACATCGATCTTGTGTTTTACCATTACATCCTCAAGTGCTTCGTGCTGATCGATCTGAAAACAGGGAAGCTCACGCCGCAGGACATCGGCCAGATGGACTTCTACGTTCGCCTGTTCGACGATCAATGCACCCGAGCCGACGATAACCCCACGATCGGGATCGTCCTCTGCGCCAATCGCAACAAAACGGTAGCCAAGTACTCCGCGCTCGCCGACGGGAGAGGAATATTCGCCTCGCAGTACGTGCTCTGCCTACCGACCGAGGAAGAGCTGTCGCAAGCCCTCGAAACAACCTGTTTGCTCGCAAGCGAAGAGGACGACCATCCCAGTCCCACGGCAGAAAAGAGCTAACCAGGGGCACGCCAGCCGCGCGCGAGCTTCGGCTGGACGCCGCTCCCATGGCGTCCAGCCGAAGCGCCAACGCGCCCCCGGCACCACTACGAGCAGTACGCCTTGATGGCGTCGCGAAGAAACACGGTCGCACCGGGAGCCCATGCTTCGTAGTACGCCTTGAAGCGTTCGTCGGCCACATAGCCCTCGGCCAAGCAAGCATGCGCCTGCTTCGAGTACGTGCCGTCCTTCCAGAATGCGCACAGCCATTGGCGATGCAGGTCAGCGGCACGCTGGGCGTCTTCGCCCGCCGGATCGCCCGCAGCCATGCCGGCCAGCAACGAGTCCTTGATCCGGGCCTCGAGCTCCTGCACGGCAAGGTACCGCTCCTCGCTCATGCCCATAAGCTTCGCGTTGCTGGCGTCGGCGGCTTCATCGCCCCAACGTTCGCGCACCTCCGCACCGTACTTCTTCTCGTTTTCCTCGACGAGTCCCTTCTTGAACGCCTCGAACTTATCCTTGTCCTTCATGGTTTCTTGTCCTTCCAAGCTGGCGAGCGTTCTCTGAACGCTCGCGATCAATCCATCTATGCGAGCACGCCGAGACCGCAACTCGCGCAAATGCCCGGCCAAAGCCTCCCGCGCATCGAACGCAGGATCGTCAAGCAGTCGCTTTATGTCGCCAAGCGACATGTCGGCCTCGCGATACAGCAGAACCTGCTGCAGCCGATCCACCTCTGCAGGGCCGTACAGCCGATACCCGTTCGCAGCGCGCTGCGCCCGAACCAGCCCCGTTTCGTCGTAATGATGCAGCGCGCGCACGGTTGCGCCCGACAACTCGGCAAGCTGGTGAACCGTATAGGTTTTCTCATGCGGCATGCTGGCCTCCTTCGCCTCCGGCGCTCGTCGATCGTCCGAGCACCGAAATACAGCATAAACCCTCCCGTAACGAGAGGGTCAAGCAAGAATACTCGAATATTTCGCCTTCCTTCAAATACTTTATTCAATATGGTATTATGTACTGAATAAAGTATATCGAAAGGAGCGCTATGCCCTCCCCGATCGCACCGCTTCCCGTCATCAGGCCTATAACCGATTTGCGCACGCAGCTCAACGACGTATGCACGCAAGCGACCGAGCTGCAAGAGCCGATCGTTCTCACGAAGAACGGAGTGGCCTCGTTCGTGCTCATGGACAGCAACGCATACGAGGCAGCCGAGCGGCGCAACCGGGTATACCTGGCCCTACGCGAAGCGGAGATCGAGGAGCAGTACCGCCCCGAAACCCTGTCCGCCGAAAAGTCCGATGCGAGGATGAGCGAGATATTCGCACTCTGGAAACTCGACTACGCGCCGGTCGGGAACTGATCATGCTCGACCTTGCATGGAGGCCGCGCGCTCATCTCGACCGGGAGTCGATAGCCATCTACCTGGGGCTCGAATGCAAAAACCCGCAAGCCGCCTTTGCGACGACACGGCGCATCGACGCCGCAATCAAGTATGCGCGCTCCTTTCCCGATGCGGGCGGACGCTTCGCCATAGAGAGGCTTGGCCACGGAGAATACCGAGCGGTGCTGGCGAATCCGTACATTGTGTATTACCGCTTCGACAACGCGACGCTCACCGTATACCGCATACTCCACCAACGTCAAAGCATCGATACGTACTCTCTGGTAGACCTACCGGAATAAACCCATCAACAGCGCGGGCGTCATGGCAAGGAAGTCGGAGCAACGCATCATTCCCCATAAGGCGCATCCGCCGAAACGCGCAGCGCCCGCAACGCAATCTGAACTGACAAGCGAACGTCAGGATCGTCCAAATCGGCGCCAAGGGTCTCCTTTATCTTCTCGAGACGATACAGCAGCGTGTTGCGATGGATATAGAACTCTCGAACGGTTTTCGCTATGTTGCGATCGTTGTCCAAAAACGTTTTGAGCAGATGAGCATCGCGCGTGCCCCGCTCTTTGTCGAGCTCGATAAGCTTATGCACGCCATCCGGAACGATAGCGTCAACCGTCGATCCCTCTTCGCATCGAGCGATAAGGTAATCGACGGCATAGTCCTCGAATCGATACGCCTCCGACGAAACATCCTCGATACGCCCCACCCGCTCTACAACAAGAGCCTGCCGATAGAAGTGCGCAAGGTTTCCAAATCCGAAAAACGACGAACTGAAAGAGACGATGGTGCCAAGATCCCGCACGTTGCGCAACACGTCGGCTATCACCTCGTCGCGCGTATGCGCACCCGCGCTGAGGTCGCACACGATTAGGGCCCTTCCGTCGAAGAAGCAATGCTGGCGAGAATCATCGTGAGCAGTAACGGCTATGGCCACCCGTGCAATAGCGCTGAATTTGCGATCGAGCTTCCGCTCCCTAAGCACAATGCAGAAAAACCTGTCGCTGTCGTGCCACCCCAGCTTTTCCATAACTGCAGCAATCCGGTCATCCGACACGGTTTCCCCCGAAAGCAGGCTCTGGCAAATCCGCACGAAACGAGTGCTCTGCCCGGCATCGCCGATGCCCGCGGTTTGCAGCCCTCTCGTCAAGCAATCGCCAAGCACCTTCACCAGCACGTAGTCCTTTTTACGGAAGGGCCGCACTATGTCGTCGACGATCACGCGAGCAAGCAAAGTCCCGTTCACGCGGCAATTGTAAAGAAGGCTACGAAAAGACAGCGAGTGAACCGACAGCTTGCTCCAGGTATCGCCGGTAAACAAAACAGGGTCTTCGGCGTTTTCCAGCTTGGCGAAATCGGAGTTCTGATTGAACGCCATAGCGGTTTTCCTCGGAACGGAAAGACCGCCTTCCCCAACATGCTGCCCGTATACCTCTTCGCGGTAGATTCGAAAAGCCTCCGTTTCCTCCCCCGGAGAAGGCAGCGCGTAGAAAAAGGGGCGGTAGGAAACGTCCTGCGCTATGACGGGATTTCCAAAGATGCCCACAGAGCGCGCGCCCAGCATATCTATGGGCATGTGCTGGTCGACAAGAGCGTGAAGGTCCTCTTCCCACACACGGTAACGATCGAACAGGCGGATCACCGCGTTCATTACGTCGACGGGTTCAACGTCCGCTTCGGAATGCAGCAGGTTCAGCGCAGCATCTTTCCACGCTTTCGGCGCGGATCCCAGACACAGAAAAGAAGCCTTCGTGGACTTGGGAGGATGCAAGGCCAGCGTCGATGCGCGCACAACGTACATGACCCCTTCGTCAAGATGCCCCGGAAGCTCATCCACGAACTGGGCGATGCGACATCGCGCCACCGTCGGGGGGTCGACGGGGGTGCCCTCGAACCGCAATTCAGGTAAGTCCTCCTGCACGAAATAAAGATTCAGCTTCATACCGGCTTGTCCCCTGTCATCTTGGCCGCTTCCCGCAAGAACAATCGTTCCCTCGCTCTTAATTTTATATGTACATAATATACGAATAAGTACCGCAGATACCAACACTTTATCAATTGTCACTCACCAATGCAGCTGTATAAAATGCACAAATAATGCGTCTGATAGTCCTACACACTGAAAAGGAGGAGGGTGCGTTATGACGAAGTTCGCGAAGTCAGATCTCAAGTTCGTAGACTACGAAAAACCCTGGAGGTACGAGGAAGACGGTCTTACCGTTACAAGGGGAAGTGCGTGGTCCGGCCCGGGATGCCACCTTGGCTGCGGCGTGCTCCTGCACACCGATAAAGACGGAAAACTGGTCAAGTGCGAAGGCGATCCGGAAAACCCGTTCAACCAAGGGCGCCTGTGCATGCGCTGCCTGAACATCCAGGAAGTGACGTACCATGAAAAGCGCATCACCTACCCCATGATGCGAGATCCGAAGGACCGCGGCAAGGACACCTGGCGACGCGTGTCTTGGGAGGAAGCCCTCGACTACGTAGCCGACAAGTTCCTTGACATAAAAGAGAAGTACGGCGCCGAAAGCGTAATCTTCGCACAGGGCACCGGACGCGACATCGGCCCCGCAATCACGCGCCTGGCCTGGTCTTACGGTTCTCCGAACTACACGTGCATCCTCTCGGGCCTGGCCTGCTTCCTTCCGCGCATCGCCGGTATGGCCCTGACCACGGGGACGTACATGGTAGCCGATGCATCCCAGGGATGGACCGACCGCTACGACAACCCCGCATACGAGGTCCCCGAAGTCCTCGTGGTCTGGGGCAACTACCCCTTGGTCGCCAACAACGAAGGTTGGTACGGGCACTGGGTGGTCGACATGATGAAGCGCGGCACCAAGATCATCGACATCGACCCCAAAGTCACCTGGCTCTCGTGCAATTCGGCTCAGCACCTTCGCATCCGCCCCGGAACCGACGCCGCTCTCGCCCTGGGCATCCTCAATATCCTCTTCGAAGAAGACCTCTGCGACAACGACTTCGTCGACAAGTGGTGCTACGGATTCGATGAGCTCAAGGCACGCGCCGCCGAATACCCCGTCAGCCGCGTAGCCGAGATCACGTGGGTTCCCGAAGAGAACATCATCGAAGCCGCACGCATGATCGGCAAGGCGAAAACAGCATCTTTGCAGTGGGGCCTCGCGGTCGACATGACCAAGGAATCCCTGCCCGCAAGCCAGGCTATCGCCTCCATTTTCATGGTCACGGGCAACATCGACGTACCGGGCGGCATCATCCCCACGATATCCATCCTCAGCTACGCATCCGGCTGGGGCGGAGAGCTTATCAGCGACGAGCAAAAAGCCAAGCGCATCGGCCTGGGCAACTACCCCATCCTCCAAGCAGGATTCCAGATGTCGCAAGCCGACGAGCTCATCGAAACAATGGAAAGCGGCGAACCGTACGAGATTCACGGTTCCTGGCTGCAGCAGACCAACATCCTGGCATGCATCGCCGCCGATCCGGAGCGTACTCATAAGGCGTTCGAGAAGCTGGACATCAACGTCTCCGTCGACCTGTTCATGACGCCGACGGCGATGGCGCTGGCCGACGTGTTCCTTCCCGCCAACACGTTCCCCGAGCACGACAGCATTCGCTTGGGCGACGGCATCCAGCGCGGCGAGGTAATCTGCCAGGCCTGCAAGCCGGTTGGCGAAAGCAAGTCCGACATGGAAATCAACCTGCTTCTTGGCAAAAGGCTCGCACCTGAAGCCTGGCCCTGGGAAACGCTGGAGGAAGTGTACGACGAGCTTTTGAAGCCCACGGGATTCACCTTCTCCGAGCTCAAGGAAGTCGCTCCTATCTTCCTTCCCCTGGAGTACCACCGCCACGAGAAGGGCCTGCTTCGCGAGGACGGGCAGCTGGGCTTCCCCACCCCGACCGGCAGACTCGAGCTCTACTCGACCATCTACGAGTCGATGGGGTACGATCCGCTGCCGTACTTCGAGGAGCCCTCGCCCGGACCGGGTTCGACGCCTGACCTGATGGAAGAGTATCCGCTGGTTCTTACCACGGGCGCCCGCGTGTTCAACTCCTTCCATTCCGAGCATCGCATGATCGAGCGCAACCGCTCCTACACGCCCGACCCGACCATACAGGTTCACCCCGAACTTTGCGAGCGCTACGGCGTCGACGAGGGCGACTGGGTATGGGTCGAGAATCACCTGGGACGCGCCAAGCGACGCGTGAAGAAGACGCCCATCCTGGGCACGCGCATCGTCGCATGCGATCACGGCTGGTGGCTGCCTGAAAAAGACCCCGAGGATCTTTTCGATCTGTACGACATTGCCATCAACAAGCTGCTCCCGTGGGGCGAATTCGGAAAGACCGGGTTCGGCGCAAACTACAAGACGAACATCTGCAAGATCTACAAAGTCAAGGAAGGTGAGTAACCATGGCTGAATACGGCATTCTGATCGATCCCGCATGGTGCACAGGCTGCCACTCCTGCGAAGTTGCCTGCCAGATGGAAAACGGCCTTCCCGCAGGTCAGTTCGGTATCAAGGTGAACGAGATAGGCCCTTGGGAGATTGCTCCCGACAAATGGCTGCTCTCCTACGCTCCGGCGTTCACCGACCAGTGCACCATGTGCCTGCTGCGCCGCAAGAAGGGCAAGGTTCCCTCCTGCGTGCATCATTGCCAAGCCAAGTGCCTCGAGTTCGGAACCATCGAGGAGCTCTCGAAGAAACTGTCCGATCACCCCAAGCAACTGCTTTGCTCCTTCGTCTAGAAGGGCGCGAGAAGAAAGAGGAGGACCGACGATATGTGCTTCAGGCCATCATCGCTCGATGTGAAGAAGAAATGCCCGTCCTGCGGGTCGCTCAACCCGTCCAAGAACGATACGTGCGAAAGCTGCGGATCCGAGCTTCCCGCTTCCGCAGCTCCCGGCGCTCCGGGCGCCCCTGGCGCTCCCAAAGCACCCGGCGCCCCGGGAGCGCCTGCAGCCCCTGGCGCGCCCGGCGTAC
This sequence comes from Paraeggerthella sp. LCP19S3_G8, assembly GCF_052119225.1. Lineage (NCBI taxonomy): Bacteria > Bacillati > Actinomycetota > Coriobacteriia > Eggerthellales > Eggerthellaceae > Paraeggerthella > Paraeggerthella sp. LCP19S3_G8. The sequence goes on from NZ_JBQKFQ010000002.1 coordinate 344,904, forward strand.
CCGCGGCACCCGGCGCACCGAAGCCGCCAACAGCGTAAACACTGCATGACCCGAACGGGCCGCGTCGGCAACGATGCGGCCCGTTCGCATGGAGCGCCGACTCCTTCGCCGCGGCTCCTTCCAACGGGCGACTCCGCGCGCAGTCGCCCGTCCCCTGGTAGACCTGCCGCGCTAGCGGCCCCGGCTACTCCGCGCGCAGCAGATCGCGCGGCTTCAAGCCGTTCTTTTTCGCCTGCGCATTCCAAGAGCGATGCCCGGCCATGCGATAGAGCATGCGCGGGAAGTTGGGCTCCACGAACATCGTTTCGCCCGACTCTCGCTGCTCGATAACGCGAGCCAGCTCGTCCAAAGCGCGTCCCAGGTTCTTGAGGGGCCCGGTCCCCATCGGCGCAGCATGCGACATCTCGCCAGCCCCCGCCGCCAAAGCCCTGCCCCGTCGCATGCCGCATGCATCACACCAATTCCACAGCATCTCGATGGCCAGCTCGTTCTGTCGCGCTTCGTAGAATCCGCTGTTCACGATCAGGTAGACCGTCGGCGTCGATCCAGTTTCCAAAACGCGCGCCTGTATCTGATCAAGCACTTCGTACAAGGCGGAAGGTATCGCATCCGCGTACAGAGGGAGCGCAACCACCAGGGCATCGCTTGCCGCCACCAACTCGGCGGTGCGCTCGTTCACGCCAGACGCCGTCGCCGCAGCCTGGCGCGTCTCCACGCGCAAGCTTCCACCCATACGATCGCTCAACTGCTCGAGCAGGTACGCCGAATTGCTCTTCTTGGCGCGCGGGCTTCCGCACAGCAGCACCACGTTCATAGCGCAGCCTCCTTCGCTTGCTCGACGTTCTCATGAAAGCGCACGTCAACTTCAGAAACATTGAAGTTGACTGCATTGGCGCGAATGAAACGATGCGCGAGGTCGTGTTCCGCCTGCGTGCCGGGGCCGTAGAAATGAACCTCCTGGCGATACGCGTGATCGTAGCGCATGGCATGGTGCATCCGGCCGTCGACCATGCGAAAGTACGGCAGCAAGTAGCCGATCGACCGATCGAACACAGCCTTGACAGAGCGGGAGTAGCCGCCGTACACCAAAGGACTCACAACCACCACCGTGTCGCTTTCCCGCAAAAGCCGCGGCATCTGCTGGCATCGGTCGCGCAGCACGCACGTGCCCGGCGTTTTCAGCCAACAGCCGAAGCAGCCGATGCACATCCGAACCTCGGGCGTGGCCGAGAACAGCACGTCCCCGTCGGAAAAACCCTGCGCGAACGCCTCTTCCCCCATATCGCCCGCATCGAAAATAACCAACCGCCTGCTCATAGCGTAGATCCCTTCTTGTTGGAAGTCGCAGCAAGAACGCGCTCGCCGCCCGCGAGCGACGACAGGCCCCTGAATGCCTCGTCAAGCCGTTCGTGCAGCTCTTCGTCGTCGAACCGCGCACCCGAAGCGAGCATGGTTGCCATACCGTGGGTATAGACGATCATGTGCAGGTACAACGCCCGCGCCGCAACGGGATCAAGCCCGCTCAGCTCCTCCACGCACCTCTCCACGTTCGGCAGCGCAACGCTGCGGTACACGTCCTCGAAGCTGGCAGCGTCCATGTGCGCGGTCAGGTACAGGAACCGGAACAGGTTGCCTTCGGTGCGCGCCAAGCGCAAATGGGAAAGCCCGTTTGCCGCAAACGCGTTCGGAGCGCGATGCTCGTGCTCGCGGTTGTACGCGGCAACCCAGGCGCGCGCATGGTCGTATAGAGCTTTCACCAGGCTTTTCATGTCGCCGAACAGGCTGTATATAGGCTGCACCGAACAACCCGCGCGATCCGCGATCGCCCGCGCGCTCAGTGCGCCCTCCCCCTGCTCGCGCACAAGGGAAAGAGCCGCCTCGAGCACCGTTTCGCGCGCTACCTTCCGTTCCGGCATAACCGTACCTCCAAAATAACAACTGTTATATAACGATTGTAATATACAGCATGCGCGAAGATCGTAAAGCAGCAACCCTCCTAAATAAGGAAAACCCCTATCCGAGCAAGGCAAGAGGAGCGGTGCCTCGCGCGCCCCGGCCCATTCAACACTTCAGCATCAGCGCGAGCACGTCTCGGTCCCATCTTTTTACCGCCCGGGACGCGAAAACCGGGCCGTCCTACAATCTGCGCGAATCGTATCCGCAACGAAAGGACCTTCATGAAGAACATCGAAGAACGCCGCAACCGCACCATCGCCCGCACCCCCAACCTTCACGCGACCATGCGCGCGCCGCACATCGACAAGACCGCCATCAGCCCGTACGACGACTACTGCGACGGCTACGGCATGCCGGGCGCCTACGGCAACGGATACGTATCGGTCCTCAAAGTGTCCGCCGGAACGGTCGAGAAAACCAACGACATGCTGATCGACGGCATCGTTACCTACGACAAAGCCGAAACGGCCGATGCCTACGTCGGCCAGATCAACATGCTGACCGCCTCGTCGTTCTGCGGCATGGCCGGGCAGGTTTGGGGCTACGACCTGGCCCGACATGACAACATCGCATCGGGCGCAAGCACACCGCTGTTCACCGAGAAGCAGTTCGATGGCAGCGAGCTCAAGGTGTTCGACGCGCAGCCCTTGCTCAATGCCGGCATCGAACTGTTCGGAACGGCCGAGAACCGTCGCTACCACCCCATCCCCGGTGCGCACACCATCTGCGCCAACAAGGGAATCACGGCGTACCGCCCCAAGGAAGACCGCCCGCTCAAGGAAGGCGAAGCGTACGGCGTATGGTCGTTCATCGCCATCTCGCTTTCCGCGGACCGCGATTTCGCAGCCGACCTCTTCATCGAAGACGCCGGTGTCTGGACCGAAAACGACAACGAGCAGGACATGCTGGCTTACCTGGAGCAGCATCGCAAGGAGATCGTCTGGTCCGTGGTCGAATGCGGACGCGACTCCAGCGTGCTGTTCGACCGCACGTACGTGAGCTTCGCCTACCGCATGATGAAACCCAACGAGATCGGCAACGCCATTACCGTAGGACCCTACGTCACGCTCGCGCGCAACGCCGTGCCCGCAACCGGCTTCGCATCCCTCAACAGCCTGCACCTGTCCGACTGGCTCAAGCAGATGGACTTCGAACCGCTTACGGTCCTGGCAAACTAGCGCATCGCGCACCCCATTCGCACCCTGGCGCGTCCGCTCTGGCGGGCGCGCCCTCATTCGACAAGGATTGGAATCATGGCAGACAACACCGCACCCGGTTCCAACGGAAGCAGCGCACCGGCACAGGACAGCTCCAAAAAAGTTGGCCTGATCGGCCTGGTAGGCATCGTCATCAGCGCGATGATCGGCGGAGGCATCTACAACCTCCCCCAGAACATGGCGCAGGACGCTTCCGCCGGAGCCATCATTATCGCCTGGGTGGTCACGGGCATCGGCATCTGGTTCATCGCGAACACGTTCCGCATCCTGTCGGCCGCGCGCCCCGAACTAACGAACGGCCTGTACACGTACGCCGAAAAGGGCTTCGGCAAGCTCATCGGCTTTTTCGTGGCGTACGGATACTGGATATGCAACTGTTTCGCGTTGGTGGCCTACTCCGTTTTGGTCATGGCCACGCTCAATTACTTCGTGCCCGACTTCGCCGGCGGCAACAACATCCCGTCCATCATCGGCGGCTCCATCATCACCTGGGCAATGTATTTGCTTGCGCTGCAAGGCGCGAAGCAAACCAGCTTCCTGAACATCATCGGCACGATCGGCAAGCTGCTGCCGGTTGCCGTCTTCATCTTGGCCGTTGCCACCGTATTCAAGCTCTCGGTGTTCATGGAGGGTTTCTGGGGCATGAAGGGCGGCATCGACCTTAGCTTCACCTGGGACAACGTCATGCCGCAAGTGCAGGCGACCATGCTGGTGACCCTGTGGCTGTTCCTGGGAATCGAAGGCGCCGTGGTCGTGTCGGGCAAGGCCAAGTCGCAAACGGCAGTGCGCAAGGCCACGACCATCGGCTTTTTGGTCACCCTGCTGCTCTACGTCATCGTATCGCTTCTGCCCTTGGGCGTGTACTCCCAGGCCGACATCGGGAACATGGCCGACCCGTCCATGGCCGCCATCATGCTGGACAAGTTCGGCAAATGGGGCGAGATCCTCATCAACGCCGGCGTTATCATATCGGTCCTCAGCTCTTGGCTGGTATGGATGCTCATGCTGGGCGAGATGCCGCTGGCCGCCTCCAAAAGCGGCATTTTCCCGAAGGCGTTCGTCAAGGAAAACAAGAAGGGATCGCCTTCGACCTCGCTTCTGTGGACCACCATCGTCGTGCAGATCGTGCTGATCGTGTCCTACTTCATCGGCAACAACGCCTGGACCACCATGATCAGCATCACCAGCGTCATGGCGCTGCCGTGCTACCTGTTCTGCACGCTGTTCCTGCTCAAGATCGCGCTCGACGAAAGCTACCCGAAAGGAATCTTCGCCAGCCGCGGAATGGCCCTGTTCACGGGCGCGGCGGGATCGCTGTACGGGCTATGGCTCATCTACGCAGCCGGCTTGAACTACCTCATGGTCGCGTGCATCGTGTACGCCGTCGGCCTGCCGCTTTACGTCGTGGGCATTCGGCAGCACGACCCGAAGGCCCGAGTGTTCGAGAAAACCTCGGACAAGGTCATCGTCGCCGTGGTGATAGCCTTGGGCATCGCGGGGCTCGTCTACTCGATCATCACGTTCGGACACGTGGCGCTGTAAGCGTAGAAGGCATGCTCCGCAAACGCAGGCAAGCATCCATCCGCTGCATCGCGACATCTCGAAACGCCCGGAACCGCACTCGCGGGTCCGGGCGTTCCCGCTTCGCCGAACGCCGATGCACCCGCTCAAGAATCTGTATATCTTGCAGGAACAACGGGAATCGCTGGACGTTTGCAAGATCGTGAGCCATGCTATACGTTCTGACGATGCGCGCCGAAGAGGGTCGGCTGCGCACAATCGATGCGGGAGGTTCCCTTACTATGTCCATTGCCGGCGTTATCATCAACTTCGTGCGCGGATTCTGCATGGCCCTTGCCGACAGCGTCCCCGGCGTTTCAGGCGGCACCATCGCCTTTCTGCTGGGATTCTACGACCGGTTCATCGGCTCGCTCGACGACTTGTTCCACGGTCCGAAAGCCGCCAAGATCGATGCCGTCAAGTTCCTGCTCAAGCTAGGATTCGGCTGGATAATTGGATTCGGGCTTTCGGCGCTTGTGCTGACCAGTTTCTTCGACTCGCATATCTACCAGGTCAGCTCGCTGTTCATGGGATTCATCGTGTTCGCCATCCCCATTGTCGTCCTTGAAGAAAAAAGCACGCTGAAAGGCCATGCCGCAAGCCTGGTCTTCGTTGCAATCGGCGCCGCCGCAGTCGTGGCCATCACCCTGCTCAGCCCTGTATCGGACGAAGGCGTGAACGTGGCCGTCGGCAGCCTGAACCCCGGGATGGTGGCCTACGTGTTCTTCGCCGCCATGGTTGCCATTTCCGCCATGGTGCTGCCCGGCATCTCCGGCTCCACCCTGCTGCTGATCTTCGGCCTGTACGTGCCCATCATGGGGGCCGTGCGCGCGGTTATGGGATTGGATTTGGCCTATCTGCCCATCTTGCTGGTGTTCATCGCGGGCGTTGCCTGCGGCGTCCTCTTGTTCGTGCGCCTGATCAGGATGTGCCTCAAGAAGTTCCGGCCGCAGACCATGTACGCCATCGTGGGCATGATGCTCGGCTCGCTGTTCTCCATTACGCAAGGACCGCTCACCCTGACCGAGCCCCTGCCCGCCATGAGCCTGGATACGTTCAGCCTACTGTTCTTCGTGATCGGCGGCGTGGTGGTCGGCGGTTTGCAGCTGTTGAAAACGCGCCTGGAAGACCCGGCGGAAGCACGCAAGGACAAGGAAGCGTAACGAAGCGCGCGCCGACCCCTCGCGACGCTCGTCCAGGGTCGGCGCGCAATCTCCAAACGGCGTCAGACCTGCTTGACCGCCGCCTGCAATCGCGCAACGTCGGCATCGTCCGGATGGCCGACGGCCGCGTCGAAGTTCTCGATAAGCTGCTGCATGCGCGCGGCTTGAGCCGGCTGGGCCTGGGCCGTACGCTCGTAGCGAGTGCGCACGCTTTCGGGCATCTGCCCTTGGCACATGAACGATCCCGCGATGCGGGCAGATTCGGGAACATGCCGAGCCACGCGTGCCATTACGCCCGCAAAGTACGTCTGATCTGCGCCGAAGCCCGCGGTTCCGAACATGAACACGTCCTTGTCCTCCAGCTGGGACAGAACTTCGGCCATCTCGTCGGTGCAGTCGCCCCGATTCGTCCAGAATCCCGCGTACACGCGATCCGCCGCCGCCAGATCCTCCGAAGTCACGTCTCCAACGCGTCCGAACGCCACAATTTCTTCCGCAGGCAGCGCTTCCTTCACCGCGCAAGCCAATCGTTGCGTATTCCCCGTGCTGCTGTCGTACACGATTGCGTAGCTCATGGAAGTCCTTTCGCCAACGCGCGATTGCGCCTCAACACCTGATCGTCTTATGCCCGATACGTTATAACGCTCGGAAGCGTTTTTGCAAACGCGCGGCCAGCGGCCCCATGAAAGCCACGCATAAACATCCCGCGTGCATCCTTGCCCCCGAAGCCCTTCTTGCCGTAGGATTCTTGCAGCAAGCAAATCTCGCAAGCGAAGGAGCCTCCATGAGGGCAGTCGTTCAACGCGTAAGCCGTGCGCAGGTGGAAATCGACGGCAACACGGTAGGATCCATCGGAAAAGGCCTGGTCATTCTTTTGGGCGTGGGCCATGAGGACGCCGAAGACCAAGCGGAGCGCCTCTGGAGCAAGATAAGCCGCCTGCGCATATTCGAGGACGAAAACGGCAAGACGAACCTGTCGCTTGCCGACGTGCACGGCGACGTGCTGGTGGTTTCGCAGTTCACGCTGTTCGCGAACTGCAAGAAGGGAAACCGCCCCTCCTTCACGCAAACAGGCGCGCCCGACGAAGCGAACCGACTGTACGAATGGTTCGTCGAACGGGCGCGCCGCGACGTGCCGCGCGTGGAAACGGGGCGCTTCGGAGCCTACATGGACGTAAGCCTGACGAACGACGGCCCCTTCACCCTTTGGCTCGATACCGACGCGCTCTAAACCGCTACAGAAGAGCCTGCTCCCACTCGGCTTCCTTGAAGCCCACCAGCACGAAGTCCTCGCCCACCACAAGCGGGCGCTTCACCAGCATGCCGTTCTCGGCAAGCAAGGCGTAGGCGTCCGCATCGCTCAGCCCCGCATCGAGCAGCGCTTTGATGTTGCGTTCGCGATACACCATGCCGCTCGTGTTGAAGAAGCGGCGCAAGGGCAGCCCGCTTCTCTCATGCCAGGCGGCAAGTTCCGCAGCCGTCGGATTGTCCTCTACGATATGCCGATCCTCGTACGCAACCCCCTGCTGGTCGAGCCACGCCTTGGCCTTTTTGCACGTTGTGCATTTCGGGTACTCCAAAAACAGCACGCTTGCCATACGCTCCTCCTATCACCGGAAACGCTCCGTCAAAGACTTGTTGCGCTCATGATACCAAAGGCCGCAAGCGCAGGCTCCCTCCCCTTGCTATACTGGGAATATGTGCCAACTACAGGGCAGGGGCAAACCGAAAGGCGGCTACTATGATCTTCTATTTCACTGGAACCGGCAACTCTCTTGCAGCCGCGAAGATCGTAGCCAAAACAACCGACGACCTGCTGGTCGACATGGGCAAAGCCTACAAGTACAAGGACTTCGACTTCACCTTGGAGCAGGGAGAAGCGCTCGGCTTCGTCTTTCCCACGTACGCCTGGACCACGCCTCCTCTCGTGGACGAATTCATACGCCGCGCGAACTTCCGCACCGGCAACAAAGAGGTGTTCGCCCCTTGCTACTGCTACGCCGTTGTCAGCTGCGGCGCGTTCGTCGGAAACACCGCGCGCATCTTTGCGGATCGACTGCGACGCTGGCAGGGAATCAATCTGGACGCCTCGTTCAGCGTGAAATCGGTCGGAAACTGCACGTACCTGTACGCGCCCGCTCAGGGAGAGAAACGCGAGCGGCTTTTAGCCCATGCGGAAGTCGAGGCCCATCGCACGGCCCTGCGCATCAAAGCGCGCGAATGCGTGCACGCCGAGCGACGCAACCCCTTGGGCATCCTGCTTTCCCAGGTCACCGAACAAGACGAGAAGCCGCGCTCGACCAAGGATTTCCACACGCTTCCCACCTGCATCAGCTGCGGCCGCTGCGCCGATATATGCCCGACGAACACCATCACGCTCATCGACGGCACGCCGCGCTGGGCTGAGCTGGGCTGCACGCAATGCCTTGCCTGCCTGCACCGATGCCCCGTGAACGCCATCCAGTACGGCAGCAAGACCGAAGCGCGCGGGCGCTACGTGAACCCCGTGCTCGGCCCAGCCAGGCGCGCCTAGCCCTTCCCCGAAAACCTCGAGCCCTCCGCTGGGCCAACCCGGACGTTCGCAAGCGGATTGCTGCCCCATGGGCCGCCCGGGTTGCACGAGTCGCGAACGGGGCTGTCGTCGCGCAGGCTACCTGGAGCACGCAAACCGAAAACGGGGTCGAGCCACACTGGCTGCACGACAGCGCGAGCCGCGAACGGGGCTGTCGTCGCGCAGGCTACCTGGAGCACGCAAACCGAAAACGGGGTCGCAGCCACACTGGCTGCACGACAGCGCGAGCCGCGAACGGGGCTGTCGTCGCGCAGGCTACCTGGAGCACGCAAACCGAAAACGGGGTAGAGCCACACTGGCTGCACGACAGCACGAGCCGAAAACGGGACCGCCACCGCCCAAGCCGCGTCTGAGCGGCAAAACCACCTAGCTGCGCACGAAAATCCAGCTTCGCTGGCAGGTTCTGACGGTTTGAGGTCGTTTGACGTCCGCTGCAAGTCAGCCGTTTTCAGCCCGGACTCGCCACGCGCTCCTGAACAGGCACGATGCAAAGCGCTCTTCAGCCGAAGGGGTGGCGAAAGCGAATCGACGACCCCAAACCGTCAGAACCTGCCAGCGATGGCGGTTTTTCGTGCGCAAGCTTCCATTTGCCGGTCCTGAACACCGTCGAACCCCGCCCCTTGTGTGGAGCATCACCGTCGCGAGCGCGCAGGGGGCGGGCCGAGCGACGGCAGGCCAAGCCGGAAGGCAAGATGCCCAACCGGAAAAAGATGCTCGCTCGCATCTTGACGCGATCTCGTCAACTGATTATAGTGTGCATATCGGGTATATACACACTGTACAGTTCGCTATGCACACCATCGAACATGCAGAGGCGAAGCCCGACGGAGCCAGCAAGGAACGTGCTTGCGACCTCCCGGCGCGCGACAGGACGCTGCAGCGCGCCACCCGGATGCTCCGGGGACGCCCGAGCATCCGCGCACCACTTCGCTGCAGGCAACCCCGCGGCGAATACGAACTGGAACAGGAGCGATGTTGGACATCATCATCTCAAACGCAAGCGACAAGCCCATCTACGAGCAGATCACCAGCCAGCTGAAAAGCCTTATCCTGGCAGGCGAGCTCGCAGAAGGCCAGCAGCTTCCTTCGATTCGCGCGCTGGCGAACGACCTGCACATCAGCGTCATCACCACGAAGCGCGCCTATGCCGACCTCGAATCGCAAGGATTCGTCGAAACGGTGCAGGGCAAGGGCAGCTTCGTAGCCGGCGGCAACATGGAGCTGCTGCGCGAAGAGCGTCTTCGCCATATCGAAGACCTGCTGGTGAAGGCAGCGAGCGAGGCGCGGGACTCTGGCGTGAGCCTCGCAGAGCTGCATGACATGCTCGACCTGGTGGCAAGCGACAACATCTAGACGCATCCGAAACGAGCGAGCATCGCACACGACCGAAAGTGACGACTGATGAACGACCTTTTGAACATACAAAGCCTCTCGAAGCACTACGACGGCTTCGACCTGCAGGACGTGAGCCTGCGCGTGCCTTCGGGCAGCGTAGTGGGATTCATCGGCAGCAATGGAGCCGGCAAAACTACCACCATTAAATCCATCCTTGGCTTGACCAGGCCCGACAACGGACAGATTGCCCTGTTCGGCGAAGAAACCATAGGGGCTCCCCCCAAACGCCTCGCAGAGCTGAAGCAGCGCGTCGGCGTGGTCTTCGACACCTGCTCCTTCCCCGAGGAGCTGACGGTCGAAGCCGTGGGCAAGCTCATGTCCGTAAGCTACCGCGCATGGGATGCCGCAGGCTTTCGCGAGCGCATCAAGCAGTTCGAGCTTCCTCCGAGCAAGACGGTGAAGGACCTCTCGCGCGGCATGAGCATGAAGCTGTCTTTGGCATGCGCGCTCTCCCACGACGCCGATCTGCTCATCTTGGACGAAGCAACCGCCGGCCTGGATCCGATGGCACGCGACGAAACGCTCGACACCTTGCGCGCTTTCATGACCGACGAGAACCACGGCATCCTGATGTCCAGCCATATCACCAGCGACCTGGAGAAGATTGCCGATTACATCGTGTGCATCGACGAGGGGCGCATCGTGTTCTCCATCGAGAAGGACGCCATCGTCCATCAGGCGGGCATCGCTCAGTGCCGCGCGTCCGAGTTCGCCGCCCTGGCGGACAGCGGGCTGTACGCACCGGGGAGCCTGCACTACGCCCGCAACGCGTACGGCACCTCGGTGCTGGTGCCCGATCGGTTCGCCTTCGCCGAGAATTTCCGCGACGTCGTGGTGGAACGCGCCGACATCGATTCGTACATGAGCCTCATGCTGAAGGGAGAAGTACTGTGAACGCCATGCTCCTGTCCGATCTTCTGATCGCGAAGAAATACTTGATGCCGCAGGTGGGGCTCGGTATCGTCGTGGGTATATTCATGTGCATCATGATGGAGAACATCTACGTGATCGCGCCCGCCATCGCGGCAATGACCCCGTTTTCCGTAGCGTTCACCATACTGGCTTTCGACGAACGCGGGGGCTGGGAGCAGTTTAGGCTGGCGCTGCCGCTATCCCGCAAACACGTCATCACCGGGCGCTACGCAAGCTTCGCGGTGATCGCCATAGTCGGATTCATGACGGGCATCGTTGCCACGGGCCTGGTCATCATTGCAGCAACACTGTTCTCGAACGTGCCGCAGCTAGCCGCGCTCATGGTGAACTTCTCGTGGCAGGCTATCGTCTTGGCAAGCATCACGGGCGTTGCGGTCATCGTGGTCATGCTATCCGTCGTGCTGCCGATGGTCGCGCGTTTCGGCATGACGAAAGCGGTTCGATTCGCGCCCCTGATCATTTTCTTCGGCGTGTTCTTCCTGTTCACGGCAGGCGGCAACGGCGAGGTTCCCCAATTCCTCGCCAACCTTGCAAGCTGGGTGCAAACGCCCGAGGGAACGCTGGGAATGGCCGGTATCGTAGTGGCCGCCGCCGCAGCCCTCTACGCGGCATCGTGCGCACTGTCCATCAAGTTGTACGAACGACGCGAATTGTAAAGCGGGAACCGTACCGGGGCTGCTGTCCGAGCAGCCCCTTCGGAAAGGAGCCGCGCTTATGAAAGCAGCGATGCTGTCCGATCTCATTGTCATGAAAGACAAGCTGGTTCGCATAACCGCGTGCTGGATGCTGATCACCTTCGTCACTTCGGTCATCGCAGGAAACACTCCCCTGGTCGTCATATACGTTGCGATCGTCAACCCGATCATGACATGCAGCGCCCTTTTCCTCACAGAGAGCGCATCAGGATGGGAAGGGCCGCGCCTTGCCCTTCCGCTATCGCGCAAAAACGTCGTAGACGGCCGCTACGCCGCCCTTGCGGCGGTCACGGCGGCAAGCGTCGCCACCGGCGCGCTCGCGTATGCAGCGGGATGTTTAGCCACCAGCATATTTCCCGGGCTTGCCCTGCTAAGGGAGGCCGCATCGTTCGATTTCGCCTCCCTCGCGCTCTGCTGCGCAAGCGCTGTTGCATTCGCCGCCTTCGCTCTGGGCGTGATGATGCCACTCAACCTGCGCTTCGGTTACGAGGGAGCGCTGAAGTACGCACCCGCGATCTTCGTACTGGCGCTCGCATTGATTCCACAGGCTTTGGGTCCGTCCGGCCTGAACCTGCTCGCTATCGGCGCGCCCGCCCTTGAGGGATCTTCAAGCCAAATCCTGCTGCTTTCGGCAAGCCTCGTTGCCCTAGGAGCCACGTGGTACGTCGGATCGGCTTCCGTTGCTGCGCAACTCTACGAGCGGCGCAGCTTCTAGCGAATCCGCCGACTTTACGGGCGCTTCGCCAAAGTCGATAGCTTCACGCTGTCGGCGTACGACTCGATCGCGCGATCCAGCCCGATCCAAAATTCCCGCGCCGAGCAACCGCTGCTCCGCTCGCAATGCTCCGAGTCTTCAACGCAGGCAACGGGAGCCGAGCTTCCCTCGGTGGCCCGCAAGATGTCTCCAACGGTAATCTCATCCGCCGGACGCGCAAGCAGGTAGCCGCCGCTCACGCCTCGCACGCTTTTGAGCACGTCGGCCTTCACCAAAGCGCCACCTAGCTGCTCAAGATACTTGACGGACAAACCCTCGCGCTCCGCCGCCTGCCTCATGGTTACGAGCGACCCGACTTCTCCCTGTTTCGCTATATCGATCATAAGACGCAGAGCGTAGCGTCCCTTCGTCGAAACCATCATGTTCGCTCCACCGTCCTTTACTCGAGTCCCCCCGACGTACCACTGCCAAGGACTAGCTGGCACGCCGCCTCCGTAAATACATGCAACGAGGTAAGTATAGCCTATGCCCCTAAATTTAAGGCAGACCTCCCCTTTCAGGAATGTAAGGGAGGGGCAAGCGGTCGGTAAGAAAGCCTTAAGAGTTGGCTGGTATAAAGAATGGAGTCCCGATCACCGCATCGAAAGGAGCCGGGCATGACCGCTGGAACGCTCTTCAAACGATCGCTCGCTCTCGCGCTTATCCTAGGAGTACTTGCAACCGCATTCTTCGCGGCACGAGGATTCAACCTGTACCGAACCGCACTCGAGTCTCAAAGCCTCGACGATATGGCGACGGCTATCGAGAGCGAGCAGGGATTCACTTCCCTCGATAAACTTCCCGATCTGTACCTGCAGGCCGTTGTCGCAGTAGAGGATCATCGCTTTTACGCGCATCCCGGCTTCGACGTTATAGCCACCGGGCGAGCGCTGGTCAACAACATCAAGGCGCGATCCGTAGTGGAAGGCGGCAGCACCATCACGCAGCAGCTGGCTAAAAACCAGTACTTCACGCAGGAGCAAACGCTCGAGCGCAAGCTGGCCGAAACGCTCATGGCCTTCACCATGGAAAGCCATTTTTCCAAACGGAAGATCTTGGAACTGTACGTAAACTCGATTTACTTCGGCAACGGGTACGAGGGAATCGGGAACGCAAGCATGGGATACTTCGGAAAACAGCCCGGTCAGCTAACCGAAGACGAGTGCGCCATGCTGGCAGGCATACCGAACGCTCCCTCCGTCTACTCCCCCGCCAAAAACCCCGACCTTGCCCGCCAGCGTCAACAGGAAGTGCTGCGCAAGCTGGTCAGATACGACTACCTGGACCAAGCGCGCGCCCAACACCTGTCCGCGCGGCCCACGCTGTCAGCCGTAACGCCGAAAGCAATGACGATCCCCGCATAGCCAGGCCCGCGCCCGCGGCAACAACAGCAAGTTCTGTAGTCGTCGCGCGATCGTCGCTGCGCGCGCAATGCTCGCAACAGCCTCTGGTAGGATACCCGCATGAAACCTCGAACCAACAAGCGCCGCAGCCACGGCAAGCCTCGTCACGCCGCAACGTACGCGCCTGCGCCCCGCAGCTCTTCTCAGCATGCAAGGAAAAGCCCTCTGGCCGGCGTCCTGCTCGTCATGCTTGCAGGGCTTCTGTTCGTAGGGACGCTTGTGGGCCTGGGACAATGCACAGCCCCAGAAAGCGCCCCGAAAAACGCGGAGTACGTAAGCCCCTACGATTGGAGCAGCCTTGAACGTACCGGCGACCGCCTGGCGTATCGTCCGGGAGGGTCGTTGAAATCCCAGGTTGGCGTCGACGTCTCCGATCATCAAGGCTTCATAGATTGGAATGCGGTAGCTGCAGACGGCATCGATTTCGCTTTCGTGCGCATAGGAAACCGCGGGTACACCCAAGGGGGCTTGTCCGCCGATGCCCGCTTCGACGAGAACGTGCGCGGCGCGCAAGCCGCAGGACTCCAAACGGGAGCATACTTCTTCTCGCAAGCAGTGAACGCTGCCGAAGCCGTCGAAGAAGCGGAGTTCGTGCTGGCCCAACTCAACGGGCGCGCCCTTGAACTTCCCGTTGCCTTCGACCATGAGCCCGTGGCGGATCCCAACGGACGCGCCAACAACCTGGACAAAGGCACGCTCACTGCCGCGGCGATCGCGTTTTGCGAGCGCCTTGAAGCCGCTGGGTACAAGACCATGATCTACGGAAACAACGGGGATATGACGCGCTACGACCGAGCTGCGCTGGGAAACCGGCCCATCTGGTTTGCGGAATACGACGCCGCCGTGCCGCGGGCGCGTTTCGACTTCGCCCTGTGGCAGTACACCAACGGCGGCACCGTCGCAGGAATCAGCACGTCGGTCGACCTCAACCTGCGCATGACCGAAGCGCTGTAGCTTCGAGCGCGCCAGCGCGGCGCGAGCGAAAGGCACAGGGAAGCCGTAAAGGCAGGTCGCTCGGCACCTTTCGCCCGCAAACGCCCTTGTTGGCCAATCACGTCACGTATGTTACACTGATCGCCGCGATTCTGATCAAATTTCTAGGAGCTCTGTTTTGATGGCGGGACAAATCTACTAGCAAATCGCCTTGCGATTCCTGCATCGTTCTCATGATGCATGCAAGCGCAACTTGTCGTTGCGCTCGTTTCGTCCCGATTCCATGCAAAATTGGTAGCGCAACCGCATGCGCTACCGCATCATCAATTCAGCACACCACTATCAAGGAGCATCCTTATGACCGAATCAACCGCGCTCATGAGCGCAGGCGGGCAACCGCTTCCCAAACGATGGCTTGCCATCATCGCCACCATCTGGGCCGGGCAGGCCGCCTCGATGATCACCAGCTACGCCGCAGGATACGCGGTGATCTGGTACATCACCGAAACCACCGGCAGCGCCATCATGCTGTCCGCCGCAGCCATCTGCGCCTACCTGCCGCAAGGGCTTCTTTCGCCTTTCGGCGGCGTGATAGCAGACAAGTACAACCGGAAAACCGTCATGATCGCAGCCGATCTGGGCATCGGCATCATATCGCTTGGCCTGGGCTTCGTCATCTTGTTCGGCCAGGTTTCGTTCGGCTTGCTCATGGTATTGGTCATCGCGCGCAGCGTTGGGCAGGCATTTCACGGGCCGGCCATGATGGCGGCCATGCCGCTGCTCGTGCCGGAGAAGCACCTGCTGCGCATTAACACGCTCGACCAGCTGCTCATTTCCGTAGCGTCCATCGGCGCACCTGCGTTCGGCATCTTCCTGTACACCACGTTCGGATTCCACTCGGTCATGTTCCTGGACTTCCTGGGAGCGCTTTTGGCCGTTGCCGGCCTGGCCCTGGTGAAGATACCCACGGTTGTCGACGAGTCCGCGAAAGACCAGCACGTGCTCGCGAACATGCGCGACGGGTGGAAAGCCCTGTCGGCCAATCGCGGTCTGGTCATCCTGATTGCCGGCGTCACGATCGGCATGGTCACCTTCGCCCCGCTCGGTGCGATCTTCCCGCTTATGACGTTCGACCATTTCGGCGGAGACGGCTACGCGGCGTCCATCGTGGAAGCATCGTTCGGCGTGGGCATGATCATAGGGTCGGCCATCCTCATGATCTGGGGCGGCGGCAAGCGGCTTGCCCTTTTGATCGGGATCGCAGCTTTCATCGTGGGCGCGACCACCATGGCATGCGGATTCCTTGCACCCACCATGTTCTGGGTGTTCGTCGTGCTGTGCGCCGCAATGGCGGTCGCGTGCGCCTGGTTCAACGGCCCGCTCATCACGCTCATCCAGCGCAACACCCCTGAAGAGAAAACCGGTCGCGTGCTGGGTCTGGCCATGGCGGCCATGGGCCTGGCCTCTCCTGTGGGAATCGCGTTCGGCGGCGTGCTGGCCGAATCCATCGGCGTTGCACCGTTCTTCGTGGTGGACGGCCTGATCTGCCTGGTTCTGGGCCTGGCGATCTACCTGCCCAAAAGCGTGCGAGCGCTCGACAGCGACAAGCCGACCATCGTGCGCGACAGCGGTGCGGCGCAGAACGCAGAAACCGCCGAATAGCGCATGCCGCGACTGTGGGCGAAGGCGACCCCTCGCCCACAGTCGACACCCCGTATCGAACGTGCGGCCCGCTAGGACCTTCGGCTTGAACCGTACGCTGCGTTCTTGCGATTGCCGAAAGCGCTTCCCTTGCGCGCGCTCTTCTTGAGATCCTTGAGCACGTCCTCTTCGCTCGATCCCTCGACCTGCGCGCGCAGCTTCACCACCTGATCGCGCAAACGAGCGGCTTCCTCGAAGTCCATGCTCTTGGACGCCGCCACCATGTCGTCTTCCATAGACGATATGATGCGCAGGACCTCCTCGCGCGACAGCTCGGCCAGCTCCTTGTTGACCTGCTCCGCCGTGGTGTTGCCCATCTCGTCGGTCACGTAGCTCATGATGTCGTTGATGGCCTTGCGAATGGTCTGCGGCTCGATGCCGTGATCCTCGTTGTACTGCATCTGGATAGCGCGACGGCGCTTCGTCTCGTCGATGGCGCGCGCCATGGAGTCGGTGATCTTGTCGGCGTACATGATCACCTGGCCCGACACGTTGCGAGCGGCGCGCCCGATGGTCTGGATCAGGGAGCGATGGTTGCGCAGGAATCCCTCTTTGTCGGCATCCAGAATGGCGACAAGCGACACTTCCGGCAGGTCCAAGCCCTCGCGCAGCAAGTTGATGCCCACCAGCACGTCGAATTCGCCGCGGCGCAGGTCGCGCAGGATCTCCACGCGCTCAAGCGTAGCGATGTCCGAGTGCATGTACCGCGTGTTCACACCCTGGTCGAGCAAGTGATCGGTCAGATCTTCCGCCATCTTCTTCGTAAGCGTGGTAATGAGCACGCGCTCGTCGCGGGCAGCGCGCTCCTTCGCCTCGTCGATGATGTCGTCGATCTGCGAAGCCGATCCGCGCACGATGATCTCCGGATCAAGCAGCCCCGTCGGTCGAATGATCTGCTCGACCTGCTGCTGCGTGACCTTCTCTTCGTAGTCGCCCGGCGTAGCCGATACGTACACGAACTGGGGAACGCGGTCCTCGAACTCGTCGAATCGCAAAGGACGGTTGTCCAAACAGCTAGGCAGACGGAACCCATGCTCGGTCAAGGTGATCTTGCGCGAGCGGTCGCCTTCGTGCATGCCGCGAATCTGAGGCACGGTCACATGGCTCTCGTCGATAATGCAGAGGAAGTCTTTCGGGAAGTAATCGATCAGGGTGTACGGCGGCTCGCCCGGCTGGCGGCCGTCCATGTGGCGGGAATAGTTCTCGATGCCCGAGCAGAACCCCATGGTTTCGAGCATCTCCAAATCGTACGCCACGCGCATCTCCAAGCGTTGAGCCTCCAGCAGCTTGCCTTCCTCCTTGAACTGCTGCAAGCGCTCGCGCAGCTCGTCGCGGATCGTGCCCAGCGCGCGGTCCATCTTGGGGCGCGCGGTCACGTAATGCGACGCCGGCCAGATGGGCAGCGCTTCGAATTCGTTGACGACCTCGCCCGTCACGTTGTCGATTTCGGCGATGGCCTCTATCTCGTCGCCCCAGAACTCGATGCGGATGGGATTGTCCGCGTACGGCGGAAACACGTCGAGGGCGTCGCCGCGCACGCGGAACGTACCGCGCTTCAGATCGTAATCGTTGCGATCGTACTGAATATCGATAAGCTCGTGGATCACCTGGTCGCGATCCATTTCCTTCTGCTTGTCCACGAACACGGCCATCCCCGCGTAATCCATCGGGCTGCCAATGCCGTAGATGCACGACACCGAGGCGACCACAATGCAGTCGCGCCGCGACAGCAGCGCGGACGTTGCCGCATGCCGCAGCTTCTCCACCTCTTCGTTGATAGAGGCGTCTTTCTCGATGAACGTGTCTGACGAAGGAACGTACGCTTCCGGCTGGTAGTAATCGTAGTAGCTGACGAAGTACACCACAGAGTTGTTGGGGAAGAACTCTTTGAGCTCGCTTGCCAATTGGGCGGCCAGCGTCTTGTTCGGCGCCATGACCAGCGTGGGCTTCTGCACGGCCTCGATGGTCTTGGCCATGGTGAACGTCTTGCCCGATCCGGTCACGCCGAGAAGCGTTTGGTAACGAAGGCCGTCGTTCACGCCTTTGGCCAACTTTTCGATCGCTTGGGGTTGGTCGCCCGACGGCTCGAAGGGAGACACCACTTCGAACGGGGTGGTGGACAATCTCACTTCCGGCAGTTTGCCTTCCATTTCGATGCCCTCGATATTCGTAAGATGCGCCATCTATGATCCCTTCGAACAAGCAGGCGAGGTGGAAGGCCGGCGAGTCATCAACCCCTCTGTCTCACCGTCTTTCCACCTCACCCTCGGTCCCGCTTTAGTTAAAGGCTTACAGCTCCTGGGAATATTCCCCCCACCACGCAAGCACCTTGTTGCGCATCTCGTCGGGAGTGCCGTCGTTGTTGAACACCACGTCGGCAGCTTCGATGCGATCGGCATCGGTGATCTGCTGAGCTATGCGACGGCGAACGTCGGCCTCGTCCCAACCGCTTTTCACCGCCCGCTCGATGCGCATATCAATGGGAGCCAGAACGGCCATGACCACGTCGGCGTCGTACGCCAGCGAGGTTTGGCGATTCTTGAACACGGAATACTCCACGACCACCGCCTTGTGGCCCTCTTGTTCCAGCTCGGCAATACGGTCGGTGAACGCTTCCTCGATACGCGGCAGCGTGATGCGGTTAAGCTTGCGCGTCTCGGCAGGATTCACGAAAGCCTTCGCCGCCAAAGCACGGCGATCGATCTCGCCGTCTTCTCCCAAGATGTCAGCACCGAACGTGTCGGTCAGCTCGGCCTTCACCGTATCCCACAGAAGCACGTCGTGGCCAACCTTGTCGAGGTCGACGTTCGGCAGCCCCTGTTCTACAAGAGCTTTGCGAGCGGTTGACTTTCCGGCTCCCATTCCACCGATGATGAACAGCTTTTTCATGCTTGCTCTACCTCCTCGATCATGCCGCCTCCCAGCACGGTATCACCCTCATAGAGAACAGCGTACTGCCCCGGCGCCGTCGTTGGCTGCGGGCTTCGCAGCGCAATGCGCGCACGCGCGCCATCTTCGAATTCTATGATACACGGTACCGCTCGGCTTCGGTAGCGCAGTTTGACCATCGCGCTACGCGGCTCGCCGAACGTTTCGAGCGCCTGCCAGTTCGCATCGCGAATGCGGACCGCGCGAATAAGCGTCTCCGCCGCGAACCCCACGACCAGCTGGCCGGATGCGGCGCGCTTTTCCACCACGTAGTACGGCTCTTCAGCGGCCAGACCAATTCCCTTTCGCTGTCCAACCGTATAGTTCGACAGCCCTTCGTGCTGCCCCAGAACCGTGCCCGTTCGGTCGACGATGTCGCCGGGGGCGTCCTTCACCCCGCGCTGGCGAAGAAAGTCCCGGTAATCGCCCTCCACGAAGCAGTTGTCTTGGCTTTCCGGCTTTTCTGCAACATGAAGCCCCAGATCGGAAGCGATAAGGCGAACGTCGATCTTCGTCATGGCGCCCAGAGGAAGAACCAGGCGGGAAAGCTGCTCTTGGGAAAGCATCGACAGCATGTAACTTTGGTCTTTGCGCGCGTCAAGCGCGGTCTTCACCACGAAGCGGTCGTTGCTCGTCAAACGCGCGATGCGCGCGTAATGGCCCGTGGCCACGCTGTCGCAGCCGTGACTGTCGGCAGCCTCCAGCAACGCGGGAATCTTGCAGCGCGCATTGCAGCACACGCAAGGGCTGGGGGTGAGCCCACACGCGTACGCGTCGACGAACGGCTCCACCACGCAACGCTCGAACGTCGCCACGCTATCGTGAACAACATGGGGAATGCCCAGCAAAGCGCACACCGCAGCCGCATCGGCCTCGGCCTGTGCGCTGGCTTCGTCATCATGGAACCGACACGTTACGCCCATCACCTGGCATCCCGCCCTCAGCAGCAACGCCGCCGATACGGCGCTGTCCACGCCGCCGCTCATGCCGAGCGCCACCTTCGCACCTGCCTGCATGCAACCGCCTCTCAACCAACGATACGCGTAGTTAACCATATTTTGAAACCTTGCAGCCCGGCCATTATAGAGCAAGCGCGCTGCTATACTAAGTCGTTACGCTGCATCCTAAGAAAGACCAGGAGGGTGCCGGAATGCCGGCTGAAAAATCTACCACGAAATCGCGCTACATCCCTGCTCTCGACGGCCTGCGCGCCTTCGCCGTACTTGCGGTTATCGCCTATCACATGGGCATGTTCTGGGCGCCGGGCGGCCTTCTGGGCGTCACCGTGTTCTTCGTGCTGTCAGGTTATCTTATCACGAGCCTGCTGCTTATCGAATGGGACAGCACCCGTCGCATCAACCTGCCGCAATTCTGGCTTCGACGCATCCGGCGGCTCATGCCGGCCATCGTGTTCGTCATCATCTGCTCCGCGGTGCTTTTCACCGTGTTCGACCACAGCTTGCTCACCAAGCTGCGCGACGATATGTGGGCAGCGCTTCTCTGGGTCACGAACTGGTGGTACATCTTCCATGACGTATCGTATTTCGACGCGCTGGGCGCACCGTCGCCCCTCACCCACTTCTGGTCGCTCGCCATCGAAGAGCAGTTCTATCTCATTTGGCCTGTCCTGCTGTTCGCCGCGCACAAAGCCGGCCTCAAGCGCACCACCATGCGCAACGCCACGCTGGTGCTCGCGCTGCTCTCCGCTGCCGAGATGGCTCTCCTCTACAATCCTGCGGCAGACCCCAGCCGCGTGTACTACGGCACCGACACGCGCGCGTTCTCGCTGCTCATTGGAGCCTGGCTGGCGTTCGTTTGGCCTTCGCACCTCCTCGGGGCCAAAGGAGAGATCCATCTGACCAAGCAGGTGCGCAAGGCTCTTGACGGCGTGGGCATCGTCGCGTTCGTCGGACTGCTGGCGATGGCCGTGTTCGTAGACGGGTTCTCGCCGTTCTGGTATTACGGCGGAACGCTGCTGGCCTCCGTGCTCACCGCCATCCTCATAGCCGTCATGGTGCATCCCGCCAGCCTGCTGGGACGAGCCGCGAGCGCGAAACCGCTTGTATGGGTGGGTTTGCGATCGTACGGCATCTACCTGTGGCACTACCCGCTTTTGCTGCTCATGAACCCCCGCAACTTCACCGGCGAAACCCCCTGGTGGATGTACCTGATTCAACTTGCAGTCATCTTCGCTTGCGCTGCGTTCTCGTACCGATTCGTAGAGAATCCCATTCGCCGTGGAGCCATAGGATCCTTTATCAAGGACGTTCGTTCGAAAGAACTCGACGCTCCCTCCTGGCTGCGCACGCACGCCATACCGACCGTTGCCGCCGTAGGCGTAACGGTCGTTGCCGTAGGCGGCCTGGTACTCGTACCCCCTACGTCGGCACTCGAAGGCGCTAATCTGCTCAAAGACGAAAGCGCGCAAACCTCCGGCATTCCGGAAACGCTCCCTGAGGGAGAAGATGCTCCTGCCGAACAGCCGAAACTCGACATCATGATGATCGGCGATTCGGTTTCCGTGCGCACTATCCCCTACTTCAAGGAGCAGTTCCCTTACGGGGCCATCGATGCAGCCGTGAATCGGCAGCTTCCCATTGGCGCCGAGGTGTACAAGGGCTACGAACAACAAGGCATTATCGGAGGCGTGGTGGTGTTCGCGCTGGGCACCAACGGCCGGGCAACCGACGAGCAGATCGACAGCCTTGTCGACTCCATAGGCCCCGATAAGCAGGTGTTCCTGGTGAACACGCGCAGCCCGCAATCATGGGTGGCCGACACCAACGACGCACTCGCCCGAGCTGCCGAGCGCCACGCCAACGTGCACGTGATCGATTGGTACTCCGCAAGCGCCAACCAAGACAGCTACTTCGACGGCGACGGAACGCACCTGACCGAAGAGGGTGCTCAAGCCTACGTCGATCTTATCTACCAGGCCGTTGCGCCGCTGCTGCCCAAGCATGAAGAAGGTGCCGAAGCAGCGAAGGTGGAAACGCCGCTTGAGGCGTCCGCCACGAAGGCGAACGCCTCCGCGTCGGACGCCGTGCGATCGTTGGCGCACACGATGGTGCAGGGCATGGCGAAGCAGAAGTAGCACGCATCGGGAGGTCGGGGCGCCCCGACCTCCCGAAGAACGGTGCGCTGGCTTGCGCGCTCCTTTCCCCAAGCATCGTCGGGAAATCCTGCATGGTTCGCACCGACTGATTCCCGCTTGCGTCGCCCCATGGTCGCCCATAGTCGCCCCATAAAGAAAGGGTCCCATCGCTGGGACCCTTTCGCATACACTCGGTGCTGAGAAGTTTTATTCAGCAGCCTCGGGAGCAGCAGCTTCCTCGGCAGGAGCATCCTTCTTCTCGGCCTTCTTCTTAGCCGGCTTCTCCTCGACGACGATGGACTCGTCCACCTCGATCTCGAAGCCCAGGTCAGCCGCAGCGGCCTTCATGGACAGGGAGATGCGACGACGCTCGGGGTTGATCTCCATGACCTTGACCTTGACCTCGTCGCCGGCCTTGACAACCTGCGCCGGGGTATCGATGTGACGCTGAGCCATCTCGGAGATGTGCACCAGGCCCTCGATGGACTGGCCAAGCTCGATGAACGCGCCGAACGGCACGATCTTCGTCACCTTGCCGTCGACGATGGAGCCAACCGGATAGCTCTCGACGAGCTTGATCCAGGGATCCTCCGTCGTCTGCTTGAGGCCGAGCGAGATGCGCTCGCGCTGCAGATCGACATCCAGAACCTCGACCTCGACCTCGTCGCCAACCTTGACGACCTCGGACGGATGGTTGACGTGGTTCCAGGAAAGCTCGGAGATGTGCACCAGGCCGTCGATGCCGCCCAGGTCGACGAATGCGCCGAAGTCGACGATCGAGGAAACGGTGCCCTTGAGGCGCATGCCCTTGCTGAGCTTCGCGAGGATCTCGGCGCGCTCGTTCTTGCGGCCTTCCTCGAGCAGCACGCGGCGGGACAGCACGACGTTGTTGCGGTTGCGATCCATCTCGATGACGCGGGCTTCGATCTCGGTGCCCAGGTACATGTCCAGATCCTTGACGCGACGAAGGTCGACCAGCGACGCCGGCAGGAAGCCGCGCAGGCCGATGTCCAGGATGAGACCGCCCTTGACCACTTCGATAACCTCGCCCGTGACCACTTCGCCGGCCTTGAACTTCTCTTCGACACGGATCCAAGCACGCTCGTACTCGGCACGCTTCTTGGAGAGGATCAGACGACCGTCCTTGTCCTCCTTCTGGAGAACCAGAGCCTCGATCTTCTCGCCCAGCTCCACGATGTCGGACGGATCGGCGTCCTTGCGGATGGAGAGCTCGCGGGACGGGATAACGCCCTCGCTCTTGAAGCCGATGTCAACGAGCACTTCGTCGTGCTCGATCTTGACGACCGTGCCGTCGACCAGGTCGCCCTCGTCGAACTCGGTCAGCGTGCCGTCGATCATCTCGTTCATGAGTTCGTCGGAGATGTCTTCGAAGTCGATGACGGACGTGTTCTTGATGTCGGTCAAAACGGACCCCTTTCAATTCTTCTAATCGGGGACCCTTCGTCATGATTGATTGCTACGTGCACCATGTCCGCTCTGCACGAAAACGCGTGTGCCGAGCTGTGTAACAAAACATGTCTCGGGGGCCTACATTGCTATGCGCTTACAGGACTGCCCTATAAGCTGAATTAGTATAGCATAGGCTTATGAACGCACTACGTTCTTTTTAGCGTCTTACGCGATATTTACGAGCAAAACACGCTTCTTGCCCGCAAGCGGCACGCTCAGTTCGCGTGCGCCGCCCGACACGTTGCGCATACGCCGTCGAAGATGATCTCGTGGCCCTCGATAGCAAAGCCATGAGCGTCTTGCACCTGGGCGGCCAAGTCGTCAAGATGCGGCATCTCGATGTCGAATACGCCGCCGCACACGCGGCACTTCGCATGGTAATGGGGCTTGTTGCGGAAATCATAGCGATCAGCGCCGTTGGGAACCTCCACCCGCAACACTTCGCCGCGATTCGCCAGTACGCCCAAGTTGCGATACACCGTGGCGCGCGAGATATTGGGGTGCTTTTCGCGGACGACCTCGTACACATCGGCCGACGTGGGATGATTGCACAGCGACTGCACCGCTTCTAAAACAAGCGCTCGCTGAATAGTGTTGCGCGTAGTCGCGCGTTCCTGCTTTTCGACAGTCGAGGAAGACATGATGCGTACCTGCCGTTTCATGGTAACTATACGTTTGATTAAATAGGATTATATATCGTTAGCATCAAAACGCAAGCGTGCTGCTAGGATGTCGCCCGTCCTTCGACGAACATCCATATCTTCATCGGCTCAACCGCCGCAGCAAGGACGCCGCCGTCGACGAATTCGAAGAGGTCTTTCAACAAAGGAGAAGCATCAGCGTTACAATGCAAACCAGCCTACATGAACACCGCGAGCATACCGTCGCGCAGAAAGGAACGCCATGGGAGCAACGAACGTCGCATTCGCACCGGTAACGTCAGACGAAGATCGCGCCCAGCTAGCAACCCTGGCAGATGAGATCTGGCACGAGTACTGGCCCGCCATCATCGGCCCCGAGCAGACGGATTACATGGTGGAGCAGTTCCAAAGCCTCAGCGCCATCGAGCGGGACATGCGCGAGCATGCCTATGAATACTGGTTCCTGCATGCAGAAGACGACGGACGCATCGTGGGGTACACGGGAGGCCGCGTGGAAGCGGAAACGAACCGCTACTTCATATCAAAAATCTACCTGCTTGCCAAGGAGCGCGGTTGCGGATTCGCGTCGCGCACCATCGCGTTCTATGATCAGCTGGCGCGCGAACGCGGGTTGAGCGCGTTGTACCTGACGGTCAACAAGCATAACGACCTGGGCGTCCGAGCTTATCTGGGCAAAGGGTTCAAAACGATCGACGCCGTGGAAACCGATATCGGCAACGGGTTCGTCATGGACGATTACATCATGGAACGCGCGGTTCTCCCCGCCTGACGTCGCTGCGAGCGCGAAACAAGGCAAGGGAGCGCAGACGGCGCCCTGCCAACCCGCTTCCTTGCCTTGTCTTACCTGCCGCTTAGAAGACCATCAGGAACAGATGCGTGAAGCCGAAGGCGAGCAGGCCGCAGCCGGGGAACGTGAGCACCCAGGTGAGCACCATCTTGCCGGCAAGGCCCCACTTCACCGTGCGCAGGCTTTTCTCAGCGCCAACGCCCATGATGGCCGTGGTCTTGGTGTGCGTGGTGGATACGGGCAAGCCGGTGAACGTAGCCAACCCAATGCAGAAGCATGCGGACAGGCAAGCCGAGAATCCCTGGTACTGCTCCATCTTCACCATGTTCATGCCAACCGATTTGATGATCTTCTTACCCCCTACGGCCGTCCCGAGAGCCATGGTCATGGAAACAAGAAGAATCAGCCACATGGGGAATTCCACATCGGAGTACGCCACGCCGTCCATAGCCAGCATGATGCCGAGCATGCACAGCGACAAGAACTTCTGCCCATCTTGCGCGCCATGCAAAACGGCCACGCCCGCGCCAGAAACAATCTGGGCCCACTTGAAGAACGAATTCGCCTTGGTGCGTTCGGCGCCCCTGCAGGCCACTTTTATCAAGCGTGTGAACAGCCAGCCGGTTCCAAAACCCAAAACGGTGGATATGACCAGGCCGTACACCACCTTCATCCACTCGTCGCCGTTAACGCCGGCCAAGCCTCCCTGCAGCGCGATGGCCGCGCCGGTAATGCCGGCGATGAGCGAATGGCTCTGCGACGTAGGTATGCCGAAGTACCACGCGGCCACGCCCCAGACGATAATGGCCACCATAGCGGCCGCAAGCGCAACGAGCGCCGCATGGTTGTTGCCTCCAAAATCGACCATTTTGAAAATGGTCATGGCAACCGCAGAGGAAATCATCGTGATGGCGGCCAAGCCGATGAAGTTGCATACGGCGGCCATCGCGATAGCCGGAGTCGGCTTCATCGCCTTCGTTCCCACGACCGTGGCGATGGCGTTCGGCGCGTCGGTCGCGCCGTTGACCACCGTGGCGCCCAACGTCAGAAGCACGATGAGCGCAAGGACGGGATCGCTGCAAAACGCGGCGATGAACGCCCCAAAATCGTAGTTCATGAAAAGCCCTTTCACCTGAAAACGCCATGCAGAAACGCCACAAAAACGATATCAGGACTTTGCAAAGAAAAGATCAAATGCAGGTAAAGTTTCCCTACCCCTGCAAACGCTTCTCGATAGAGTCCGCGATACCTTCCGGATCCAAGCCCAAATCGTGCAGAAGCGCGTTGGATCCGCCTTGCTGGATATAGCGATCGGGGATTCCCAGGTTAAGGGTGGGGGCGATGCGGCCCATGCGCGCCATCTCGCCCAACACGCCTTCGCCGACGCCGCCCGCAAGCACGCCGCCCTCAACCGTGACCACCAGCTTCGTGTCTGCAGCGCGCGCGATTTCGTCGACATCGAGCGGCTTGGCCCAGCGCATGTCCACCACGCGCGCGTCGATGCCCCGGTCCGCCAGCAAATCGGCGGCCCCGAGCGCGCGCGAAACCATGCGCCCGAACGCAAGGATGGCCACGTCGCGGCCTTCGCGAATAACGCGGGCCTTGCCCTCTTCAAGCACCAGAGGCTCTTCGGGAAGCTCGACGCCCTCGGCTGCGCCGCGCGGATAGCGAATGGCGAAGGGACCGCCCAGTGCCAGTGCCGTATGAAGCGCATGAACCAACTCGGCCTCGTCCGAAGGCGCAAGCACCCTCATGTTGGGGACCATGCGGGTGTACACCAGATCGAACATGCCGTGGTGCGTGGGGCCATCCTCCCCCACCACGCCGGCGCGGTCGATGGCGAACACCACATCGAGGTTCGGCAGAGCGTTGTTGATGATCATCTGATCGATTGCGCGCTGCAAAAAAGTCGAGTACACGGCAATAACGGGCTTCTGGCCGCCAAGCGCCAAACCGCTGGCCAGACCCACCGCATGCTCTTCTGCTATGCCGGCGTCCACGAAACGATCGGGGAACTCCTGAGCGAACCCGTCCAGACCCGTCCCCCCCTGCATGGCGGCCGTGATGGCGACGATGCGATCGTCGCGGCGAGCTTCCTTCACAAGCGCCTTGCCGAACACGCTCGTATACGACGGAGCGGAAGCGGGCTTCTTCTTCACTTCGCCCGTGGCAATGTCGAACGGCGCGATGCCGTGGAACTTCTCGGGGTTGCGAACCGCGGGCTCGTAGCCCGCGCCCTTGCGCGTGACCACGTGGATGAGCGCCGGACCGTCGGTGGCGAGCACCGCGGCCAGCGTTTCCTTGAGCAGCCCGATGTCGTGCCCGTCGATGGGAGCGGTGCACAAGATGCCCAGCTGCTCGAACATCATCGAACGAGGGATGATGAACTGCTTCATGGACTCTTTCACGTTGCGGCCGAACTTAGCCAAGGCGTTGCTGAACGGGCCGCCGCTTTCCAGCACCTCCTGCACGCTGTCGCGCGTTTGACGATACTGCGTGGACGCACGCATGTACCCCAGGTGTTTCATGAGCGCGCCCACGTTGCGAGAAATGGACATCTCGTTGTCGTTCAAGATGATGACCAGGGGCGTTTGCGCTTGCCCAATGTTGTTGAGCGCCTCGAAGGCCATGCCGCCGGCAAGCGCCGCATCGCCGATGACCGCCACGATCTTCTCGGTTCCGCCCGCCAGATCGCGCGCCTCGGCCAAGCCCAACGCTACGGAAAGCGAGTCGGAAGCATGACCGGACGGATGCACGTCGTACGGGCTTTCACCCGGCTTCGGGAAGCCGGACAGGCCCCCGTACGTACGCAGGGTGCCGAACTCCTCAAGCCGACCCGTCACCAATTTGTGCGCATACGCCTGATGCCCCACGTCGAAAACCAGCTTGTCATGAGGGCAGTCCAACATGCTGTGCGCCGCCAAAATGATCTCCACCGCGCCCAACGACGAAGCCACGTGACCGCCGGTATCCGACGTCACCGTGATGATCTCCTCGCGGATCTCCTGCGCAAGAATAGAAAGCTCCTCGTTATTCAGGAGCTTCAAATCTGCAGGAGACGATACTATGTCCAGAATACGCTTCTCGTTCATGCAGCGTGCCTTTCAAGCATCAAGCCGTAGCAGGATCGCTCGGACTTGCGTCAGAGGGATCGGCGACAGGTTCGGCGGGAGCGGCTGCTCCCGCCGTTTCGGCTGCATCGCCTTCGGCCTGGTCGGCCGCGCGCTGCGCCTCTATATTCTCTTCAAGCAAGTCGCTTGCGCGCAAGCCCAAGCCCACTGCTTCTTCGTACAGGGCCAGAGCTTCGTCAAGCGGCAGCGACTCGTCGCTCACCGCATCGACGATCTGATCGAGGCGAGACTTCACGTCCTCGAACGTCTGGTAGCCTTCGTTAGGCATTCGAAGCCTCCGAAGCAACGCACGGTGCAGCCACCTCTTCAACAGGCGCTTCGAAAACGGGAGCCGGCACGGCTTCCGCATCAGCGGGCACCGTTGCGGAAGCCTTCGAGGACGGCTCCTCCTCCGCAGGCTCGCCTGCGGAACCGCCCGCCGCGTCCTCCACGCCGTCAAGACGCTTTGCAATGCGGCCGAGCACACCGTTGACGAAACGCGGAGATTCGTCTTCGCCGCCGAAGTCTTTAGCCAGCTCAACGGCCTCGTTAATGCTGACCGAAGTCGGCACGTCTTCCACGTACATCATCTCGTACGTCGCAAGACGCAGAATGGAGCGGTCGACGATGGGCATGCGGTTGAGCGACCAGTTCTCGGACGTTGCCACCAGATGGTCGTCGATTGCACAGCGATGCGCTTCCACCCCCCTGATAAGGGACAGCGCGTAATCGGGCAAGAACCCGTCGTCGGTCAAGCGCGCGTCACCTTCGGCGATAGCCGCCGGCGACTCGTCGGTAATTTCGCTTGTGTAGAGCACCTGCAGCGCAACGCGGCGTGCGTGCGTGCGTTCATGTCGTTTGGCAGCCATAAATGTACCTGAAACCTCCGCTGCTTAGCGAGCGAACTGGATGCCGTCGATGTACACGTCAACGGAAGCCACGCTTGCTCCCACCTGGCTGGACACCGCATCAGCGATGGCCTTGCGCAAGTTGGCGGCAAGATCGGGCAGCACGTAGCCGTAGTACACGTCGACACGCACGGAAACCTGCAGTTTGTCGTCTTCGTCGATCGCGACCTCGATGCCTTGCGTCGAGGGCTTGCCCGCGAACACCGAGCGAAGGCTGCTCGTTGCCGAAGGACCGACCGAGGCAACGCCGTCAACCTCGTTGGCGGCTATGGACACGATGGTCTCGACGACGCCCGGCGCAAGCGCCATGCCATCAAGATTCAATTCCGTCATAGCACATCTCCCATCTGGGTTTCGATAAAATCGGTTGTCGCATCGCCCGCGCAGAATACAGCGTTCTCCAAAACGCGGCGATGGAACGGTATGGTGGTTTGAATGCCCTCGATGACGAACTCGTCAAGGGCGCGACGACCGCGCGCCAAAGCCTCCTCGCGGTCCTGCCCATGCACGATAAGCTTGGCAACAAGCGAATCGTAGTACGGGGAGATGCGAGAGCCCGTGCGAACGTAGCTTTCCACGCGAACGCCGGGACCCGAAGGAGCCTCGAACTTCGTCACATTGCCCGGGCACGGACGGAAGCCGTGCTCCGGATCCTCCGCGTTGATGCGGAACTCGATCGCATGGCCTTGCGGCGTGAACGGCGCACGGGAAGCGCAGCTCATAGGCTCGCCCGACGCAATGCGCAACTGCTCTTTGATGATGTCGGTGCCGGTGATCTCCTCCGTGACGGGGTGCTCCACCTGCACGCGCGTGTTCATCTCCATGAAGTAGAAGCGACCGTCGGTGTCGAGCAAAAACTCGATGGTGCCCGCGTTGCGGTAGTCCACGGCGCGCACAGCCTTGATGGCCGCAACGCCCATGGCGCGACGCAGATCTTCGGTCAGCGCCGGAGAGGGCGCTTCCTCGATGAGCTTCTGGTGACGGCGCTGCACGGAGCAGTCGCGCTCGCACAGCGCAATGTGGTTGCCGAAGTCGTCGGCCAGCACCTGCACCTCGACGTGGCGCGGACGCAGCACCAGCTTCTCCAGGTACACGCCGTCGTTGCCGAACGCAGCGCCCGCTTCGGTGCGAGCGGCCTGGTACTGGGCTTCCAGTTCGGCGGGGTCGTGCACCTCGCGCATGCCCTTGCCGCCGCCGCCGGCCGTTGCCTTGATGAGCACGGGGTAGCCCACGGAGT
Organism: Paraeggerthella sp. LCP19S3_G8; assembly: GCF_052119225.1. Lineage (NCBI taxonomy): Bacteria > Bacillati > Actinomycetota > Coriobacteriia > Eggerthellales > Eggerthellaceae > Paraeggerthella > Paraeggerthella sp. LCP19S3_G8. The sequence continues at coordinate 375,382 of NZ_JBQKFQ010000002.1, forward strand.
CGGCGAAAGCCTTGGCTTCAGCCGCCGTATCGATGCAGCCATCCGAACCGGGAACGGTGGGCACGCCGCACGACTTCATGGTCTCGCGCGCGGAGCTCTTGTCGCCCATGCGCTCGATGCAATCGGCCGCAGGGCCGATGAACACCAGGTCGTTGTCGACGCAGGCGCGAGCAAAATCGGCGTTTTCGGCCAAGAATCCGTAACCGGGGTGGATAGCCTCGGCTCCGGTGTTTTTTGCAGCAGCGATGATGCTGGGCATCACCAGGTAGCTCTTGTTCGCTTGAGCAGGGCCGATGCATACGGCTTCGTCAGCGTATTGCACGGGATAGGTGTCGGCGTCCTCGGTCGAGTAGACCGCAACCGTCTTCACCCCCAGCTCCTTGCAAGCGCGCATGACGCGCAGCGCCACCTCGCCGCGGTTTGCTATGAGGATCTTCTTGAACATTACACGGTCTCCGGAATCTTGGACTGCTCGCTGACGGGCTCGACGTAGAACAGCACCGTGCCGAACTCGACCGGCGAGGCGTCTTCAAGGCAGATCTCGCGAACAGTGCCCATTTCCTCGGCCGTGATCTCGTTCATCAGCTTCATGGCTTCGACGATGCACAGCGTCTGGTTGGCAGTCACCTCGTCGCCCACCTGGACGAAAGGCGGCTCGCCCGGCGCGGGAGACGTGTAGAACGTACCTACCATGGGAGCCGTAACGGCGTACCAGTCGGCCGGACGGCTGTTCTCGGCAGGAGCCTCGGCCGGAGCGGCTGCAGGCGCAGCCGGAGCGGCGGCAACCTGCGGGACAGCCTGGGGCTGCACGGCCACGGCGGACATGGCGCTTGGCATGCGCACGGCAATGCGAGCGCCCTCTTCCTCCACGATGATCTCGCCGACGCCGCTTTCCTCGGCAACGCGAACCAGCTCGCGAATCTGATTGATATCCACGTAATCGTCCTCCTTGGTCTGGCTCGACTCCTGCTCCATGAGGAAATCGACTTTCTCGGATGTGCGGTGCTTGCTCAGGAACGTGCGCGCCTCGTTCGGGAACAGGGCGTACATGAGCACGTCCTCCTCCGTCTTCGCAAGATCGCCGATTTCCGCGGCAACCTCGTCGAACGTGGTCGTCACAAGGGAACCGGGCGCCACGTCGGGCGGAAGCATCGCCGAGTTGCCGACAACCTTCGCCACGATATCCTTGTCCATGCGGCCCGGCGCCTTGCCGTAGTAGCCGCAGATGTAATCCTTCATTTCCTTGGAAACCACGCCCCAGCGCTTGCCGGTCAGCACGTTGAACACTGCCTGCGTGCCCACGATCTGCGACATCGGGGTAACCAGCGGCGGATAGCCCACTTCGGCGCGCACCTTGGGGATCTCGCGCATGACTTCCGGCAGGCGGTCGCTGGCGTTTTGCACCTCAAGCTGCGAAAGCAGGTTCGACATCATGCCGCCCGGAACCTGGTGCGAGTACACCTGCATGTGAATGAGCGAGGAAACGCCGCGCTTGTAGTGGCCGCGCTTGCGCACCTCTTCCCAGTATTCGGCGATCTCGAACAGCAGGTCAAGGTCAAGACCCGTATCGTAGCGGCTTTCCTGCAGCGCGGCTGCGATCATCTCGACCGCCGGATGGCTGTTGCCGAACGCAAGCGGCGCATGCGCGGTATCCGCAATAGCGGCTCCGGCTTCGGCGGCCTTGAGGATGTTGGCAGGCGCCATGCCGCCGACATAGTGGCAGTGGATATGCACCGGCAGGCCGATTTCGGCGTTGAACGCCTTGACCATGCGCTCGGTGCGGTACGGCGTGAGCATGCCGGCCATGTCCTTGATGCAGATGGAGTCCGCACCCAGGTCCTTGAGCTGCTGACCGTAGTCGAGGAAGCTGTCGAGAGTGTGAACCGGCGACATCGTGTACGAGATGGCGCCTTCGAAATGCGCGCCGCACTCCTTGATGGCTTCGGCGTTGTCTATCACGTTGCGAATATCGTTCAACGCGTCGAACACGCGAAACACGTGGATGCCGTTGCGGTTGGCAGCCTTAATGAAGCGATTGACGATTTCGCGCGAGTAATGCTTGTAGCCCACCAGGTTCTGGCCGCGAGAAAGCATCGCGAGCGGCGTGTTGGGCGTATTGGCCTTGATGGAGCGCAGGCGGTCCCACGGGTTCTCGTCGAGGAAGCGCAGGCACGTATCGAACGTCGCGCCGCCCCACGACTCGATGGCCCAGTATCCGACACGGTCCATTTTAGGCAGGATCGGCAGCATGTCGCCAATCTGCATACGCGTGGCCCATAGGCTTTGCTGGCCGTCACGGATGGTGGTATCCATGATTTGAAGCCTTGGCATGAACTCACACCCCCTTCGGTTTGCAGTTAGTCAAAGATCGAATTAAGCATTATAGAAGAAGGTTACACCCTACGGGCTCCCAGGGGAAAAATTCACCGGTAAGCAACAGAATACGAAGGCGGGAGGAGGCGCGCGCGGGTTCGAAGGACGAAACGAGCGCGTCGATCGAGCTTTTTTGGCGATGCCGTTGTTTCGAAGGGAAATAGCAAAATGTAATCAACCGATTACAGCACTATGTAATTGCGTGATTACGCTGTGCCCATGAACGGCTCGAGCAAACAGAAGCGAACGGCGTACAAGGATCCCCTTGTGCAGCTTTACGCGTTCCGTTTGGGCAAGAGCCTTCGCGATCTGCGCAAAAAGCAAGGGCTTACGCAAGAGCGGCTTGCACTGATGATCGGCACCAAGCATTCGCGTATCAGCAACATCGAACGAGGCTGCGCGATACCAAGCTTCCCCGACGTGGTGAAGCTGTGCCGAGCGCTTGAGGTCGATCCGAAAGATCTGGCGGACGTCTCGACGCTCAAATGCTCCGAGCATCCCCTGCCTTCCGACGATCACGCACCCGTATGAGAAAAAGGGCGAGGTCATTGACCTCGCCCTTTTTCTCATACGGGGAGCTGAGATCCGAATCGGAATCTCAGCTCCTTCGCGAAAGACGCTTTAGACGCGCTTAATGAAGCGGCCGTCGCGCGTGTCGATCTGCAGGATGTCGCCAGGCTCGACGAACATGGGAACCTGCACCGTAGCGCCGGTTTCGAGCGTAGCGGGCTTAGAGCCGCCCTGCACGGTGTCGCCCTTGAAGCCGGGGTCGGTTTCGGCCACTTCAAGCTCCACGAACATCTGCGGCTCGATGCTGATCAGCTCGTCACCGGCATACAGCAGGCTGGCCTCGTCGTTTTCCTTGAGCCACTGCGCCGCGTCGCCCACGGTCTCGGCCGGGATGGCCATCTGCTCGAACGTGTCGTTGTCCATGAAGTTGAAGTCCGCACCATCGTTGTACAGGTACTGCAGCTTCTTCGTCTCAAGACGCACGGACTCAACCTTAACGCCAGCGTTGAAGGTGTTGTCGATAACGCGTCCGGTCTTGATGTCGCGCAGCTTCGTGCGGACGAAGGCGCCGCCCTTGCCGGGCTTCACGTGCTGGAATTCAACGATCGTGCACAGCTTGCCGTTGTACTCGATGCACATGCCGTTCTTGAAGTCGGCGGTAGAGATAGCCATTCTCGGTATTCCTTTCGTTCACGGGTCTCCGCTGCGTGCCGCGGGGCCCGATCAGCGTTCAAACTGGTTTATTATACTCATAGCATGCGTTCTTGGCATGCGCGTATCGCTCCCGTCAGAAAAAAATCAGGAGTTGCGCGGCAACGCGACCAGCATGCGCATCGGAGCGCTTTAAGGCCCTTGCGCGGCGGGACTTTGTCAAAACGAACGAGTTTTGCTGGTCCTCGAACAAGGATAAAACGCACCGTCTAGCCTGTGACCTGGGATATTAAAAAGAGCCTCGCGAAAAGCCTGCTTCAAAGGGTCGTCTGGACCCGCAAAACTCGCCTGTTTTGACAAGCCGGCACCCGGCCTGCCAAAACGGGAGACTGCGTCGGGGTCCACGCGCACGCTCGCACCCGATTCCAACCGTCCGGCTAGAGCACCACCGGATCGTGCGAAGAGCGCGTGAACACCTCGAACCCGGTTTCGGTGATCACGCCGAAATCCTCCAAACGCATGCCGAACTCGCCCGGCAGGTACACGCCCGGCTCCACCGTGACCACGTTGCCCGCCGCGAGCGGACGCTCATTGCGGGGAGACAGCACGGGTTCTTCATGCACGTCGATGCCCACGCCATGACCCAAGCCGTGACCCATCTTGCCAGCGAAGCCCGCTTCCGCCAAAACGCGCTCGGCAAGTTCGTGCGCCTCCTTGCCGGTAACGCCCGGCCCGAGAAGCGCCTCCACCTGCTCGTTCGCAGCACGAATAGCCTCGTAAGCGCTGCGCATGCGAGCATCCGGCTGCCCCAGGAACACCGTGCGCGTCATATCGGAGCAGTACCCGTAAGCCCGCGCGCCGAAGTCGAGCACCACGCACTGGCCCGCCTCGAGGCGGGTTGCTCCCGGTATCGCGTGCGGGCTGGCACCGTTCGGGCCCGTGGCGACGATCGACGAGAACGCCAAGCCGTCGGCACCGTGGCGACGCATGAAGTCCTCCAGCTCGATTTGAACCTCGCGCTCGGTCATGCCCACGCGCATGAACCCAACGATATGGGCAAACGCCGCATCGGTGACGGCCTGCGCGGCCTTCATGCGGACAATCTCGGAAGCGTCCTTCACGGCGCGCAAGCCCAACACGAAGCCGGACGTTTCACGCAGATCGACCGCGCTTTCCGCGAACGCCGATTCGAGCGCGCGGTAATTCGAAAGAGTCAGGGAATCCTCGATGCCCAGATCGAAACGGGGCGCTTGCTCGCGCGCGCCTTCCTGCAACGCCTGATCGCTGCCCTTCTCCCGCAAAGCAGATACGGATTTCGCTGCGAACTCGGCGTGCGTCGCACGCTGGGCGTCCACGACAATCGAGCCCTCGGGCAAAGCGGCGGCACGGGCAGCTTCACTGTAGCGCGAATCGGTATGAAGGACTGCGGCCTGCGGATCGACCAGCAGCGCATGGGCGCTCTCGTCGTCGAAAACGCCGTCAAACGCCGTCAGCCACGCGATGTTGGACGTATCGCGAACCAGAAACGCCCCCATGCGCTGGTCGACGCACGCTTTGCGCAAGCGCTCGAGACGTCGCGCGGCGGCCCCTGGCTGCATCGGCGCGGCCGCGTCGGAAGCAGCCTGATCGGCCGCAGCCTGCTCCGTCCGGCCGCCCACGATCACCTGTCCGGCAGCGTAGCGATCCTGGTACCCTTCGCCCAAACGCTCGCACGCGCCTTCAAGCAGCACGTCGATGGCGTCGCAGTACCCCTTGAAGCCGCGGCCCTTCACCTGAGCAACGCAAACGGGCGCGATCACCGACACGCGGCGAAACGGCTCGCGCGCATCCACGTCCGAGATATGCACCTCGACGCATGGAACGTCGATGCCGCCAACGGCATCGCGCAGCGCGTAGGAGTAATGGGTATGCGCGCCGGGGTTGTACACGATGCCGTCGTACGCGTCGCGGGCCGCATGAATCTTGCGAATGAGCTTGCCTTCGCTGTTCGATTGGAAGCAAGCAACCTCCACGTTGCGCTTCTTGCCGTACGCCTTCACTTCGCGCTCCAGGTCGTTGAGGGTATCGCGCCCGTACACCGACGGCTCGCGCACCCCCAGCATGTCCAGGTTCGGCCCGTTAACCACCAGTATCTTCTTCATGGTCTACCCCTTGCTTTTCGCCCAGGCGTTCAAATGCTCCAAGATCACGCTATCGGAAACGTCCATCAGCTCCCACGAACCCACATCGCGAGGCAGCACGAAGCGAACCTGTCCATGGCGCGCTTTCTTGTCCCGCTTCATAGCGGCCAGCATATCGCCAGGCTCGGCCGACCACGCAAGAGCCGGCAATCCCAACGCGTCAAGCAGATCATCTTGCGCTTGCACGAATTCCAAAGAAGCGCCCGCCAGATCCACCGCCAGGCGCGCGGCGAACCGCATTCCCTCGGCCACGGCGGCGCCGTGCGAAAACGTACCGTACCCGGCTAAAGCCTCCACGGCATGGCCCAACGTGTGCCCATAGTTCAAGCACTCGCGCACGCCCTTGCTCTCCTGCTTGTCCGCGGCCACCACGTTGGCCTTGAACACCACCGATCGAGCGATGGCCTCTTCAACCGTGGCCTGATCGCGCGCAGCCAGCGCCTGCGCCGATTCGACAAGCCAAAAAAAGAACTCGTCGGACTCAATGACGGCCGACTTTGCGATCTCGGCGCATCCGCACGCCCATTCACGATCGTCGAGCGTGGACAGCACGGCGGTATCCGCGCACACGTACGCAGGCTGGTTGAACGTGCCGACCAGATTCTTGCCCGCCGCGAGGTTGACGCCGGTCTTGCCGCCCACGGACGAATCCACCATGGAGAGCAACGTGGTGGGAACCTGCACCACCGACACGCCGCGCATGTACGTCGAGCCGACGAAGCCGGCCAGATCGCCCACCACGCCGCCGCCAAGGGCAACCACCAGGCAATCGCGCCCCAAGGACAGCTGGGCCATGGCTTCCCAGATTTCAGCGGCCACCTCGACGGACTTCGAACCCTCGCCCGCCGCAACCGTCACGTCGCTCACGCGAAAACCCGCTTGGGCAAGCGCAGCCTTCGCATCGGCAAGGTAGAGCGGAGCCACGTTGTCATCGGTGACGACGAGCACGCGCTCCACACGCTCGAGTTCCGGATGCTTCCGCACATGGACGCCCAGCTTGGCAAGCACCCCCGCACCGATGCGCACGTCGTACGGGCTTTCATCCGCAAGGTTGACCACTACTTTCGTTGCAGGCACAAGACGCCCTCCTTCTCAAGCGCAGCTTGCACCTCGCGGGCGATAGCTGCAACGCTTTTCCCAGCAGTGTCGATGGTAATGTCGGCGACTTCAGCGTACAGGGGCACGCGTTCCTCCGCCGTTTGGCGAGCGGACTCGATGTTTTGGAACAGCGGGCGGGTGGACGTGTCGCTGATGCGCGATTTCGCCTCGTCGGCCGTCACCTTGAGGTACACGACAAACCCTGCATCGTGCAAGATGGCGCGATTTTCCGAGCGCTTCACCACCCCGCCGCCGCATGAAACCAGCAGGGGGTCTTTGGCGGCAAGCTCGCGAAGCACGTCGGTCTCGATGTCGCGGAAGCCATCCTCGCCCGATTCGGCGAAGATCTCCTTGACGCGCTTTCCTTCCCGACGCTCGAGGTACGTGTCCATATCCACCGACGCGACACCGCAGGTTCGCGCAAGGCGCCGTGCCACCGACGTTTTACCCGCGCCCATGAACCCCACGAAAAACACCGGGCGGCAAAGCTGCCCCGCAACCCGGGGCCGTGAAGCAGCCGGACGCGAGCCGCCGGACGCGACGCGCGCATGCTCCCTATTGGCGCTCGATCCCCCGCCGGTCATCGGGACATCGTCCTCAGTCGCTGCCGATACGCCTTCACGGCAGCCTTGATGTCGGCCATGTTGTCGCAGCCGAACTTTTGCAGGTAGGCGTCGGCCAGCACGAACGACACTTCGCTTTCGGCCACCACCGCGCAAGCGGGAACGGCGCAGGTGTCGCTGCGCTCTTTCGACGCCTCCTCAACCTCGAGCGTGTCTAGGTTCACCGTCTCAAGCGGGGTCATAAGCGTGGGGATGGGCTTCATGGCGGCCGTCACGATAAGCGGCATTCCCGTAGTCATCCCGCCTTCCAAACCGCCTGCGTTGTTCGAGGTTCGCACGAATCCCGCCTTGCCGTCCAGCGCGATGGGATCGTGCACCTGCGATCCAACGCGGCGCGCCGCCTCGAAGCCCAGGCCGAACTCGACGCCCTTGATGGCGGGGATCGAGAACAGCGAAGCTCCCAAGCGCGAGGTCAGGCGATCCCCCGCCGTCGCATAGCCCCCTACGCCGGGGAGCAGTCCGCGAACCACCACGCGAAACGTCCCGCCCAAGCTTTCGCCCGCATCCTTCGCGCGATCTATCTCGGCCTTCATGGCCTGGGTGGCCGCCTCGTCAGGACAGCGAACCTCGCTGGTCTCGATGGCGAGCGGCTTGTAATCCGCTGCGCTCATGAGCGGGTCCTGCTCTTCGAAAACGGCGGATCCGATGGAGGTGACGTACGAGAACACCTCCACGCCCAAATCGGCCAAGAACTCGCGCGCAATGCCGGCGGCGGCCACGCGAGCCGCCGTCTCGCGCGCGCTTGCACGCTCCAAGATATTGCGACAGTCGTCGGTGTTGGTTTTGAGAGCACCCACCAGATCCGCATGACCGGGGCGCGGACACACTTCGCGCACCAGGTCAGACGGGGTATCGCCGAACGCAGCCATGCGGTCGGTCCAGTTCTGCCAGTCGCGGTTGCGCACCACGAGCGCGATGGGGGTTCCCAACGTGCGCCCGAAACGCACGCCCGACGCCACCTCGACGGTGTCGGTTTCGATCTTCTGACGCCCGCCGCGGCCGTAGCCCGCCTGACGCCGAGCCAAGTCGATGTTGATCTGCTTTTCGGAAATCTTAAGGCCGGCCGGCACGCCCTCCACGATAGCCGTGAGGCACGGCCCGTGGCTTTCGCCTGCTGTGAGGTATCTCATGGTGGTTCGCTTTCCGCGTTATTCTAAGTACGTTCATAGAATATTGTAGCGCACCAGTTCAGCAAGGCCGGCGAAAAGCGGGCGCACGTCGAGAAACGCCACGGCAAGGGAGCGAGTCCTTCGCGAAAGCCGCCTTCTCGGCCAAACGCTCGCTAGCAGTCAAACTCCGCGGCCTGCGCCATGATGTCGAACAGCTCGGCTTCTTCCAGCTTCACCTCGACGTCTGCAAGATCGCACACGGTCAGCACCGTGGCCACTGCCTGGGCCACCAGCATGCCCGACCCGTCGAGCACCGTGCACCCCGCTTCGCGCGCCGCAGCTACGAGCGCGGTTTCGCCATGCCCGTACACGGCGTCGAACACGGTTTGGGAGGGGCGCAGCAACGCGGTATCGAACGGCGCCGTATCGCCCGCCTTCATGCCCAAGGGCGTGGCGTTCACCACCAGATCGGCCGACGCAAGCGCCTTTTCCGACGTAGCGTAGCTACCGAATTTGAACGTGGTGCGCTCGTATGCCGTGCGGAAACTGCGATGATGCGGACGCGCGGGCGGCAGGTCGATCGTTGCCGTGGCCATAAGGCCAAACCGCTCGACGTACGCTTCGAGAGCCCGGCGCGTGCGCTCTTTATCGCGACCGACCAACAGCGCCACGTCCGCACCGGCCAACGAGCTTGCATGCAGGATCGACAGCGCCGTAGGGCCGGTGCCGCACACGGCCACGCGCTTGCCCGCAAAGCTGAAACCCGTGCGCTCCAGATAGGACACGCAGCCCTGACCATCGGTGTTGAAGCCGATCAGAGCGTCGCCTTTCCGCACCAGCACGTTGGCGCCCAGCGCCAGCTTGGCCGTTGCCGCCTGAGCCGTTGCCGCTTGGAAGGCAAGGGGCTTGTACGGCGTGGTGATATTGACGGAAAGGAAGTCGCGCGCATCCAGGAACGCCCGCGCTTCGTCGTCGGTGGCGCAGTCTTTCGGGAAGTACGTCCACGGCAGGCCCAGCCGTTCGTAGACGGCGTTGTACATGACCGGCGATTTCGAATGCGCGATAGGATGTCCCAACAGGTACAAGCTTTGCGGTTTCGTGGCCTCGGTCATGGCTATCCTTCCTTGTTCGCCGACTCTATGTTCGTTGGAACGTGCGCCCCGTTCGCCTTTTCGGCGGGATGCGCGGTCGAGGTCGAAGGCGTGCAGGCGCCCTCCGGCTTGCGATCCCCCATAACCAGACGCTCGAAATTGCGCAGCATAAGCGTGTGCGGCAGGTCCTGCTCCACCAAAGGAGCCAGCAAATACGCTTTCATGCCCATGAAGTGAGCCCCCAGCACGTCGGTGACCAGCTGATCCCCGATCACCACGGTTTGCGCACGCTTGGCTCCCAGCTTCGAAAGCGCGATCATGAACGCGGGCGGCAAGGGCTTGACCGCCTTCGCCACGATGGGCAGCGACAACCGCTGCGCCAGGTGATACACGCCCTCGTGCCAATTGTTCGACACCAGGCAAAACGAGATGCCCGCATCGCGCGCCTGGCCAAGCCACAGCCCCACGTCGCGCGGAACCTCGTGCGTATCGCGCGTGAGTATGGTGTTGTCAACGTCCAAAAAGACGTTGCGGTACCCCAACGCCAGAAGATCGCGATCGATATCGACCTTTGAAAGGCGCGAGAAGTATCTGTCGGGTTTCAAAAACGGCATGGTGGCGAATTCGTTTCAGCGGGCCGCAGCCTACGAGAACGTCTTTATGTGTTCGTCGTAGGTTTTGCTGAAGAAGTAGTTGCCGTCCTTGTCGAAGTAGAAGAAGAAATAGGTGCCCAGCGCCTCCTTATCAGGAGCCGTTACCGCCGTAAGGCAGTCAAGGCCCGGAGAGCAGACGGGCGTAGGCGGCAACCCCTTGTTGGCGTACGTGCTGTACGGCGTTTGGGCATGCACTTCTTCGGCCGTGGGATCGTGGCCCACCTCGTACGCAGTGGTGGCGTCGGACTGAAGGAAGCCGTAGCTGGGGTCTCCCTGCGTGGCCAAGCGGTTGTAGAACACGGCGGCAACCTGGGCGCGCACATGCTCGTCTCCACTGGATTCCTTCTCTACGATAGAGGCCAGCTTGACCGCATCGTAGATGGACAAGCCCTGCGACTGAGGATAGGACCAGTCGAGGTTGGCCGTTTCGGTTTGGAACTGGGTGAGCATCATGCGAACGATAGAGTCGGCCGTAGCGTCATCTCCCAAGCTGTACGTCTTAGGGAACAAGAAGCCTTCCAAGCTGTTCGTTCCGGCATCGGCCAAGAAACTGTAATCGGCAGCGTAAACGCTTGCGTTGGACGCAGCCGCCGTGAAGTCCTCCGCCGAAACGCGGCCTTCGGTTGCCGTCGCAACGGCGTTGGCGATGTCGGCAAGCTTAAAGCCTTCGGGAATGGTCAGGCCGCCGGTCATGACAGGCCCGGTTTCCAGGGCCTTGATGATGCTGTCAAGCGATGCGCCGCCCGCGAACGTGTACGTGCCCGGCTTAAGCTGGGACGCCGCGTTCAACTCGTTCACGCGCTTGGTGAACTCGCTTGCGCTCGACACCAAGCGAGCCTGAACCAGCTGGTCGGCGATAGCGGAAGCGCCTGATCCGTCGGCAACGGTGATGGTAGCTTCTTCGCCTTCGGCCAGCAGCTCGACCTGCGGACCCGAGCAGCTGTTGAACAGGGTGAGCACGCCCCATCCCAAACCGCCGAGCACGATGATAGCGAGGATGATCGCAAAGACGATGGGCGCTTTGCTTTTCTTCGGTCGGATATAGCTGGTATCGTACGTTCTAAATTGACGTTCGCCGCGAGCGTGCGCAGAACGAGCTGCATGGTTCGGTCGCTGCGAATACGTGACTTGCCTTTTCCGTGAGGGCATGGGCTGTCCTTCACCTTTCCCCGTTGCGGCGAGCATCGAGCCACGCCTGCAAGAACAAACTCGCGGCTATCATATCTATTTTGCCGCGCATGTCGCGTTCGCTCAAGCCCTTTTCACGCAAACTCCGTTTGGCTTCCTGGGAGCTAAGACGTTCGTCGGCGAACTCAACGGGAAGATCGCACGCCCTTCCGATGCGAGCGGCCGTCTCGCGGATGCGCGCCGCCTGCGGCCCCTCTGCCCCCGCCATCGTGTAGGGAAGCCCGCACAGCAACAGCTCCGGCTCCCAGTCCTCGAGCACGCGCTTGAACGACTTCGCTCCTCCAAGCACCTCGCTTGCCGGAAGCACGCACACCGGCGACGCAACCCGCTCACCCGGATCGCACACAGCGATTCCGATCCGCGTTTCTCCGATATCCAAGCCCATGATGCGCACAAGCGCTCCTATCCGTCGTTGAAGACCCTTTCGACTACGCGCCTGCGGCGCTCCGTCCATGATAGCGCCCCAAGCCGCAGCTCACGCGCAGGATGAAAAGGGCTTCTCCGGTTCGGGATGCGCCCCCGCCGCCACCGCGACCCTCGCCCCGCCCCGAGCGGCAGGCAAGACGCCTCGGACGCGAGCGGAAGGGACCGAGGCGCCCCTGCACGAGCACGGGCGCCCGTGCAGGGGCGCCCGTGCGAGCCAAGACTGGCTGAGCATCGGGCTCTTCCACCCGCGCCCAGCCAGAAAGCGTCTTACAGCAGCATCTCGCGCGCGGCATCGAGGGCCGCGTCGATGCCGGAAGCGTCCTTGCCGCCGGCCTGAGCCATGGCGGCCTTTCCGCCGCCGCCGCCCTTGATGTTCGAAGAGATAGCCTTGATCACAGCGCCAGCGTCGAATCCGGCAGCCACCGCTTCGGGAGTGCCGGCAGCCAGCAGAATGGGAGTGCCGTCCTTTTCGCCAGCGAGCACCGCAGCGCCCGGCGCAGCCATGCGCGCACGCAGAACATCCCAGCCGTTGCGCATCTGACCTGCGTCGGCTTCGCCCAGACGCCCGATGATAACCGGGTATCCGCCCTTGGCCGCAGCCGCGCTGTCGACCAGCTTCGTGATGCCGTCGTCGGCCACGGTCTGGCGATTGCGCTTGAGCTTGCCCTGCAGCTCCTTGAGCTGCTTCATGTTCGCAGCCGTACGCTCGCCCACGTCGAACAGTGGAACGCGCAGCTCTTCCGCCGTTTCCTTGAGCTCGGCCTCCACGCGGTTCATGTACGCCAAGGCATCGAAGCTGGTTACTGCTTCGATGCGGCGCAGGTTCGCACCCACGCTCGATTCGCTGGTCACCTTGATGAAGCCGATCTCGCTGGTAGCGGACACGTGCGTGCCGCCGCACAGCTCCTGGGAGAAGCCCTCGATATCGAGCACGCGCACGAACTCGCCGTACTTCTCGCCGAACAGCGCCATAACGCCCGCTTCGCGAGCCGAAGCCAGCGACGTCTCGTATGCGCGCACGGCGTGGTTCTCCATGACCTTCTGGTTGGCCAAGCGCTCGACTTCGGCGATCTGCTCGGCCGTCATGGCCTCGAAGTGCGTGAAGTCGAAGCGCAGGCGGTTTTCAGCCACCAGGCTGCCAGCTTGCTTGACGTGATCGCCCAGCACCTCGCGCAGCGCCCAATGTAGGATATGCGTAGCCGTATGGTTGCGACGGATGCGCTCGCGGCGCGGCACGTCGATGGCGGCGCGAACGGTGTCGCCCACCTGAATACGACCCTCCGGCGCGTCTTCCAGCATTTTCACACTATGCGCGATCAGGCCCTTTTCGGGCTCTTTCGTATCGAGGACCGCCGCCAGGGCATCGTTTTTCGCTAGCACGCCCGTATCGCCGATCTGACCGCCCTTCTCGGCGTAGAACGGCGTGACGTCCAACACCACGCGACCTTCCTCGCCTGCGGCGAGCGCATCCACTTGCTGCCCGTCCTTCACGATGGCCAGCACGCGCGCGTCGGCGTCGTTCTTCGTATAGCCCACGAACTCGGTGGGGCCTACGGCCTCCAAGATCTCGGCCATCACGCCGCCGTACGTGGACCATGCCGCCTCGGCGTCTTTCGTGTTGGCTGCACGGGCGCGGTTGCGCTGCTCTTCCATGCACACGCCGAACCCGTCCATGTCAACCTGAATGCCGCGCTCTTCGCACAGCTCGCGCGTAACCTCCACCGGGAAACCGTACGTGTCGTGCAGCGTAAACGCCTGATCGCCCGGCAAAACCGTACCCTCAAGCTCAGCAAGGGCGTCATCGAGGAAGGCACGGCCCTGACGCAGGTTCGCGCCGAAGCGCTCCTCTTCGGAGAGGATGATGCGGCCCATGAGCTGGCGGTTATCCACGATCTCGGGATACACGTGACCCATAAGGTTCACAATCTCGTCAACGTAATCGTTCAAGAAGGGCTTGTCCAGGCCCAGCAGGTGGCCCTTCATGACGGCGCGACGCAGCAAGCGACGCAAAACGTAGCCGCGGCCCTCGTTGGAAGGCAGGATGCCGTCGGCGATCATGAACGCCACGGCACGGCTGTGGTCTGCCATGATGCGCAAAGACAGGTCCGCCGCCGGATCCTCGCCGTACACGGTGCCGGTCAGCTTCTCGCCCACGGCCACCAAGCTGCGAAGCACATCGGTCTCGTAGTTGGACTGGACGCCCTGCATGATGGCGGCCATGCGCTCAAGGCCCATGCCGGTATCGATGTTTTTCTTGGGCAGCGGCTTGAGCGTGCCGTCTTCCTGGCCGTCGTACTGGGTGAACACGCAGTTCCAGTACTCAAGGAAGCGATCGCAATCGCAGCCCGGCGCGCAATCGGGGCTGCCGCAGCCGAACTCCTCGCCCTGGTCGAAGTAGATTTCCGAGCACGGGCCGCACGGGCCGGTAGGCCCAGCGCGCCAGAAGTTGTCCTCTTCGCCCAAGCGCGAGATATGGTCGTCGGGAACCCCGAGCTTTTTCCAGATCTCGATGGTCTCGTCGTCGTCCAAGAACACCGTGAAGTACAGACGATCGGCCGGAAGCCCCAGCACTTCGGTGGAAAACTCGTAAGCCCAGGCGCACATTTCCTCTTTGAAGTACTCGCCGAAGCTGAAGTTGCCCAGCATTTCGAAGAAGCTCTGGTGACGACCCGTGGTGCCGATGATCTCGATGTCGTTGGTGCGCACGCACTTCTGCACGGTCGTGGTGCCGATGTACGGAGCCTCCAGATGCTTCTGCTGCAGGAAGTAAGGCTTGAACTGCACCATGCCGGCACTCGTCAGCAGAAGGGACGGATCGTCCGGGATCAGGGACGACGAGGGCCAGCGCTTGCAGCCCTTTTCCTCGAAAAAGCTCAGGTACTTTTCACGGATCTCCGCGCTGGTCATGTACTTCATAGGGTTGTCTGTCTTTCTATCTTCGCCTGTCTTAAAGCCTGGCGCCGCGTACGGCCGACGCTCAGTGTTTCCTGTGGTGGCGAGCCCGATTGGAGGACTCGGCCTTGCGCTGCTCAACGCGTTCGAACGCCGCCGACACGTCGGGGTGCGGCGAGGTTGCATCGGCAATGGGATCCAGCTTGCCGTCCAATGCGGGCGTTCCTTGGAAGAACACGCCGTCCTGGCTCACCAACGGGCGTCCCGTGCGCTTCTCGAAATAATACACGAAAACGGACTTCGCAACGGCCACGGCGGGAATTGAAGCTAGCATGCCCACGAGCGATCCCATGAATCCGCTCATAGCCCCGCCGATGGCGGAGCCCGCCATCAACGCGATCAAGGTGAGTGCCGGGTGCACGTCCACGGAGTTCGCCATGATCTTGGGAGAAACGAACGTGTAGACGACCTGCTGGATGACGATAGTCGCCACCAGGGCGAACAGCGCGATCCACGGGCTGACGAACACGCCGACGATGGCGGCCAGGGCACCGCCCAGCCACGGACCCACGATGGGGATGATGTTGAGCAGACCGGTGATGCCGCCAAGAGCCGCGTAGTTGGGAACGCCCAGCACGCCGAACACGACGCCGCAGCCCGCGCCAATAATGGCGCACTGCAAAAGCGTGCCCTTGATGTAGCCGCCCATAACGCGGGTAAAGGTGACGTGAAGCATCTCGATGGTTTCCGCGTGCTTCGGACCAGCAAGGCGCATGCTCTCGCGACCGAGCGCCGGCAGCTCCATGAGGATCCAAAACGCAACGACCAGCGAAAAGCCGATGGCCACCAAGCTGTTGACCACGCCCGTGCCCACGGCCACCACGCCGGTTGCGCTGCTTTTCGCGAAGTCGGAGGCCCAGGTGCCCAGCGCATTGAGCGCATCTTCGAGGTAACGCTGGACATCGGCATTCGCAAGGATGTCGGAATACTGCGTGTACACGACGTTGCCCCAGGCGATGATGTCGTTGACGTACGTGGGGATGCTCTCGATAAGGTTGACGAACTGGTCGCCCACGCCGAACACCGGCGAGAACATGAGCAGGCACACCACGGCAAGCACCGCGAACATGAGGACGTAGGCGATCGTGGTCCCCCACATGCGCGGAACGCCCAGCTTCTCCAACTTGTTCACCGGGCCGCGCAGGCAGAACACAATGATGACCGACCAGAGAACGATGCCCACCGGCACGCTCAAGACGTTGAACAGGTACACGGCCACGCCGGTTAGCAGAATAGCACCGACCGCCGTCCATACCATAAGAAAGCTTCGTTTCGCTTTCTCGGTTTTCACGGCGGAATCAGCCGCTTCCAACTCGATCTTGGGTATATCCACAGGGCATGCTCCTTCGCGCGTCTGCCGATCCTAGCGATCCTGAGCGGACGCACCTTGAGAATCCGCAGACTGAGGGGCGCCGTCGTAAGTGAAGTACTTGGAAGCAGCTGCAGCATCCTCGTCGACGGAAGCGGTCACCGCATCGGCCATGGTGGCGGCGGTTTCGGCCGTCTTCTCGGCAACCGCCCTCTTGGCGGCCGCCTTCTCCTCGCGCTGGACGCGCTGCTCAGCCCGCTGTTCGCGCTGCTCGGCCACCGCTTCCTGCGTGGCTTTGGCTGCCGTGACGGCCGCTTCCTTGACCACCTGGGTTGCAGCGGCGGCGGTTTGCGTCACGGACGCGTTCGACGCCTGCTCGAACCGCGCGTCTTGCTCGGCCTTCGCCTGACCGAGCGCAACGGATTCGTCGCTGGCGCGGCGCGGCTTGAAGGCGCTGCGCACGCGGTTGGTAACGGAGTTCACCAGCTCCATAGGGGCGTTCGTCACCGTATCGACAGCCTCGACGGCAGAGGACACGGTGTCGGTGATCTCGTTTACGTCTTCGAGAATCTGATCGACTCGCATAAGCTCAAGGTTTGCGGCATCCACCGTCAGCGACACGCGGTCAACCAGCGGATCGACCTTCGCCGCCACCGGCTCCAAAGACGCGGTTATGCGCTCGACGCTTGCAAGGGTGGGCTCGACCTGCTTGTGCAGGTCCTCGACCGTCTGGCGCGCTTTGCGCACCGTCATAATCAACTCGACGGCCAGCCATACGAGAACCGCCCCGACGATCACGTAGACAACCGGCAACGCCACGTTGATAAGTTCGCTGAATTCCACGAGAAGCCTCCTGTTTCCGAAGCCTACACTATAGCACGATCGGTTTTGATTCTAACGAGACCACTCCGCCTTTCCACCCCTCGTTCACAGGAGTTGGAAATCGGTTACCTTTCGCGCGACGTGGGGTTTTCTCCTGAAGAAAGGCGATCCCGAGCAGCGGCTTCGCTGCGATACGCCTCCCATCCGCGGTCGCTGGAACGATAGAAGCACCCCCGCTCCAAGCCGTCGGGCAGGTAGCGCTGGGCAACCCACCCGCTTGGATAGCTGTGCGGGTACTTGTACACGCCGTACTGCTCCGATCCCGGACGGTGCCGATCGCGCAAATGGTCCGGCACGTTGCGCAGAGGGCCGTTGCGCACTTCGGCCAGCGCGGCGTCGATGCCAGCCTCGGCCGCGTTGCTTTTCGGGGCGAGGGCCAAGTAGATCGCCGCCTGAGCCAGGTTGATGCGGCATTCGGGATAGCCGATCACCTCGGCCGATTTGAACGCCGCCTCGGCAATAAGCAGCGCTTGAGGATCGGCGTTTCCAATGTCTTCGGAAGCAGCGATGAACATGCGGCGCGCAATGAACTTGGGGTCTTCTCCCCCGTCGATCATGCGGGCAAGCCAATACAGGGCGGCATCGGGGTCGCTTCCGCGCATGGATTTGATGAACGCGGAAATAACGTCGTAGTGCATGTCCTTGTTCTTGTCGTAAGGAAGCGCGCGATGCGGCGTGGCGGCACGCACAGCTTCCTCCGAAACGGTGGCCGGAGCCTTCGAGGTTCCCGGCTCCACCATGCCCGCCGCAAGCTCGAGCGTGGTGAGCGCAGTGCGCCCGTCCCCTCCCGCCAGGAGCACGATCGCCTGCAGCGCCTTGGCATCGAGCCGGTAAAGACCTGCCAGGCCCCGTTCGTCCGCAACGGCACGGTTCACCAGACGAACGATCTCCTCGTCGGACAGCCCGTGCAGCTCGACCACCCGGGAACGGCTGATCAGCGCCGAGTTCACCTCGAAAAACGGGTTTTCCGTGGTAGCGCCCACCAACACCACCACACGATCCTCCACCGCGTGCAGCAAGGTGTCTTGCTGGCTGCGGTTGAAACGATGGATCTCGTCGACGAAGAGGATGGTGCGCAGACCGCTCATGGACAAGCGCTTTTCGGCTGCGTCGATCTCGCGCCTGAGGTCCGAAACGGTTCCGCCGATGGCCGACACCTCCACAAACGTTGCCTTTGTGGTTTCCGCGATGACGTGGGCAAGCGACGTTTTGCCCGTTCCCGCAGGTCCGAACAGGATAACCGAGCTCAGGCGATCCTGCTCGATCGCGTTGCGCAGCCAGCTTCCCGGACCGACGGCCTCTTCTTGCCCGACCACTTCTTCGAGTGTGCGCGGACGCATGCGCACCGCCAGAGGCGCCACTTGGGACTTCCGTTCGTTCTCCATTGCTGTAAATAAGGTATCCATGGTTCGTATGGTACCATGCGAACGCTTGTTTGCCTAGAAGCTGCTTTTCGAATCAGGCTCTGCTGTTTTCGAGATCCTTTTCATGAAAATATATGTCAAGACTTTATTTTGCATTCGATGCCCATATACTCAAGTACAGGTCCTGCCCTCGAAGCCATACTTTGCGATGGACCGATGCTAATACACGAGGGAGCTCAAGATAGTGCGTGGAATGGAGATTCGCATCCGTCGATGCGAAAGCCAGGAAGCGAACTGCGAGCACCCACCTTTTGAGGTGGGTTCATCCTTCTGGCCGGGGGTAGGGCTTTCTTCTTGCAAAATCACTGACTCGGCAATCTTCTCGAGCGCGGAACCGCCCGCATCCTCGTGCGCCCCGCACGAGGATCAGTTCGACTTCCCCGCCCCGGCGCCAACCCCTTCAGTGTGCCACCGGCCGCCTTCGACGCTATTCCGCCGGGAACCGAAGCACAAAGGTAGTCCCCTTGCCTTCGGCGCTTTCCACCGTGATCGTTCCCCCGTGGTGGATGACCGCGTGCTTGACGATGGCAAGGCCCAGGCCCGTGCCGCCCGTCTCCTTGGACCGGCTTTTGTCCACGCGGAAGAACCGCTCGAAGATCTTGTCGTGCATCTCCTCGGGAATGCCCGGACCCGTATCCGTCACCCGAACAACCGCCTGTTTCTGGACCAGGGGCTGGCCTTCGCTTGCAGCGTGGCGCTGAGAAGGGCTTTCGATCCGCCCCGTCCGCTCCGAAACGCGGGGAGCCTTCACCATTTCCAGCCCGACCGACATGGTCACGCTTCCGCCCTCATGGTTGTAACGAATACCGTTCTCGATCAGGTTGTAGAGCATTTCCTCTGCGAGCGTCTCGCTTCCGGCAATGCACGCGCGACCGCCCTCAACGCTCACGCTCACGTTCTGGTCGGCGGCAAAGCTGGACAAGCGCCCCGCCACGCGCTGCGCCACGCCGTGCAGGTCGATCACGGACGCGCCTTCTTTGCCGAACGCCGATTCGTCAAGCTTCGACAAGGTCAGCACGTCGTTGATGAGCGAGCGCATGGCCTGAGCCTCGTCGTAGATGAGCGCGGCGAACTTCTGGCGATCAGCCGGCTGCACCATGTCGTTCTTCATGAGCTCGGCGTAGCCGGAGATAACCTGCAAGGGAGTTTTCATCTCGTGGCTCACGTTGCTCGAGAAATCACGGCGCATGTTCTCCGCCTCGGCAAGCTCGCGGTTTTGCTGCTTGAGCTGGCGCTGCTGCTCGTCGATGCGAATAAGCAACGGGTCCATCTCTTCGTAGATCTCGTTTTCGAGCGGGCTGGAGAAATCGAGCGCATCGATAGGCTTCATGATGCGCTTCGTAAGCTCTTTGGACAGCAAGAACACCAAGGCCACGGCGATGACGAGCGCCACCAGAACCGGCATGAGCATGTCGCCCAGAAACGACAACAGCGAATGACGCGTCTCGGACAGGCGCACGAACGTGCCGTCGTCAAGCTTCACGGCCGCGTACACGGTGTCGGTTCCAAGCGTTTCCGAATAACGCATGGTCACGGCCTCGCCCGACTTCGCAGCCTCCTGCACTTCGGGGCGGTCGGCATGGTTGTCCATGTGCGACGTGTCGGCAGCGCTGTCGAAGAGCACCGTTCCGTCCGCGCTGATCAGCGTGTAGCGGGTCAGCCCCGAGAACTGCTCCTCGAGCGCAGGAAGGTTGGCCGACGTAGGCGTGGCGTTCAGATACGTGGCGGCGTTCTGCGCGTTCGCGGCGATTTCCGCCTCGGCGTCGTGCTCGTAGGACAAGTAATAAATGGTGGTCATGACCACGGCCAGCACCAAGATAATGCCCAACGTGAACGCAAGGACGCTCGAGAAGATTTTCCCTGAAAGGCTCTTCACCGTAAAATGCGTGGGACTCATAGCTTAAGAAGGCTGCTTGATGCAATAGCCAACGCCACGCACCGTTTTAATGCAGGAATCGGCGCCTTCGCGAACCGCCGAGAGCTTCTGGCGCAGCGTTTGGATATGAACGTCCACCGTGCGCGTCTCGCCCACGTACGTCATGCCCCACACGTCCTCGAGCAGCTGCCGACGCGACAGCACGTGCCCCGCGTTCTTCATGAGCGTATGCAGCAGGTCGAACTCCTTGAGCGTGAGCGTGACCGGCTGACCGTCCACCGACACCGTATGGGCCGAAACGCACAGCTCGATCGGGCCGCATGCCATGTCGTCATCGGGAATGACCGCCGGCGCGGAGGCGCGACGCATAAGCGCGTTCACGCGCGACACCAGTTCCATCATGCCGAAAGGCTTCGCCAGGTAATCGTCGGCGCCGGCATCGAGCCCACACACGGTATCGAACTCCGTTCCCTTGGCGGTAAGCATCATGACGGGCAGATGCTTCGTGCTGGCGTCCTCGCGCAGCATGTGCAGGATTTCCAACCCGTCGATCTCGGGCAGCATGATGTCCAAAAGAACCAGCTCCGGCACGCGCTCGCGGCAGGCTGCGAAGAACTCGCCGGCCGCAGCGAACCCCTCGGCCTCGAATCCCGCCTGCTTGAGCGCGTACACCGTAAGGTCGCGGATGTTGGTATCGTCTTCTACGTAGTAAATCATTGATGGCTCCCGGGTGGCAGCTTCGGTCGTTTCGGCCCATTGTAAAGCAGCGTGCTTGCCAACGGGGCAACGAGCGAGTCAAATTTGCGTAAAGTGGTGCAGGGGTCATGCCCTCGGCAGTTCGCCGAACCCCAAGGTCGCCCCACGGCGTCCGCGCAGCCGAGCAGGATGAGACCCGCGAACGGGCAGGGGGCTCTTCTGGCGGCGGAAACCTCCGAACTTGGTACAGAATCGCGGGTCTGCGCTCTTGAATAAGCGCCTTCAGCAACCGCCGAATCCGTCGAGCTTCGATGACCTGGCCTGTTGATGCAAGCGCTCAAAACAACCGCAAGTAATGGGCTGCTCAAGGAGCGCACGCCCGTGATTCTGCACCAAGTTTTGCGGCATCCGCTGTCGAAACGGCCGAACAGCCCGAGGGTCCCGGCGCAAAAAGCTCGCGCGCGTCCACGGCAGAGCCGACGCCGGGACCCATGCAGGAGCGAGACGGTTTTTGCGATCGAAAGCGGGGAGCCGCACGCGGGTCACCTCCGCACGAGGCAGCCCCGCAAGGGCGGCCCCTCCGCCCGAGGGCCCCTCCGCACGGGGCGCCCCGCCCTCGCGCGGGCGTCTCGTCCCCACGCGAAAGGCGGCCGGAACGCCCAATCGCTGGCCGCCTCGCGCGCCGCTCGGCCTAGCCGAACCGCCCAGCGACGTAGTCGGCAGTGCGAGGATCGTTCGGGTTGGTGAAGATGTCGTCGGTGTCGCCAGCCTCCACCATCTCGCCCAGCAGGAAAAACGCCGTTTTGTCGGACACGCGCAGCGCTTGCAGCATATTGTGCGTGACCATGATGACGGTGTACTTGCTTTTGAGCTCGCCTACCAAGTCCTCGATCTTGGCCGTGGAGATGGGGTCGAGCGCGCTGGTGGACTCGTCCATGAGCAGCACCTCGGGACGAACGGCGAGCGCACGGGCGATGCACAGGCGCTGCTGCTGTCCCCCGGACAAGCCCAGCGCGTTCTTCTTCAGGCGATCTTTGAGCTCGTCCCAGATAGCGGCGTCGCGCAGGCTCTGCTCGACGATCTCGTCCAGGTCGGCGCGGTTTTTGACACCGTGCGTGCGCGGCCCGAACGCCACGTTGTCGTACACGCTCATAGGAAAGGGATTGGGCTGCTGGAACACCATGCCCACGCGGCGACGCAGGTTGTTCACGTCGATGGAACGGTACGCGTCCTCGCCGTCGAGGGCGAT
Source organism: Paraeggerthella sp. LCP19S3_G8 (assembly GCF_052119225.1). Classification (NCBI taxonomy): domain Bacteria; kingdom Bacillati; phylum Actinomycetota; class Coriobacteriia; order Eggerthellales; family Eggerthellaceae; genus Paraeggerthella; species Paraeggerthella sp. LCP19S3_G8. The sequence continues at coordinate 397,672 of NZ_JBQKFQ010000002.1, forward strand.
CTCGCCTTCAACGCGACAGCCCTCCACCAGATCGTTCATGCGATTGAGCGACTTGAGCAGCGTGGACTTGCCGCAGCCGGACGGCCCGATAAGAGCCGTCACCTGGTTCTTGGGAAAATCCAGGTTGATGCTTTTCAGCGCATGGAAGTCCTTGTAGTACAGGTCAAGGTCGCGCACGCTCATTTTGGCGGGAGCGTTGGACGGCGCCTTGGCCTTCGCGCGACGGTCCGCAGCCTGACCTTGAGCGGTGGGCATGTAGGTGGGGTTGACGATCACCTGATCGGCGGTCTTTTCGAGCGTGGCATTAATCATCTTTGCCTCCCTTGTTCATCTTCTTCGCGGCGAAGGTGGCCATCAAGTTGAGCAGCACCACCATGATCAGCAAGACCACCGCCGTAGCGTACGTTTCGTTCACGTGCAGGCCCTCGCTGGCAAGCACGTACATGTGCACGGCCAGCGTGCGCGTTGAATCGAACACGGCCATGGCGCCCGCATCCAGGAAATTGGGGATCTGAGCAATGGAGCCCGCCGTGAAGATAAGAGCCGCCACCTCGCCGACGCAGCGGCCGAGCGCCAAAATAACGCCGCCCAGAATACCCGGAACGGCCGTGGGCAGCACGCAGCGAAACACCGTGCGCAGGCGACCGGCCCCCAAGCCGAAACCGCCTTCGCGATAGGCGTCGGGAACGGCCAGCAGCGCCTCTTCGGTGGTGCGCATGACCACGGGAAGCACCATGATGGCCAGCGTGCACGCGCCCGCCATAAGGGACAGCCCCCATTGCAGGGCCGTCACGAAGAACAGCATGCCGAACAAGCCGTAGATAATGGAGGGAATGCCTTGCAACGTTTCGGTGGTCGTGCGCACGATCTGCACGAACCTGCTGCCGCGCTTCGCGTATTCCACCAAATAGATTGCCGACCCCACGCCGACAGGCACCGCCATGACCAGCGAAAGACCAGCCATGACCAGGGTGTTCACCAGCGCCGGCATAAGCGAGACGTTATCGGACGTGTACTCCCATGCGAACAGGCTCGGCGTGAGGTACGGTACGCCGTTCACCAGAATATAGCCCACCAGGAACAAGAGCACCGCGGCTGTGACCAACGCGCCCAAGTACACCACCCAACGCAGAAGGGCGGATACGATGCGGCGGGTTTTGCCATGGCGGGTTTCCGCGGCTGCGAACAAGGCGTCGATGCGGTCGTTTGGATTGGACGGCGCAACGGGGCTCGCATCGCCGGATTCGTAGGCAATAGTCAATTTCGGTGCCATTACCTCATCTCACCCCGCTTCTTGATGACGTTGAACAACATGGTGATGAGCAAGACGAACACGAACAGCACCACGCCGGTGGCAACAAGCGCACCGCGGTGCAGATCGGCGGCGTAGCCCATCTCCAGCACGATATTCGCCGTCATGGTGCGCACGCCGCTGAATATGCTCTCGGGAATGAGCGTTTGGTTGCCGGCGACCATGATGACGGCCATGGTCTCGCCGATGGCGCGGCCCACACCCAGCACCACCGCGGCCATGATGCCGGACACGGCGGCGGGCACGATAACGCGAAACACCGTACGTTCATGGTCCGCGCCCAGAGCAAGCGCCCCTTCGTAGTACTTCTTGGGAACGGCGTCGAGCGCGCTTTGCGCGACGGTGATGATAGTGGGCAGGATCATGATGCCCAGAAGCACGGCAGCCGCCAGCAAGGACAAACCGTTGCCCGGAGCGTCGGCCGGGGCGTTAGCGCGAATGAACGGCACGATGATCACCAGGCCGAAGAAGCCGTACACGACCGACGGAATGCCCGCCAAAAGCTCCACGCCCGGCTTGAGCACCGCCGCGATCTTGCCGCTGGCGAAGCGGGACAGGAAGATGGCGCACAGAAGCCCCGTAGGGACGCCCACCACCATAGCGCCCGCCGTTACGTATACGCTGCCCACGATCATGGGGAAGATGCCGTAGATATCGTTGGCCGGACGCCACGTTGTACCGAAGAGAAATTCCGGAAGGCCGATCTGCGCGATAGCCGGTACGCCGTTCGCAAAAAGGAAGACGCAGATAAGGGCCACCGCGAGGATCGAGATCCCCGCGGCAGCTACGAACAGCGCCTTCGCAATGCCTTCTTTGATGTGTACGCGAGACATGCGAGTCCTACTCGATTACGTCGCTCGCCCTTAGGCCAGCGCGTCTTCCCACGTGGTCAGCTGGCCGGTGTAGATGCCCTTCACCTGATCGGAAGTAAGGCCGTCCACCGTAGAGCCGTTGTTCACGATGATGGCGATGCCGTCCTGCGCGATGACCGTCGCCTTGACGCCGGTCTCGGAGTCCTTCAGCTCACGGGAGACCATGCCGATGTCGCAGGTGCCTTCCGTAGCCATGTTGACGCCGGTGGTGGAATCGGACTGGTTCACCTCGATGGTCACGCCGGAGTTGAGCGCCTTGTAAGCCTCGGCCAGCTTCTCCATGACCGGAGTCACCGAAGAAGAGCCCGCGATGACGATCTTGCCGGACTTGCCGGAAGCCTTGTAGGCGGAAGCGCTGTCGGCAACCGAGATAAAGCCGTTCTCTTCGACGACCTTCTGGCCGTCAGCGCTCATGATGTAAGCCACGAAATCCTGAGCCACGTCGGACAGGCCGTCCTTCGTCACGATGTTGAAGGGACGGGCAACCTTGTACTCGCCGCTCTTCACGTTTTCGGCCGTGGGCTGGGCGCCATCGATGTCAAGGGCCTTCACCGTGTCGTTCAGGGAACCCAGAGAAATGTACCCGATGCCGTTCTTGTCGCCGGACACGGAAGTCATCATGACGGACGTGGAGTTCGTGATGGCCGCCGAAGGCGTGGTCATGTCAACCTTCTTGCCGCTCGAGTCCTTCTCCTCGATGCCAAGCAGCTCGACGAACGCGCCGCGCGTGCCAGAGCCGTCCTCGCGCGAGTACACGGAAACCGCGCCCGACGGAGACGACGAGCTTTCGCCGTCAGCCGCACCGCCGTCGCCCGACGCGCAGCCGAACAACCCGAACAGACCCAGCGCCAGCGCCGCCGCGCTCACCGCCATAACCAAACGCTTCTTCATGCTCTTCCTTCCTTCGATGCGCCCCTCGAGCGCATTGCTCGTTGCAGTAGTACGGGCCTTCCGGCCCGTTGCAAAGAACATGATGAAGTTGAAGCATCAAAGGAATGTCGGATGCGGGTTAAAACTCTGTAAAGTTTATCGTTTGCCCAGTTCAGAATTACAATTACTTAATTACGCACCAAAGCCGACATCCAGGTGAACCGGCGCGCCCGCCCGCCTGCCAGAAGGCCGACGAGCACGGCGCGCGCCTGGATACGCCAGAACGCCGCGCGCCAAAGCAAGCTAACGACACACGATGTGCAAGATTCTCGGCTGCGTCTCAATCAGGCGAAGCATGCAATCGACCACGGAGGGATCGAACTGGGTGCCCGCGCCGTCGCGCAGCTGCTGCACCGCGTCTTCGAACGAAAGATGCGCCCGGTACTGGCGATCCGAGGTCATGGCATCGAACGCATCCGCCACCGCGATAATGCGCGCGTTCAGCTCGATGTCCTGACCGGCGATGCCGTCAGGATAGCCCCGTCCGTCGTAACGCTCGTGATGGTGCCTGATCACGGGCACAATGCTCTCGAACATCGACACGGCCGACAAGATCATGGCTCCCTTCATGGGATGACGTTTGATCTCTTCGTACTCGGCATCGTCGAGCGTGTCGGTTTTGAGCAGGATGTCGTCGGCGGTCCCGATCTTGCCGATGTCGTGGAACAGGCCGGCCACCCGCAGCTCTTCGAGCGCATCGGCGTCGAACCCGTACGCTCGACCGATCTCCACCGCCAAGGCTGCCACGCGATCGGAGTGGCCGCGCGTGTACTCGTCTTTCGCGTCGACCGCCAGGCGCAGCACCTCGACCGTATCCATGTACCGCTGCTTGAGCTGCGCGTACGTGTCATGCAGTTCTTCGTTTTTGATATTGACGAGCGAATGCAGAAACGCGTTGCTGATAGACGATGCAGCTTGATGGGCGTAAATCTCCAAAAGCTTGATGCCGTACTCGCTCGACACGTTGCGCGCGTAAATCACCCCGAGCGAGCGCTTCTGCTCGTCGCACAGCGGCAGCACCACGCCCTCGGGAGCATGCACGAGCGCGCAATCCGTGCGCGCGCGGCCGACGGCCTCCATGAGATCGTGATCCAAAAGGCTGGTGAACGAATCCACCGAACCGCGGTACGCGCCGATGCCGCAGAAGATGCTCTTGCGCTCTTGAGAGCCCGCGCCCGCCGCAGGATCGAACGACTCGGGCAGCTCGTCTATGAGAATGAACGCGTCCTCGCCGTTGACCAGGGGCAGGATCTGACGAAGAATCTCCTCGAGTATGTTGCCGATGGGCTGAAGCTGGTAGATTTTGGGGACGGCGCCCAAAATGCTGTTGAGCCCTTCCTGGAACTGCTTTATGGTGCGCATCTGGCTGATGGACTTGACGCCGGATTCCACCAACAGCTGCAGCTGGTCGGTGCGGTCGCTTTTCTCGCAATACGCCTGAATAGCCAAAGACTTGAGCGTGCTCACCGGCGGCGCAAGCTCTTTATGCCCGGTCAGAAGAAGTATGTACAGCTCGTAATCGGTCTTGCGAATGCGCTCGACCACCTCGTCGCCGTGAATGGGCTGCATAAAATAGTCGAGGATGAGCAGGTCGTAGTGCTCGCGCTCAAGCTCCTCGAGCGCTTCAAGCGGATTGGTGAACCCCTTGCACCAGTATCCGCTGCGATTCACCATGGCAACAACGGTGTCGATGATCCCCTCTTCGTCATCGACGACCATAATACGGTATTCCTCGGAAACCTCCCGACTACGCCGCTTGCGCATACAATGCTACCCTCGCTTTCCTGCCAAAGGAATCTGAATGAAGAACGTGGTGCCCGCGCCCGGCTGTGTTTCGAACCACATGCTGCCGCGGAACATGCCTTTTACCGTACTGTAGGACATGTACAGGCCAAGCCCGGTCCCATGCTTGCCCCTTGTTGTCGTCATCTCTTTGAACAGGAGCTTTTGAACGTCGGGCGCAATGCCCGCCCCTTGATCGGAAACGGAGAACCGCACGCCGTCCTCGACCGGCTCCACGTTCAGCTTAATCGTGCCACCATCCCCATTATACGCATGGATGGCATTGTCGATGACGTTATCTAGAATCTGGACAAGACTGTTCACGTCGCCGAACACCACCTGCTCACGATTGACGTTCACCTCGGTTTCCAGCGTGCATCCGCCCTTCACGAGCGAATGCTGCATGAGTATCTGCGTTCGCTTCAGCACCTCGCCAACGGTGAACGGATGCGAGGAGTCCTCGCTGAATTGGGCTGCCTGCCCCTTGACGGTGGATATGATGTCGGACATGTACGAAAGCTGGATCTTCATCTTCGCAAGCCACTCGTCCATATCGCGAGCGATCTCGCGATGGTCGTCGTCGGTAACCTCTTGGTCCCCTACCGAGTCGCGATACTCCGACACCAGCCATTGCACCTGGTCGATTCCTCCCGAAATAGCCAAAATGGGGCTTTTGAGATTGTGCGCGATCCCGCCGATCATCTGCCCGAGCGAAGCCAAGCGCTCCCGCTCAAGCAGGATGTCTTGATTGTCGCGCAGCGCCTGCAGGTCAAGCACGTGCTGCGTGACGTTTTTGAACAACAGCACGAGCGCCGGATACGACAAGCTCTCCGACAAAGGCGTGTACTCAACCGTGTAGAACAAAGGACCTTCGCCCGTTTCGACGGCAAGGTCGGCCGTTTGCAAACGGCCGGACTCGAAGGCAACCGCAGTGTTCCAACGAACGGAGACAACCTGGTCGGCGGACAATCCCATGCCGATCAGCAAATCGTCGAGCTTCGCTTTTTTCTGGGCGCTCGATCGATCGTAGAACTGGCGCGTGAACGATTCGTTGCAATCGAGCATGCGGAGTTCGCGATCGATGACCACGAAACAGTCCGAAATGCGATTGATGACGGTTTGCGTGGCAATGGGAACGGTTTTAAGGAAGCCGAATCGAAACAGCGACACAATGTAGAGCAGCACGGTGATGGTGAACGCAACCGGCGTAGTGTACACGTAGAAGCCGGGGACGTGCAGCGTGTAACAGATGTTCGTGACCGTGGGAATAAGCGCAGCCGCAACGTTGAGCAGCGCCTGAAGCGAAAGCACGCCCGAGGTTTTGATGGCGGTATAGCACAGCAGCCCCATGCCGGTGAACAGGCACGCGTACGAATACAGGGCGTAGAACACGAAGTACGGTCCCTGCACGTACCCCACGCCCGGCGTGTACGAAAGGTAGAAAAGATGGTGGAAGTCGTTCGTGAATATCACAACCATCGTGATAACGGGAAACACGAACAGCAGCCCGTAAGCCCTCGAAAAGCCTTTGAAGCTTTTCTGGTACGCCAAACCCAGCAGCAGCATGGTGACCGGCACAAATGCGGCCCCAAAGTAGGCGAAGTTGTCAACGAACACGGAAAGCCCTGGATCGGCGGCAACGTACTTGCCGCCGAGCACCGCCGTATTCCATACGATCAGCTCGATGATGATGGTGATGAACAGGTAGTGAAGCGTTTTCTTCTCTTTGGCGAACGCCACGTAGCACAGCATGGCGACCAGCGCGATGAGAACCACCGTCAACACGATTGCGGAAGCAGCGTCCACGTTAGCTCCTTTCTCGAACGGGGCCCGAAGCCTCGACGGCGGCTTGAATCTGAGCGAAGTAAGGGGCGAAGTACGCCGCATCGGGGTCCGGCCAGGAAAAGCCCTTCGCCTGCAACGCAGCGCACGTGGCCGCCACCGACGCCTCGGTGGGTTGGACGGCAGGGCGTTCCACAACATCCCGAACGATGCCGAACAAGCTTTTGAACTCGCTGTTCAGGCGTTCGGAAACGCACTGGGCAAACGCTTGGTCGGACACCGGCTCAACAGGGTGGCCGCAACGCCTCAAAAGCGCGGCAAGCTCCTTGACGTCGATCTGCCGATCGCTGCATACGTGCGCAATGCAATGCGAGTCGCACGTTGCCAAAAGCACGATGGAGCGCGCGCAGGAGTCGACGGGCGTCATCTCGAACCGTTCGGCCAGGCTTTCAGGATAGCATCCCAAACGGGCGTAAGCGGCAAGGCGCATCGCGAAGGCGTTGCGATGAACGTCGCGCTGAAACGCCCCGTCACGAGCGCGGCCCGTCAGATTCCCCACGCGAAACACGCGACCCGCAGCGCCCTTCGCGAAAGCGTCGAGCACGACGGCCTCAGCCCGGTACTTGCTTCGAGCATATTCGTTGAAATCGACGTCTTGCCCCACGTCGAACGATCGCTCGTCGAACAGCGCACCGCCCCTGCCGGCCACGCTCATCGTCGACACGTGCATGAACTGCGCTTCCAGCATAGCGGCCAGCTCCAGCATGCGACGCGTGCCCTCGACGTTGACGCGTTCGTACTCCTCGCGCCGACCAACATGGTCGGTGATGGCCGCGCAGTGAAAGACCGCGTCGATCGCACCGAGCGACGCGGCCAAACCGCGATCGTCTTTCGACACGTCTCCACGCACGGCGCGGACCGCAGGGGCAAAGTCCATCCCGTAAGCTGCCAGTGCATGATCGAGGCGCACCTGCGCCTCGACGTCGTCGGCGGCGCGCACCAGGCAAAGCACCTCCCCCGCGCCCGCAGCTAAAAGCTCCGCCACCACATGGGCGCCCAGAAACCCGGTTGCTCCCGTTACGAGCACACGGTCGAGAGAACATGCGGCAACGGGCTTTTCGCAAGCCGCTGCCGCATTGCGCGCAACCGATGCCGCCGCTTCGCTTCGATCGGCCAAACGACGATCCGATGCGCTTCCGCCCGTGTTCTGCTGATGCTCGGAAACGCTCTTCGCGCCAGGCATGTGTGCACGTGCGAGCAGATCCCCGATGGTATCGGCATCGTAGAAATCCTGCGTGCGCAGCGTCCACCCGTGCGGGGCGAGCCGTGCCTGGATGGAGATGACCGCCAAGGAGTCGCCTCCCAGATCGAACACGTTGTCGGTCAGGCTGACGCCGCGCACTCCCAGGACGTGCTCGATCGCGCGCAGGAGCCGTCGTTCCTCGGCCGAATACGCCCGCTTCGCAGGCGCGCCGGAAAGCGGGCGGGAAGGCTCGGCCGTCGTCGCGCAAGCGCTCGCGTCCGGATCGGGAAGGCGCCCGCGATCCACCTTTCCGTTTGCCGTTTCGGGCAGAGCCTCGAGATAAACGAAGCGCGCGGGCACCAAAAACGAAGGGAGCTGCGCCGCAAGCGCAGACCGCAACCGCGAAACCTCATGCGGCTCGGACGCCGTATAGTACGCAACCAGCTGCTTGCGCTCTCCCGCCCCGTGCGCCACCACCACGGCTTCGGCGATGCCGTCAAGAGCGCACAGGGCCGCTTCGATCTCGCCGGGCTCGATGCGCAAACCGCGCACCTTCACCTGATGATCGACGCGCCCCGCAATGAACAGCTCGCCGTGCTCGTCGTAACGGCACACGTCTCCCGATCGGTACATAACGCCTCCCTCGTGAAACGGATCAGGGAGAAAGCGCGACTCGTTCAGATCGGGGCGGCCGATGTAGCCCGGCGACACTCCCGCTCCGGCAATGTAGGCTTCCCCGTACGTTCCCACGGGAACAGGCCGCAGCGCCTCGTCGAGCACGTAGACGCGCGTGTTCGCGATAGGCCGCCCAATGCTCACGTACGCGCAGTCGGTCATATCCTGAAACGAAGTGTACACGGTCACCTCGGTCGGGCCGTACCCGTTTTTGAGACGCGCGCCGGGCATGATGCGCTTGCACGTTCGAACCAACGGAAGCGGCGGCTTCTCTCCTGCCAGCACCACGGTCGAAAGCCGCGAAGCCGCTTGGACGAACGCCTGGTCGCGCACCATGATTTGCATGCGTGAGGGCGTCGCCTGCAGAAAATCGACCCGTTCGCGCTCGATAAGACCGGCCAGCAAACGAGGCTGCCGAAGTTCCTCTTCGTCGGCGAGCACGATACGGCAGCCGTACGTCAAGGGAAGCAGCGCGTCCGCAACGAAGATATCGAACGACATCGTGGTCACCGAGACCACGGTCCATGCAGGACGGTAGCCGATGCACGAAGCCATAGCATCGCGCAGGTTCGCCACGCCCGCACGCGTAAGAAGGCTTCCCTTCGGCACCCCGGTCGACCCGCTTGTGTAGATGACGTACGCAGGGTCGTCCGGCTTCGCATCGGAGCACCTGCGCATACGCTCGTTGCGAGCCTGCGCCGAATCCAACGAGGCGCGCGCAAGAAGCGCATCCTCGACGACCACCCTTGCCGCGGCGGACGGGACCTCCGGGCAGGCGTCGCACGTCTGGCGATCGACCAGCACAAGGCGCGCCCCGCTATCGGCCAGCATGAGCGCCTTGCGATCAGCCGGATACGTCGGGTCGACGGGAACGTAAGCAGCGCCCGCTTTCATAACGCCGAACAAAGCCGGAAGCAGCGCCGCGCTGCGACGCATCATGACAGCCACCAGTGCTCCGGGCCCTGCCCCTGCTTCGGCAAGAGCGCATGCGATGCAGTCAGCTTGCCGATCCAACCCGGAAAACGTCAGCCGACCGTCCGAGGCCACAACGGCTTCGTCGCACGGGCGCTGGTCGGCAAGGTCTTCCACCCACGCGCAGAGAGGCCGGTTGCGAACGGGCACCTTATCTCCCGCAAACCCGCTTGTCACCAGCTGATATTCTTCCAAGGGCAGCACGCTCACGCGCGCGACGCCCTCGTCGGGAGCCTCGAACAGCGTTGCTGCGGTATGGACGAAACGATCGAGCATGCGCCGCGCTGCTGCAGCGGAAAACAGGTTTCGATCGTACTCCAATCTGCACGTCAGGCCGTCCGCCGCTTCGTAGGCGAACAGCGTCACGTCGAGCTTCGCCGTTGCAACGTCCACGAACCGAGGCGTTGCGGATACGCCTTCAAGCGTCAAGTTCACCTGGTCTTTCCCGAACACGAGCATTGCATCGAACAAGGGGTTGCGCCCGCGCTGACGCGCGGCCCCCGCATCGGTCACGATGCGCTCGAACGGATAATCCTGATGGGAAACGGCTTCGCTCAAAGCGCGATGCACCGCGTTGAAGCATGCACGGACGGTCTGCCCGCCCGAAAACGCGCACCGCACCGGAACCGTGTTGATGAAAGCGCCCGCCGTATGCTGCATCGCGGGTTGCATCCTGTTTTCCACGGGCATGCCGATCACCACCTCGTCTTGCAAGGCGGTACGGGAAAGCACCAGCCCGAACACGGTCATGAGCGCCGTGGCCATCGTTGCCTTTTGGGAGCGGACAAGGGCATGCAACGATGCGAGCGCGCTCGCGGCGATGCGCGCCTCGCACGTTGCCCCCTTCCGTTCGCCCGTTCGAGGGCGCTCGGTGGGCAGGGCCAGCACGGGAAGGTCACCGGAAAGCCGTTCGCGCCAATACGCCGCATGCTGCTCCAAAGCGTCCGAGGCAAGGCGCCCCTCCAGCCAAACAGCGCAATCTTTGTAATCGACGGCAAGAGGAGGCAACGCGTCCCCCTGGTACAAAGCGGCGAAGTCGTCGAGCACGATCCGAAGCCCCGCCTGGTCGCAAACGGCATGATGGAAGTCGAACAGCAACGCATGCCGCCGGGGCGTTCGAATGGAGACAAGCCGCATGAGCGGAGCGCTTGAAACGTCGAAGGGCCGAACGCGCCGCTTCGCGCATGCCGCGATGCGGGCGTCGGCGCACGCAACCGACTCGTACGGCACCTCGACCGAACGATGAACCCGTTGCACGATCGCGCCGTCACGCACGTGCAGGGACGTGCGCAGAACGGCATGCCGAGCGAGCAGCTTTTCCAAGGCGGCCTTGAGCCGGTCCTCGTCGAGCATGCTTTCAAATACGAACAACGCCGGCACGTTGTAAGCAACGGAATCAGGGGCCTCGCTTGCCGCCAAAACCATGCGCTGCTGCGTTGACGTGGCCGGATAGTAACGGCGCGCTGCCACGGGCTTCACCGGCTTGCAGTAGCTGGCCTCCGCCCGATCGATCAGCGCGGCACAGGCGGCAAGCGTCGGGTCGCGGTACACGTCCACCAAATCGATGTTCGCATCGAAGGCATCGGCCACTGCGGCTATCATGCGCACGATGGACAGCGAATCCCCGCCGATTTCGAAAAAGTGATCGTCGGGACGAACGCAACCCACCCCCAGGATGCCCTCCCACAGCTCCGCGAGCTTTCGCTGAGTATCGGTTTCGAACGAGCGCGCGCCCACCGCCTCCCGTTGAGGCTTGGGGAGACGACGCACGTCAAGCTTTTCGCTTGTCGTAAGAGGAAGCTCGTCGAGTTCCACGAAGCACGAGGGAACCATGTAGAACGGCAGCGATTCGGACAGGTGCGCCTTCATCCGCGCAGCAGGGGGCACGCAGTCCCCCGCCACGTACGCGCACAGCGATTTGCGTCCGTCCTGCTCGTCGTGCGCCACCACCGCCGCCGAACGGATCCCCTCCAACTGCAGCAGCCTGTTCTGGATCTCTCCCAGCTCAACGCGGTACCCGCGAATCTTCACCTGGCGGTCGATGCGCCCGAGAAACTGGATTTCGCCAAGCGGATACCAGCGGCCCACGTCGCCCGTGCGGTAAAGACGCTCCCCTTCCACGAAGGGAGACGGCACGAAGCGCTCGGCCGTCAGCTCGGCACGCGCAACGTATCCCCTGCTCACGCCAGCGCCCCCAACGTACAGCTCACCTGGAACGCCAATCGGAACCGGATTGAGGTGCGGGTCCAGAATGTAGACGCGCACGCCGTTCATGGGCCGACCTATGTTGACGTCGACACGGCCGGTCACGTCGCAGCACGTGGCCGCGATCGTCACTTCGGTAGGTCCGTAGAAGTTCGTGACGCACGACGACGTAACCTGCTGGATGCGCCGCAGCAGCTCGGGCGGAAGCACGTCGGCTCCCAATCCGATCTCCCGAACCCCTCGCAGAGCATGAGCGCCCGCCTGGGCCGAAAGGATCATCTCCATGCGCCCCGGCGTGACCATCATAAGGTCCACGCGCTCTTTCCCCATAAGCGCGCACAGATCGTCGGGGTAGTCGGCCTGCCGATCGTCGGCCACCACGAGCGTACGGTTCGAGAACAAGCCGACAGCCGCCTCCATGATGTTGATGTCGAACGACACCGGGCCCACGCACAGCATCCTGCCGCCGGGGGTGCGACCCCACACCGCGCGCATCGACAGCACGAAGTGGGCAATCTGCGCATGTTCGACCACCACGCCCTTCGGCGTGCCGGTCGAACCCGACGTGTAGATGAGGTACGCCGCCTGGCCGGGATCGGGAAAGCGCCGCGCAACGCAGATCCCTTCCGAAGCAGCACCCTCCAAGCAGCGGCCCTTCCCCGCGGCCGCCTCCGATCGCACGCAGGAAACGCGCCGCACAAGCTCCTCGGCGCGCAACGAGGCCACGGGGACCGACAGAAGCGCCCCCTTCTGTCGGTCCTCTAAATCCCCTGGTCCAACCAGCGCAAACCGCGTGCCCGACTCGTTCAGCATATAGCGAACGCGCTCCTCGGGAAGCGAGGGATCAATGGGCATGAACGCCGCGCCCGCCTTGAGGGCGCCCAGCATGGCCGCATAGTAGACGTCGCTTCGCGGCAACGCAAGCGCGACCACATCGCCCGGCGCAACCCCCGCGTTCGCGAGCACGTTGCCAACCTCGTCGGAGGCCCGGTCCAAATCGGCCGCCGTCCAACTTCGACCGCGATAGGTCAACGCCGGTTCGCAGGGACCCTCGGCAACGCGGCGCTTCCATAGGCTGACCAGGTCGGTTCGCTCGAAACCGTCATCGGTGTCGTTGAACCGGTACAGCACCTTGTCTCGCTCTTCCGCAGAAACCATGGCAAGCTCGAAAAGCCGCTTTTCGGGATGAGCAACGGCATCGGCTACGATGTTGCACAAATGCTCGTGGATGAAATCAACTTCCTTCGCCGCGAACAGGGGCGAGAGGTAATCGTAATCCAGCACGAAGCGCCCGTTGTTCTCGCGATCGTTCCAGTGAATGTTGAGCGAGGATGCCTGATGCCCGCTGAAATGCCAACGCCCTTCGTAGGAGAAGCAGCGCTTCTTCGTTTCGAACGTCCCCACCTGGTACGATAAGGAAATATCGTACAGCTGGTCGATGTCGGGACGACGTTCGCGAATCTTCTCCATGAGCACGTCGTACGGATACCGCTGATGCTTGAGAACGGAAAACCATTCGTTGGACACCCCTTCGGCAAAATCCAAAAACGCACGCTCGTTGTCGACCGCCACCCGCACGGGCACCGTGCTCACGTACATACCGAAACGCTCACTGGACCCCGCGAACGTGCGGTTCGATACAGGAGCGCTTATGACCAGGTCTTCTTTCCCCAACACGCGATTCAGATACACGGAAAACGCGGACAGCAGCAACGCGAACACCGACACGCGATGCTCTTTGCAAAAGCCCCGCACCGCCGCGGAAAGCTCAGCTGAAAGCACGCACGCCTTGCGCTTCGCTTTCGTTGCAAAGCAGTCCGACGTTCGAGGCTTGAGCAACGTGGCATCGGAGAAGTCGGAGAACCGCTTGAGCCAGTACGCCTCGTCGTAAGCGAATCGCTTGGATTCCCGATAGAGACGTTCCTCCTCGACGTAATCGAGATACGAAATTGCAGGCCGGGGCACGGGAGTTTCCCCGCGCAAAAGCATGTCGTACCAGTCCATGACCTCGTTTGCGAACACCACGAACGACACGCCGTCGGAGATGATATGGTGCATCTTCGCGTACAGGTACCCCTCGTCGGGAGCGGTTTTCGCCAAAGCGAAGTAATAGAGGGGGCTGTCGATCAGCGACATGGGCGCCTGCGTTTGACGAACATCCCACTCGTACAGCCCCTTCACGCCCGTGGAGCTGAAATCCAGTCGATCGATATGTACGGGCCGATGTGCAGCCACATACTGCATGGGCTGGCCGTCGACAAGGCAGATGCGCAAGCGAAGAGACTCGTTCGCCTCCAAAAACAGCTGAATGGCCTTGTCCAGCAAATCGAAATCAAGACGCCCGCGAATCTTGAGCGTACCGGCGTTGTTCCACATGCTGGTTCCCGGATGCGATTGCTCGACATGCCAAATGCGGCTCTGCGGGTGAGTCAACGGATACCGACCTGCCATAAGGGACGCTCCTTCGTTTCTGCTTGCGCGCGCCGGCGCATCGGGCAACGGCAACGCGCTACGGGTATCCTCGTTTTGCTTCACGATCACAGCCCTTCCCTTTCGGCAAAAGCAAGCAACTCCTCAATCTGCACGGTTCGAGGAGACGCCCGCAACGGGGCGGGTTTCGGCAACGCAGCGCACACGGAAGCCGAATACCCGGCAGGAGCATCAACCGCGCATGACGACACGCCTTCCGGAAGAACAAGATCGGCCCTTCCAAGACCCGCGATTCCAACTCCCCACCACTTCAACTCGCTTTCCATGCGAGCCCAGCAATCGCAGAAGAGCGTTGCTTTGTCGGAAGATTCCAGCCATGCTTCGAACGAGGCCGCGTCCATAACCTTGCGCGCAAGCCGCTCGTCCGCCTGGCGCCGTTGCTGGATATCCACGCCAATGGGGGCATCATCGATCCCGACCAGGACGTACGATCCGGAATGGCTCAAACTGAATTCGACCGAGCCGTCAGCGTAGCGCGCGAACGGCTTTCCGCAATCGCCCTCGAAGCGCTCAACGGCGCGCAAGTTCACGCCCCGCTCTTCATGCAGCGCCCACGCAAGCAGAACCTCGGCGAGCGCCATGCCCGCGCGCTGCTGCGCAACGCGGCAACGCTCCATGCGGGCGCGCTTCGCCGGCGTCGCAAAGGGAAGCGCCGCTTTGGCGAGCAGCTTCTCGTCAGCGGCGGGCACGGATGCAAGGAACAGGTCCACGGCGCTTCAGCCTACGCTTCGATCGCTTCCAGATAACGCACGATGTCTTCGACCGTCACGAACTGGCGAATGTCTTTTTCCGGTATCTCCCGGTCGAATTCCATCTCGAACGCGCACACCAGCTCCACCAACTCAAGCGAGTTGATGCCCAGGTCGCTCAGCACGTCGGTATCAAGCGTGATCTCCAGGTCGTCGCGCTGGATGTAGCCCTGGATGATGCTTTGAACGCGATCAAACATGTACCATTCCCTTCGTATCCTCAACGAGCAAAAACCGCTTTACCTTGCGCGTTGTCGTTTTCTCGAACGGCTCGGCGTGCACCGCAAACGTTGCTATGCGCTTGTAAAACGCCAGGCCCCTGTTAACGCGCCTGATATCGGCGCGCACCCGATCCCGAGCGGCCGCCGCAGCTTCTGGAGACTTCGCATCCAACCCGATAGCTTCAAAGTCCGGGTAGATGTGCGCCGCCAAGCACTCGGAACCGTTGCCCGTTCCAGGCCCGCCGATAACCACCGCTTCGGCCACGGAATCGCACGCCGTCAAAGCACGCTCGATTTCCTGAGGCATAACGTTCTTGCCGTTGCTCAGGACGATGTTGTCTTTGCACCGACCCGTGATGTGCAGAAACCCATCCGCGTCCAAACGTCCCAGATCGCCCGTTGGAAACCAACCGTCGACCAGCGTTTCGGCTTCTTCATCCAAGTACCCCGCCATGACCGACGGGCCGTTGACCCAAATCTGCCCGTTTTCGTCGAACCGCACGCGCGCGCACGAAATCACGCGGCCAACGGAATCGTCTTTGAACTCGTTGTTGCGGTTGACCGAAACAATGGGAGAACATTCGGAGATGCCGTACCCTTGAATAAGATTGATGCCGAGAGAGCGGTAAAACGGCGCATAGGCTGGATCGAGCGGCGCTCCTCCGCAGATGACAAGTCGCAGACGCCCGCCGAACGCCTCCCGGGGCTGCGCGAGCAACTTGTCCGAAACGTCGACGCCAATGCGCCGAAGCAGCGAGCTTGCTTTGCAGGCGAAAGCAAGCTGTCGTTCGCGGCCGCCCTCTTTTGCGGCGCGAAGAATCTTGCTTCTGAACGTTTCGACGTACAGGGGGACCAAGCACAGAATGGTAGGCTTGAACGCGTCGAGGCATTTCGGGAGCATTTTCAAACCGGAGCAGAGCCCCACGGTGCACCCATAGTACAACGGACAGAAGATGCCCGCCATGTCCTCGTAGGCGTGATGGATGGGGAGAACGGAGACCAGCGTATCCTGCGGGCCGAAAAGCACCAGCTCGCAAGCCCCTTTTATATTGGATGCGAAGTTTCGATGGCTCAGCAAAACGCCCTTGCTCACGCCCGTGGTTCCCGATGTGAACAAAATCGAGCACACCGCATCCGGATCCAGTTCAACCCGCGCGTACCGATCGTTGCCGAGCGCGATCTGATCTCGCCCGCAAGAAAGCAGGTCACATGCCAATTCGCCCGCAGACAACGACCCCATGTCAAAAAGCTCCACATCGAGCCCGCGGCGCTCCTTCAACGCATCGGCCGCGCGACGCGCCTCGGGCGCGTACGATGCAGTATGGCACAGCGCATCAACGTTCGCCCTTGCCATTTGGTCGACGATCTCAGAGCAGGAAAGCTCTTTATCGAAGGGAACCACCGTCATCCCGCTGTTGACGATCGCGAAGTACGCAAGAATCCACGCGTAGGAGTTTTCCCCGATGAGCGCGATGCGCTTGCCGGCGTACCCGCGCTCCAAAAGCGCGGTGCCCAGGGCCCGCACGTCCTCGAGAAAGCAAGCGTAGCTCACTTCGCGCAGCCCCGAAGAACGCGACAGCTCGGCAAATGCGGTTTTACCCGAAAAGAGCCGCGCGCTGCGTTCGAGCAGATGACGCAGGTCGGGAAATTCCTCGATGTCGTTAAGTCGATAGCTCCTCATACGAGAATCACAACCATTCTACTTGCAATTAAACGTTCAAAAGCCTACCAGGCCCTGCAAGCAAGAGAAGCGTCTACCCAACTTGCACCGCAGGACTCACGCGGTCGAACCATGATCAAACGACGATGTCGCGTAAGCTAAGAAGCAGCCCTTCCAGAAACTTCGCCGGAAGGGCTGTCGATGCAAGCGCGACCAGAAAGGCGGCTTTTAAGCCGCAGCTCCTAGCGTGGTCAAAATAGCAGCCAATTCTTCGGGCGTTCCAAACGGCTTTTCCTCGCCAGTGGCCGCAACGACCACTTCGCCCGTCCATGCGCGGCGCGCGGACGCAGAGGAATCCAATGCGGTCTGAGCAGATTCCATCGACTGGTCCTTTACGGCCTCGGGGTTTTCTTCCGTCCGGAATTCCTTCGTGCGCACGAAATACTTCGCTTGAAACGCTTCCTTATCGGGAAACTCCTCGCGCGTGAAGTCGTACTTCAAGTTTTCAACAATGGAAGCTACCACGTCTTGCATGGGCTCCCCCTCCGAAAAGCGCATAAGCCCCTTTTCGCTGTTGAACGTGGCATTGTCGCCCACGTACACGGTTCTAATGCGCCGACGGCGAACCCGCTCCGCGCGAACGATGACCGCGATGGAAACCGCGATAACCGCCCACCATACGATGGACAAAACCAGGTCAAGCGGATCGTCGACCCTGTTAAAGCCCAAGAAGTACCACAGCCACAGCAGAAATACCGAGATTGCCGCAAGCAGGGCAAAGACGATGACGTTGCTCTTTTTCATGCGTATCCTCCCTTCCCTACTCGTTCAACCCGGCAGCTGCAACCGTCCCCGCAGGAGCACCCTGAGAAACGTTTGCCGCGGAGGCCTCGTCGTCGAACCGAGAAGGCGCGCCGGGAGCGGGGTCACCGCCCCCGGTCAGGTTGTCTTCGTACTGCTTCAGCTTACGAGAGAACAGGCTGCGACGCAGCGTCACGCAAGCGGAATATATGGCCGTGACAATGATGCCCAGTATGATGTACCAGTGCACCCAGCACGACGCATGATCGTGACCAGCAAGCGGCGTTTCCCCATCGGAGATTTCGGTTTCGCGCTGAGCAAGCGGGGTCTCGTTGTCGCCGATGACCGCTTCGGCAGCGCCCCCGAGCACGTCCACGATGGGCGCAACGATAGGCGCCAGCGGGCTGTCAGGAGGAACCGTGCCCGGTTCGGGCAGCGGCGTAGGCGTCGGAGTAGGCTCGACCGGGTCGGGCGGAATCGGCGGAATCGGCGGAGCCGTAATGGTGAACGTACCGTTGATCACGGAAACCGCGTAGTTCGGATTCTGCGTGAACAGAGCGGTCAGAGCGCCTTGGTACACGCCCACGGCCTCTTCGCCGCCGGGACGGACGTAGGCCACGTCGCCCAGATCGCCTTCGGCCACCAGGCCCTCGACCGTGCCGGTGAAGGTCGGATCGGCGGCACCTGCAACCTTGGAAGCATCGGCAACCGTAATGGTGACGGGCGCAGGGGTGATGACAACGGTCGCGCTCACCGGAGCCGTTTCCCGGTACCCCGGATGCGTGGCCTTCACGTGCACCGTGTACGTTCCGGCATTCGTGAACGACGGATTGCTCTCAGACCAGGTTGCCCCGTTGTCCACCGAGTACAGCAGCGTGGAGCCCTCGACGTCAGCCTCGGCCGTAACGGATACAGGCTGCGCGTCGTAGACCTTCGTCAAACCTTCGGCATCGGACGTGATGCGAACGATATTGCCGTCTGCGGGCTCGATGGAGAAGTCGCCCGGCTCCACCGTATAGGTGTAGTTGCCGTTGAGATTGTCGACCGTAGCAGTAAGGACACCTGCATAGGAACCGACAGCTTCATCGTTGTTGGTGCGGCTGTAAACCACATTGCCCAGCGAATCGGAGCCGATCAGCCCTTCGACCGCACCCGTGAAGGCAGGGTCGGATTCCCCGAACTTCTTGGACGAGTCGTTAACCTTGATGGTGGCGGGCGCGGGAGTGATTCTGGCGGTTACCGAATTGCTGGTCCACACCTGGGTTCCGCGGATCACCTTCACGGTAACTTCGGTGGAATCCGCCACATTGACGAACTCGTTGGCAGCAAGCTGCGTGTCGCCAACCCAATATTCGATTGTATCGCCGGGCAGAACAACGCCGTGCAGCAGCACCTTATGCGGAGCGCCGTCGTAGGTGACGTCGAAGCCGCTTGCACTGAGCGTGGAGAAATCGGGGACGAACTTGGCCGTGAAGGTGGTCGCCTTGTACAGGTCGCCGTCGCGGTCGACGTTGGCGGCGGCCAGCTCGGCGCTCAGCGCCGCCCCGGCCCCCTCGATGCGCGCGTCGCCCTTGTACCAGCCCTCGAACTTGTAGCCGGGGGCGGGCGCGGCGGTCGAGCCGGTCACGCCGGAGGTGCCGAGCACCTGGATGCCCCGGTTGTCGGCGGGGTCGGCCGTGCCGTTGCCGTCGGTGGCGTAGCTCACCGCGTAGGTCTGGCCGTCGTCGGGGACGAACTTGGCCGTGAAGGTGGTCGCCTTGTACAGGTCGCCGTCGCGGTCGACGTTGGCGGCGGCCAGCTCGGCGCTCAGCGCCGCCCCGGCCCCCTCGATGCGC